>JBCCMF010000333.1:0-5061 GCA_039026435.1 Bacteroidota bacterium
CCAGCGCGCTCGAACATGGCAAAGGTATCGCCCTCTTCGATGTTCATGTGGAAGACGTCGAGGCAGATGCCGCAGTTGGGCCCGACGGCCTCGGCCAGCGCCAGCGCTTGGTCGCCCCGGTTGATGAAATACGTCTCGAAGCGGTTGATCGGCTCGATGGCCAGGCGCACGCCGAGCGGCTCGCTGTGCGCGTAGATGTCCTGCATCGTCTCGATGGCCCAGCCCCACTCCTCGTCGGGCGTGGCGTCCGGCACCAGCTTACCCACGGTGCCGGGCACAACCGACATCACCTCACCGCCCAGTTCCGCCACCATCGTGATGCAATCCTTGACGTACTGCACCGAGGCGGCGCGTTGCGCTGCGTCCTTGGCCAGCAGGTTACGCTCCTCCAGCATGAGCGTCACCGAGCCCCAGCAGCCCACGCCGTACGTGTCGAGCAGCGCCTTGACCTCCGTCGCGTCGTATTTATAGGGTTCGCCCTGAATTTCGATGCGCTTGTAGCCGTACTTCGCCAGCCGCGCCACGGCGGCCTCCAGCGGCTCGACTTTCATCCAGTTGTGAATGGCCAGATCCATGACTGCAGAGTGTTACTGACTTGAAGAGGACACCGCCGGAGTCTATCGCGTGGCGAGCGGAAATACAATTGGCGACCTCGAATAATTATTGGGAGATCGCTGGGACTTGCGATTCGCCGTGCTAACACGTTGTTTGAGACCTGATCCCGCTCGGGCTATCCACCTGAGCACGCTGAACCTGACATGCGCCTCTATGCTTCGTTGCCATCCGCCCTGGGCTTGCCTCGCCGTCACTGCACTCCTCCTGACGATCGGCTGCGCGCCACAAGGGACAAACGTAGAACTTTCCGATGACGCCACCATCGTGCTCGTAGGCGGCAACGTGGCGTCGCGAATGATCCATTCCGGACACTTCGAGGCGGAACTGCACGCGCGCTACCCCGAGCACAACCTCACCGTCCGCAACATGGCCGACCCGGGCGACACGCCGGGCTTCCGGCCGCATTCGTCGCGCAACGACCCGTGGGCCTTCCCCAATGCGCAGCAGTACCAGACCGACCTCGCCACCGACTCCGGCAGCGAAGGCCACCGCCCCACCGACGACGAGTGGATGACGCAGCTGGGCGCCGACATCGTGCTCGGCTTCTTCGGCGGACCGGAGTCGTTCTCGGGTCCCGACGGCCTCGATCCGTTCAAGCGCGAACTCGACGCGTTCATCCGCCACACCAAGGCGCAGCAGTACAACGGGACGTCGGCGCCGCAATTGGGGCTCGTCTCTCCTATCGCCTTTGAAGACCTCTCAGCACGGTACGACCTGCCGAACGGCTTCACGGAGAACGAGAACCTGCAGCTCTACACCGAGGCGATGCGCGAGGTGGCAGCGGCGCATGGCGTGCCGTTCGTCAACGCGTTTGTGCCCACCAACCGCTGGTACGACACCACTGACGAGCCGCTGACGATTGATGGCCTGCAACTCAGTGACACGGGCTACGACCGCCTGGCCGACCTGCTCGCCAACACCCTCTTCGGCGAGGCCGAACACGCCGAGAGCGCCGACTACGAGGCCATCCGCACGGCCGTGCTCGACAAAAACTGGTTCTGGCACAACGACTTCAAGATCCCGAACGGCGTGCACGTGAACGGGCGCCGCTACAACCCCTTTGGCCCAGACAATTACCCGTACGAGATCGAGAAAATCCGCCAGATGACGGCCAACCGCGACACGGCCATCTGGCACGCGGCGCAAGGCCTGCCGTTCGACGTAGCCGCTGCCGATGCGCGCACGCGGCCGCTGCCGCCTGTGGAGACCAACTTCCGCGAGGTCAACGGCGCCAACGTGGCGGCGCGCTACCTCTACGGCGATGAGGCGCTGGAGACGTTCTCTATGGCCGAAGGCTACCAGATCGAGCTGTTCGCCTCGGAAGAAGACTTCCCCGAACTCGCGAACCCCGTCCAGCTCGCCTTTGACAACGCCGGGCGCCTCTGGGTCTCGACCCTGCCCAGCTACCCGCACTACAAGCCCGGCGACGCCAAGCCCGACGATAAGATCGTCATCTTGGAAGACACCGATGGCGACGGCAAGGCCGACAAGAGCACCATCTGGGCTGACGGCCTGCACCTGCCCATCGGCTTCGAGATCGCCACCGATGGCGTCTACGTCTCGCAAGCACCCGACCTTGTCGTGCTGCGCGACACCGACGGCGACGACCGCGCCGACACGAAGGACGTCGTGCTCAGCGGCTTCGACGACCACGACACGCACCACGCCATCAGCGCCTTCGTCGCCGACCCGTCGGGCGCGATCTACATGGCCGAGGGCATCTTCCTGCACACCAACGTGGAGACCGCGTGGGGGCCGGTACGCGCCACGAACGGCGGCTTCTTCCGCTACAGCCCGCAGCGGCGCCACCTGGAGCGCGTGGCGCAGGTTAACATCCCCAACCCGTGGGGCATCGCCTTCGACGAGTGGGGACAGGACTTCTTCGCCGAGACCTCCGGGCCGCCCGTCCGCTGGATGATGCCCAGCTCGGTCAAGCCGCGCTACGGCGTCAGCACGCAGATGACCGAAAACCTCATCGACCCGGACGACCGCGTGCGGCCGACATCCGGCCTGGAGTTCATCTCCAGCCGCCACTTCCCCGACGAGGTGCAGGGCGATCTGATCTACAACAACACCATCGGCTTCCTGGGCACGCGCCAGTTTGAGGTGGACGAAAGCGGCACAGGCTACGACCTCACCTTCCGCCAGAGCATGGTGCAAGGCAGCGACGGCAACTTCCGGCCCGTCGATCTGGAGATCGCACCCGACGGCTCGCTGTACATCGTGGACTGGCACAACATCCTGATTGGGCACATGCAGCACAACGCCCGCGATCCGCTGCGCGACCACGTCCACGGCCGCATCTACCGCGTGACCTATCCGTCGCGCCCGCTCGTGCGCCCCGCCTTCATCGCCGATGCGCCCATCGACACGCTGCTGCAGAACCTCACGCTGCCCGAATACCGCACGCGCTACCGCACCCGCCGCGAGCTGCGGGGTCGCGATGCCGTCGAGGTGCAGTCGGCCATCAACACGTGGGCACAGACGCTCGATGAGTCCGACCTGATGTACGAGCGGCATCTGCTGGAAGCGCTTTGGGTGACGTGGGGCTTGAACGCCGTGGACGAGAACCTGCTGCGCCGCCTGCTCAATGCCGAAGACCACCGCGTGCGGTCGGCGGCGGTGCGCGTACTACGCTACAGCGGCCATCAGGTGAGTGCGCAAGACGACCTGCTGATGGCCGCCGCGCAAGACGATCATGGCAGGGTGCGCCTGGAGGCGATGACGGCCGCGTCGTGGCTTCCGCCCAAGGTCGGGATCCCCATCGTGGAGGCCGCGAGCACCCGTCCGCTCGACGACTGGATGACGGATGCCCATGCCACAGCGCTGGCCCACCTCAGCGGCAAGTCGCTGACGGAGCAGCAGAACGAGACCATCAGCACTAACCTCGAAGGCGACGCCCGCGTGCTGTTCGTTGCGGGCCAGGAGCTGTACCAGCGCGAGGGCTACTGCTCCACCTGTCACCAGATGGACGGCACGGGGCTCGGCGCCTCGGGCTTCCCGCCTCTCGCGGGCACCGAGTGGGTGACGGGCAACGAGGATCGGCTCATCAAGATCACGCTCCACGGGCTGATGGGTCCCATCGAGGTCAACGGCAAGAAGTACCCCGGCAACGTGCCGATGACGCCCTTCGGCGGGCTCATGGACGACACCGAAGTCGCCGCGGTGCTGACGTACGTGCGCAACTCGTTCGGCAACGAGGCGGCGCCTGTTTCGCCAGAGACCGTGGCGCGCGTGCGTGCCGAGACCGAGGACCGTAAGGTCTTCTACACGGTAGAGGAATTGCTGAGCGAGCATCCGATGGAGTAGCCTGTTCAGCATTGCCCAGGCGTGATCGCCTGTGTAGCGATGGCCATACGCAGGACGTAGCCGAACGGAGACATCAGACATGGCGAGCCCACCGTGTGGCCGCGCTCAGCGTGCCGCATGATCCACATCGTCGAGGCGAGGTGTTGGGCACAGTCCTTGGTTCGTGCCGCGGCGTGCCGCATGCCCTCGTCACGAAAACCTCTACCCTCTCATGCTACGTGCTGTTACCACCACGCTTTTTCTGTTTATGCTCGTTCCCGTGCCCGCCGCGGCACAGGACCATACATTGCTTCCGCCGGACGTGCAGCAAGCCTTCAACCAGACAAGCCTACACATTGAACTGCCCGGCCTGCAGGCTGTGGACAGCTACGGCGGCACGGTGACGCTGGGCGACTCGCGCCACTGGACGGCCTACCGAGGCTACACGCGGCTGTCAGAGAGCGACTTCTTCGCCCTTGCCAACCAGGATGCACTAGCCCAAAGCGCTAAACGAACCAAGCGCACGCGTCACCTTGCCATCGGCCTGGGCGGGCTCAGCGTCATCACGGGCGCCTTGCTCTTTGGCTCTAGCGGAGGCTTTGACAGCGCGGGCAACCTCGACACGTCAATGCGACCACAAATCATTGGCGGGTTGCTGATGGGCGCAGGCGGTGTGTCTATCGGCCTGGGGGCTATAGGGCTTACTCAGCGCAGTGTGCCCTACTGGATGGCCCAAGAGGTCGCCGATGAGTACAACGATGAGCTAGCCAGGGACTTGTCAACGAACTGAGCAGTGGACGCGCGAAACCTGCCTCGGCGGGGTATCGTTCGCTCGGGAAATTGCCGAGGATGCCTGTGCGTGCGTTTTTTGTACTCCTGTTGACTGCGCTGCTCGTGGGGCCACCCGCTTACGCTCAGGCGACCGTACAGGCGCAACAGGCGTTCTTGCAAGGGCTTCGGGCGGCATACGCCGACAACCATGAGGAGGCGCTGGGGCAGTATGAGCGGGCCGCCCAACTCGGCGCCACGCAGGCCGGGCTACTGTTTGCCCAAGCGCAATCGCACGACGCACTCGGCAACTCAACGACGGCGCTCTTCATGGTGGAGCAGGCGCGCTTACTCGACGATAGCGTTGTGTCGTACGGCTTACTTCAAGCG
>JBCCMF010000334.1:0-5058 GCA_039026435.1 Bacteroidota bacterium
GCCAACCTGGTGCTGTTGGCGGTGGGGATGTTTGTCGGTCCGCGGCTGCCCCAGGGCCCGCCGGTGAACCGCAAGATCCCGCTGGCCGGCTCACGCTACAGCCCGCTTGAAACTGAGGTATCCTCGAACTCTTCGCCTCGATTGCGCTACTCTTCTGGTACGTGCTCAGCCTGTTCCTCTCGCGCGACTAATCGGCAGTGTGCGCCGTCAGGCCGTCATGAGGCGGGGCGCTCAGGCGCCTCTTCCGCAACATCGGGCACGGCGCCGTCGGCTGAGGGGCTGGCGGTGCCGTTCGCTTCGGGCGTGGCGGGGGCCTCGTCGGGGTCTTTGACCTCCATCACGTCCCAGATCTCCTCCTCTTCGACACCTTGCTTCGCCTCCTCCACAGCGACCTGCGCAGGCTCCTCGTCCTGCTGCTGCCCGGGGTACTTGATGCGCACGTGGTGGATGCCCATGAGGATGGAGACGAACGTCTCCTTGATCTTGGCCAGGTCGCGGAAGGTGAGGTCGGTGTCGTCTAGCTGCCCGTCGGCGATGCGGGCTTTGACGATGCCGTCCACGAGCGCTTCCACGCGCTTGAGCGTGGGGTTGTCGAGGCTGCGGCAGGCAGCTTCGATGCCATCGGCGAGCATAAGGATGGCGGTCTCTTTCGACTGCGGACGCGGACCGGGGTAGCGGAAGTCGGACTCCAGCACGGCGTCTTCGCCTTCTTGCTCGATGGCTTGACGGTAGAAATACTCGACGCGCGTGGTGCCGTGGTGCTCCAGGATGAAGTTGATGAGCGGCTGCGGTAACCCGATCTCGCGGCCCATCTCGGCGCCCTTCTTGGCGTGGTTGGCGATGATGAGCGCGCTCATGCGCGGCTTGATGCGGTCGTGCGGGTTCTCGCCCCCGCGCTGGTTCTCGATGAAGTACTCGGCCTTCTCCATCTTGCCGATGTCGTGGTAGAGCGCTCCCACACGCACCAGCAGTGCGTGCGCCCCTACCGCCTGCGCTGCCGCCTCCGACAGGTTGGCCACCTGCAGCGAGTGGTTGAACGTACCTGCTGCCCGCAGGCTCAGCTCCTTGATGATCGGGCGGTTGGTATCCGAGAGCTCCAGCAGCGTCAGGTCGGTGGTGATGTTGAAGCCGCGCTCGAAGGCCCACAAGAGCGGCTGGGCGAAGAGGCAGAGTGCGGCGTTCGCCCCGGCAAACATCAGCCCGTAGCCCAGCTCGCCCCACGGCACGGCGTTGCGGGTGTAGGGCAAGTCTTCGATGAGGAACGACGCCAGCAGGATGAACGCGTAGCCCAGGAAGACGACGGCCGCGCTGAGGTAGAAGCCGCCTCGGTTCTTGATGTCGCGGACGCTGTAGACGCCCAACGCCCCTGCGAAAGCCGTGGCGAAGGCGTACTCGAAGTCGAAGCTCAGCAGATGCGCCCCCACAAACGCCAGCGTGATGGTGGCCAGGATGCCCACACGGGAATCGAAGATGATGGTGAGCAGGATGGCGGCGATGGAGACGGGGACGAGCAGCGCCGCGTCGGGCGTGAAGCGGATGGCTACGCCGAGGCCGATGATGAGCAGCCCGAACAGGATGGCGATGAGGAGGATCTTGCTATTGTCCGCGTAGATCTTGCGCCGGACGAGGTAGAGGAACAGGAAGAAGATGACGTAGGTGGAGATGACGAGGATGAGCTGCCCCACCACCACGCTCCACGACACGCGCCGGCCCAGCCGATCGGCCTGCGAGCGCTCCAGCGACACGAGCTGCCGCCGCACTTCTTCGGTCACGCGCTGCCCGTCCTCGATGATGAGGTCGCCGCGCTCGATGAGCCCCTCAGTGATGGAGATGGCGGCCTCCCGGCGGTTCAGCTCGGCAATCGTGGCGGCGCGTTGGTATTCCAGGGCGGGCTTGAAGACGACCAAAAACATAGCCAGCGCCACGGAGGCGACCTCGGGCTCCTCCGCAAAGCGGGCCTCAAACTCGCGTTGCGCCGTCTCGTACGCCTCCTCCAAGCCGAAGAGGTTGTCTTTCTCCTCGTTCCGCACGGTATCGTCGATGTCATTGAAGATGGCGACGGCGTCCGCGTAGAGGCTATCGAACGGGACATTGACGGTGCGGGGCGCCATGAGCGCACTCACATCCCAGGCGGCATCCAGCGCTTTCGTGTCGATGCGTTGCGCGCGGTTGAACGAGCGGCTGGAGGCGCTGAGCTCGGGGACGCCCGCGGCGTAGGCGTCGAGGACGAGGCCCCACTGCTCAGGGCTCAGCTTGACGAGGGCGTTGCGGCGTTGCGCCACGTAGCGCGTGGAGTCGGCTTCGGCCTCGGCCATGCGGCCGCGCGACTGGTTCAGCTTGAAGCTCCGGTAGCGCTCGAACACGCCTTCGAGCTGGGCCGTCACGGTGTCTCGGTTGGCGTACATCAGCTCAGTGGCGTTCGGCACCTCCAAGAAACGCGGCCGCGTGCTCTGGCGGATGGCGGCGCGCTCGGCCTCTAGCACGGCGGCATCTTTGTAGTACGGGAAGTCGAACGGCGCCGTCAGGTCATCGCGGTTCCAGGTGTCCCCCACCTCCACGGCGAACTCGTAGAGCGAGATGCGCGGGAAGGCCAGCATCGTCAGCACTATGAGCCCGAGGAAGATGGAGGCCTTGATCAAGCCTCGGCGCAACTCGGCCTTAGAGTCTACGGGCGCGCCCACCTCTAGTGTTTTGCCGACCGGGCGCATGCGCGGCTTGCGCGAGAACAGACGACGCCAGAAAGCCATGATGCGGTGGTGGAGAAGGCTGCGAGGCTAGCGGGAGGAATGCCGAAGGGCGAGGGCACTGCCCACAAGATACGCCGTGGCCGTGCCGATCACCGCAAACCACGGCCATCCGATGCGCGTCAACTCGCTGGCCGCAATCTGTTCCGCCGCCGGCCGCCACGCCCATACCCAGCCCTCGGCGCCGTGCCAGGCGCCCAGGTAGAGCAGCACCATCGCCGCCACGCTGACCACCAACGCGGTGATGGCCTCGGCTTGGCGGGCACGCGCATTGCCCAGGCCCAACAGGAAGAGACCGAGCAGTCCGCCGTAGGTGAACGACGCGATGGAGAGGCCCAGCTCTACGACGGGGTTCTGCCGATCCTCGAACAGGCTGGCGAAGCCCATGAACACGACGCCCCAGAACAGCGTGAAGCCGCGCGAGAGCGTGAGGCCCTTGGCGGCGTCGAGCGCCTTCGTGCTGAAGCGCTCGTACAGGTCGATCATGGTGGACGACGCCAGCGCGTTGAGCGACGACGACAGCGTGCTCATGGCCGCCGCGATGATGCCCGCGAGCAGCAGGCCCGAGAGCCCGGCAGGTAAGCCCTCGATGATGTACTTGGGATAGATCTCGTCGCCACGGCCCACGACCAGGGCGTCGAGCGCGGCGCCGTCGTAGTAGGCCCACAGCAACGTGCCCACGAAGAGGAAGAGCGCAAACTGAAACATGACGGCGAAGGCGCTGCCGTAGAGCGCCTTGCGGCTGTCGGCCAGGGTGCGGCACGTGAGCAGGCGCTGCACGATCAGGTGGTCGGTGCCGTGCGAGGCCATACCGAAGAACGCACCGCCCACGACGGCGGTGATGAGCGCGTACGGCATCGTGAGCCACTCGCCCATCGGGCGGCCCAGCGCTACATCGAGCACCTGCGTCTTGCCCGTCTCGACGGCGGCGCCCCACCAGCCGGGCTCTAGCGCGCCCATCAGGAAGCCGACCGAGAGCAACGCGCCGCCCACGTAGAGGCCCATCTGCACCACGTCCATCCACACCACCGCTTTGATGCCGCCGATGAGCGTGTAGGCGATGGTCACCAGGCCAATGCCGACGATGATGGCGCCGTACGATACGTCGAAGCCCATCACGTCGAGGATGACCTTGAGCGGGATGGCGGTGGCGAAGAGGCGGACGCCGTCGGCCAGGAGGCGGGTGATGAGGAACGTGACGGACGCGGTGGCCTGCGTCTGCGCGCCGAAGCGCTGCCCCAGGAAGGCGTAGGCGGTGCTCAGCTGGCCCTCGAAGTAGCGCGGCAGGAAGTAGAGCCCCACGATGATGCGGCCGATGAGGTAGCCGAAGGTGATCTGCAGGAACGTCCACGTGCCGAAGTAGGCAATGGCGGGCACGCCGATGACGGTGAGCGTGCTCGTCTCGGTGGCGACGACGGAGAAGCAGACGGCCCACCAGGGCAGGTCGCGGCCGCCGAGGAAGTAGTCGGTGGTGCTGGTTTGCTTGCCGCCCACCCACACGCCGAAGCCCGCCACGCCGAGGAGGTAGACGGCGAGGATGGCGAGGTCGAGGGGGGTGAGCATGCGGGCTGTGGGTTGCGGTAGGCGTGGCCTCGGCAAGATACAACGTACGGGCGTGGGGGCAACGGGTGGTGCAGCAGTCAGGTCTGCACTGCTTGGTCGCGTCTTCGTCCACGGCCTGCTGGTAATACCAGATCTGGGAAATGATTGTGCGATCGAGGTTGTCATCCCGAGCAGAGGCCGGAGCCGAGGGATCTCCCCCGTATGCGTCTTGCACAACTTCAAAGTGGGAGATCCCTCGACTTCGCTCGGGATGACAAGGTTAAACGGTGTGCTGCACTATGAAATTCCAGAATGGTTATAAGATCGCTGGCGGCTTTGTTTGCTTGGACGTTCATTTTGATGGCACCAAAACGAACCAAAAGTGCTTGTCGATCTCGAAACGCGCAGCGGATGTCCTACGCCCACATGTCCGCACCTAACGAGCCTCATGTTTGGCGACGTATCGAAACGCTGTGCCGTTGCTCGTTAGCTGAACGCGCCCATCCGCTCTTTCCAGCGCGCTCCTGGCCGCGAGACCGACGTTGGCGGCTCGCGATGCTCGTTTTGTTTGTAGTGTTCTGCGAAGGGAATGTTGGACTTTGGTGAGGTGGATCAGCGGCACCCTCTTTCTTCGCCCTCACCCTGTCACTCTCCCAGCTCCCGGGAGGGGGGACGCAATCCTGTAGCTTCTGCTTTCCACGGGCCAGATTGGGCAGCCTGGCTGGCTTTTGGTGCACGAGTGCAACGAGCCGCTGAAGGTCAGGAAGCCAAC
>JBCCMF010000335.1:0-5057 GCA_039026435.1 Bacteroidota bacterium
GAGGCCGAGGAGAGCGGCGACCTGGAGGCCCTGACGCTGGCAAACACCCTGACGGCCACCGATATGCTGCCGCCGCTGGACGTCTCCGATGTGCCACGCGACTCGCTCAGCCAAGCCACGATGGCCGTCAGGGTGTTTGCCAGCGTCAGGGCCTCCAGGTCGCCGCTCTCCTCGGCCTCGGCCAAGATGAGGTTGATGGCGCCCTGCCGCCGCCAGTTGGGCACCAGCGGGCGGGCGCCCCAAATCTCGACGAAGCGCGCCTGCGCTTCCTGAATGGCGACGGGGTCTTTGTGCGAGAGGAAGCCCGCCTCGGTGCTGGAGGCGGCGGTAGTGGTCAGGCCGCCCGTGGTGCGGCTGCCCGTGCTCTGCGCGATGTTGTCGGTGGCGTTACCGCCAAAGCGCTGCTCGGCCTGGCGCTTGGCCAGCGCTTCCTGCTCACGCGCCATCTCTTCGGCCAAGGCCTCGCGTATCTCCAAGACGCGCGCCTCGAAGGCCTCGTCGTCGAGGTAGCCCAAGGTGAGGAGCGAGTCGAGGCGGACGACGTCTTCGAAGGTGGTCCGAAATTCCTTGAACACCTCGCTCAATGCTTTGGCGTCGGTGACGGCTTCGGCAGCATACAGGATGTCTTCGGTAGCCGAGGCGCCGCTGCCTGAGCGCGTCGCGCTGCTGCGCCCGAGCGTGGTGGCGGCCGAGTCAAAGTGCGCCGAGGCGAGCACGTAGTCTACGTAGACGTCGCGGTTGAGCGTGGCCAGCCCGTAGTGGATGCGGCCGCCCATCTGGCCCGGGCCCGTGTCGCTGTAGTAGAGCAAGTCATAGTAGACGTCCTCGGCGTCCAGGTAGCGCCCTTGCGCCTGCAGGATGTGGCCGCGCAGGTAGGCCAGCTCGGTCTCGTAGCTGAAGTTCTTGTCGTCGCGCTCCATGCGGCGCAGCTGCCGCAGGGCGAGGTCGCCGTCGCCGTGCTCGCCTTGCACACGCACGGCGCTGTACTGGGCAGCGTACGACAGCTCGTAGAGCGGCTTGAAGCGCGCCACCCGCTCGTAGGCAGCGATGGCTTCGTCGTAGCGGCCCAACTGCTCCAAGACCTGCCCAAGCAGAAACTGCGCACGTCCCCCAAGTTGGCGGTCGCGCACGGTGTCCAGGCTCTGCTGCAGGGCGTCGGCAGCGGGTGCCCACTCGCTGCGCTGCACGTGCAACTCGCTCAGGGCGAGCAGCAGCATCGGCTCCCACCGTCGGCTCAGGCCGTCGCGGTTGAGGCTCTCCTGCAGGTGCTCGAACGCGCGTTCCAGCGACCCACCCGTGCCTTGGGCGATCAGCGTCCTCGCTTTCCAAAAGCGCGCCTCGTCCTCCAGCGCACCGCCCAGCTCGATCACCTCGTCGAATTTCTGCTCGGCCCCCACATTGGTCTTGAGGTAGTAGTACGACTTGCCGATGAGCAGCAGCGCGTCGTCTACCCACTTGGAGGTGGGCTTGTCGCGCAGCACATCGGCGCTCTTCTGGACGGCTTCATCAAACGACCGTGCCCCTGCGCTCCCGGTGGGGGCGGTGAAGATGTTCAGGAAGCGGTCGCGGTCTACCCGCTCGTCAGGCACCTCTACCGACGCTACGCCCTCGCCATAGAGCTTCTTGGCTTGGTAGAACTTGTTGTAGTAGGCGGTGAAGTTCTCATACCGCTGGCCGAGCAGCGCCTTGCAGCCCGAGAGGCCGAGCGGCGCCACCACGACGAGCAGCAAGAGCAGCCAGGGCGAGCGCGACGGGCGTGTGGAAGGACCGATACCGTGCATGGGTACGCAGGCGGATGAAAATCAGCGGAGTATCGGACGGGCCATGCAGCGCGGGTTGAGGCCGAGGAGTAACGGAAGTACACCGGGCGCGGGCCGCCTACCTACATGCTGCCCACCTTACTGACGTGCACCATGTTGGTGTCGCCACGGGCCGGGAGCGGCAGCCCAGCGGTGATGACCACACGGTCGCCGGGGCGAGCCAACTGGCGATCCACAAGGGCCTGATGCACCATCCTGATGCCCGCGTCGGAGTCGCCCTCGTAAGGAATGTGAAAGCCCATTGTTCCCCATACGGGCGCGAAGCGGCGCACGGCAGGCTCCGAGTTGGTGAAGGCGTAGATGGGCACGCCGGGGCGGTAGCTGGCGATGGCGCGGGCCGTGGCGCCCGAGTTGGTGAGCGACACGATGGCCACAGCGCCCACCTGCTCGGCCAAGTTGCACGCCGTGCGGGCCAGCGACTCGCGCACCTCGCGCTTGGCGCTGCGGCGGATCTGCGTCTGGAAGTGGACGCCGTCGCTGTAGATGCGGCGGTGCGCCTCGGCCGAGCAGATGATCTGTGCCATCACCTCTACGGTACGCACGGGGTACTGCCCCGCCGCCGTCTCGGCCGAGAGCATCACCGTGTCGGTGCCATCCATGACCGCGTTGGCCACGTCGCTGGCCTCGGCGCGCGTGGGGCGCGGGTTCTCCGTCATGCTCTCCAGCATCTGTGTGGCCGTGATGACAGGCTTCGTAGCGCCGATACACTTGTTGATGATCAGCTTCTGCGTGCCCGGCACCTTCGAGAGCGCCATCTCGATGCCCAGGTCGCCGCGGGCCACCATGATGCCGTCGGCCTCGGCGATGATCTGGTCGATGCTGGTCACGGCCTCCGGCTTCTCAATCTTGGCGATCACGCCCACACGGTTGCCCGATGAGTAGACGCGCGAGATGAGGTCGCTCACGTCCTGCGCCGTCCGCACAAACGACAGCGCCACAAAGTCAACGCCCATTTCCAGCGCAAAGTCGAGGTCGCGCAGGTCTTTGTCGGTGAGCGAAGGCGTCGAGTTTTTGAGGTGCGGCAGGTTAACGCCCTTGCGCGTCTTGAGCACGCCGCCCACATGCACACGGGTCAGCACATCGTCGCCGGCAATACTCGTGACGATGAGCTCGATGTTGCCGTCGTCGATGAGGATGCTGCGGCCCACCTCCACGTCGTCAGCCAGGCTGGGGTAGCTGATGGAGACGCGGCTGCCGTCGCTAGGGCCTTCGGTGCGGTACGTCAGCGTCACCGCGTCGTCCTTGTGCAGCAGCACGCCGTCGTCCTCCACCTTGCCCACGCGGATCTTCGGCCCCTGCAAGTCCTGCATGATGGCAATGGCCTTGCCCGCCCGGGCGCTCTCGTTGCGGACGAGGTCGAACATGCGCCGGTGGTCGTCGTGGTCGCCGTGCGAGAAGTTGAGCCGGGCAATGTCCATGCCCGCGTCGATGAGGTTGCGGACCACTTCGGGCGTGTTGGAGGCGGGACCGAGGGTGCAGATGATTTTGGTACGGCGTTGCATACAGCAGAGGGCAAGGTCAGACGAGCGTGTCCGTGCAAACTACCGCCTGCGCGCCCCAATCGCCACCGCCTCACGATTTGGTGATCTGCGGAAGCGATAGCGAGGCTGAACTCGTACCTGCTCCGAACAATGCACGAGACAGCTTGCCGTCCGAATTTGCCATGGTATGTTGCTCGGACCCTTGCATCCCAAGCGAAGCCTGTGGATCTCCCACTTTGCGGTTGAGCAATCCGTAATCGGGGAGGTTTACCTGCGATATGCTCCGCGCGCTCAGCCCTGTTTGACGCCCGGTACGCTAGATGAGGACCTAGCGCATATCATACCGATGTACGGGTATTTAAAATGTCAAAAAACATAAAATGCGAAATCTAAACATTAAATTGCCCTGGGGGGGTGCAAAAAATGAAAAAAAAAATAGTACTATCATGCTGGGGCGTGTGTTGTAGTAGAGTGAGATCAGGTTAAGCGCCTCCTTATATAATCACTAACCTCAAGAGGTAACGCATTATGAGTAAGAATGTACTTGCTATGGCAAGCATGGTGTTTCTGTTGCTCTTCAGCCTCTGTGCGCAGAGTGCAATGGCTCAGTCACTGTCACGCTCCGGAAAGATTGAGAGACCTGCACCACGGTTGCCTAACTCGCAGAATTGCGACGTAGTCGAGTCGACTTATGGGCCTGGAGTTCTAATCCCAGAGAGGCTCTCGCGAGCGTGCATAGCCTTCACTGGGAAGACCTTTGCGTCCTCAGAATACACTGACTGGCCTTCTGGCTGGGATTCATTGACGCACACAGCATGTGTCTCGACAACACATGACACGGACGGCTTTCAGGGATCAGGATGTCAAACGAAATATCAGACCTCAGGTCTAGCCTGCCCGATAGTATGGGTAGCGAATTCGGGGTTTGTGACTACGTCAGGTACTCATACGTACGAGATAGACCTAACTGGGATAGAGGTGACTGCCACTACTCGAATCTATTCCTACACAGGCGGTACTGGCGGTATGTAGGCCTTATGTGAATATGATTATATACAGACTTAGGAGGTCAGTCATGGTTCTACGATTGGCCTCCTAAGTGTTGATGTGACTAGTTAGTAGGGGCTTTTTATATGTGTAAAAAAGTATATTCAATTGTATTGATTGTGTGCCTCTTTGGTTGTGGTGCTCAGATGCCTTCAGCAGATCTACCGCCAGAGATCGAAGAAGAAGAACCGTTTACTGAGACCCGTAAATGGCAGCGTGGGCAGCAAATAATGTCTATCCCTCGTGGTCCTGACGGAAGTGTCATTACGCCTGGCGGACTGAGCATTCCTGAGCAAGCGGCCAAGGCTCATCTGCTCTTCCGCTACGATAGCCCAGATTCAAATGGACTAGCAGCCTACACGATAGGTTATGCCACGCTCGCGTTGAGCAATGGGCATGAGGCAAATTGGCGTCTTGAGGGGGAGATTGAGGCGCTAGGGTTCTTGTTGCCCATGGACATTCATGCCACGAGCGATGCCGACGTCCACATGTTTTGGGCCGGGGTGCATGACGAAGAAGAGCAGGCATGGAGGGCACGAGAGATCAAGTCCCCTCATCTTTTTCATTGTCAGTGGCAGAATGGGACGTGCTCAGAAGAAGAGCTTCTGGTCTCTTTGGAGGAGGCGTATAAAAGCGTATCGATGCAGATTGGTCGAGTCGAGTCCGACCCCAGCGGTACCATGCTGCTTCCGTTATCTACTGGTTACTC
>JBCCMF010000336.1:0-5045 GCA_039026435.1 Bacteroidota bacterium
ACGATGCCCTCCTCGACCTCCTCGGGCGAGGCGCCGGGGTAGCTGACCTGCACCTGGATCACGTCGAGGGCGGTCTCGGGCATCGTCTCCTGCTTGATGAGGGTGAGGCTGGCAAAGCCCACCGCGAGGATGGTCAGCATCAGCAGGTTGGCAGCCACCTTGTGGCGGGTCATCCAAGCAATGGCTCCGTTCATAACTCAGCTCGTGGTGTTGGTTCGGTCGATGGGCCGATGGAAGTCAGGCGCTCAGCGAGTGGCGGCGCGCACCGCCATGCCGTCGGTGACGACGGCGAGGTCGCTGAGGACGAGGGCGAAGGTGTCGGGCAGGTTGGGTGCGGTCAGGACGACGCGGTCTTCCACCTCTTGCACGACGGTCACGGGGTGCATCGCCAGCCGCCCGTCGGCGACGGACCACACCTGCGTCCCGTCGCGCAAGGCGGCGCGGGGCACGTCGAAGTAGCGCTCCAGCGCAGTGCCCGGCATGCTGACGACCGCAAAAGAGCCAACCAAGAGGGGCGACCGATCGGCCCTGGAGACGTACGGGCGCGGCACCCGGACCACCAGGTTCACCTGGCGCGTCGCCGGGTCCTTGGCGCCCTCGGCGCGGTGGACGTAGCCGTCCCACTGGGCGCCGTTTGTGGGCGTGGTCACGGTGGCGGCGAGGCGCTTTCCGCTGCGGCTCCACAGCCCCTCGATCTGGTCGGCTTCGCGGCTGCTGAGCGGGACGACGACCTCGACCTCATCGGTAGCGTAGATCGAGGCGACGGCTTGGCCCGGCGCTACGTACTGGCCCAGGTCCACCAGCTTGCTGCGGATCCGTCCGCTGAACGGCGCCTTGATCTGCGTGCGCGCCAGGCGGGCTTGCGCGTCGGCCAGCTGCGCCTCGGCACTCCGCAACGACGCGATGGATAGCTGCAGCTGCGGCTCGCGGAAGGCGAGGCGGCCGAGGTCCGAGGAGTCGGGCATACTAGTCTCGCCCGTCAGCGTGTTCAGCCGCGCCCACTCGGCCTGTGCCAGCTTCACCTCCTCCTCGGCCTGCGCCACCTCCACGCGCCGCTGCGTCACCTGCGCCTCGGCGATGACGACGGCGTTCTCATAGTCGCTGCGGTCGATGGTGGCCAGCACCTGCCCGGCCCGCACGATGCCCCCCGTCACCAGCGATGGCGAGACGGACACCAAGCGCCCCGCCACCTCGGCGGAGAGACTGACCTCGCGGGTGGGCTGTACCGTGCCGGTGCCCGTGACGCGCAGCTGCCCCGACTGTGCCGCTACGTCCGTGGTGTAGACGAGCGGGGCCTGGGCCATAGGCGTTTCGCGAGGCGGTTCAGGGCTGAACGCGACGAGCATAGCGGCGATGCCGATGCCGCCCACGACGATGCCGCCGATCAGCAGGATGGATTTGAGGTGCTTCATCATGGTAGGAAGAGACTGAGGTTGTAATGGGAGTGGCATACCTGACTGCTCCCTGCAGGGGGCTGCCCGAAGGGCTGGGGGTGTATCCGAGATGGCGCAGATACACCCACCGACCCGCCTATCGGCGGCCCACCTCCCTCAAGGGAGGCGTTGGGGTGTTGGCGAATCGCAAGCACAATCACAGGGCGGGGTCGTCTTCGACCCAGGCGCCGCCGAGGGCGCGGTGGACGGCGAGGCGGGCGTCGGCTACGCTGCGTTCGGCGCTGGCGAGCGTGGTCTGCACGCGGACGAGGTTGCGGCGGGCGTCGAGGTAGGCCAGGTAGTCGCCCACGCCGCTGCGGTAGCGCGCCTCCTGGCCCTCCACGGATGCTTGCGCATAGGCCAGCTCGTCCTGCAGCACGGCGTAGCGCTCGCGCTGCTTGTCGTAGGAGATGAGCGTTACCTGTACCTCGTTGAAGGCCGTGCGCAGCGTCTTCTCGTAGGAGGCGACGAGTTGCGCGTACTTCGCCTCGGTGACGCGCACGTTGGCCCGCAGCGCCCCGCCCTGAAACAGCGGCGCCGTCAGCGAGCGGGTGATGCTGGTGAAGTACTGGCTCGTGTTGAGCAGCTCGCCCAGGTCGGGGCTCTGTATGCCACCCGTGACGGTCATCGGTAGCGACGGCAGCAAGCTCGCCTTCGCCGCGCCGATGTTTTGCCGTGCCGCCTCCAGGCGATGGATGGCAGCCGCCACATCGGGACGCTCGCGCAGCAGATCGGAGGGCAAGCCAGCGGGGATGGGCGCCAGGACGAGGTCGGGGGCGCGGGTCGCGTCGAGGAAGGTGGCGGCTTCGGACGGGTACATGCCGAGCAGCACGCCCAGGCGTCCTTCGGCATCGCTCAGGCTGGCTTCGAGAAGCGGCAGGTTGGTACGCGTGTTCTCGAACTCCTGCCGCAGGCTGTACAGCTCGAACGAGCTCACGCTGCCCTGCGCAAAACGCTCCTCGGTGCGGTCGATGCGCTCTTGCAGCAGCTCCACGTTTGTCTGCGTGAGGCGCAGCTGCGCTTCCACATCCAGGATCTCGAAGTACGTGCCGATGGCCTCGACCACCACGCCCATCTGGATGGCGCGATAATCCTCTTGTGTGGCGTAAAACTCGCTGAGCGCGGCGTTCTGCTGGTTGCGCAGGCGCCCCCAGATGTCGGCTTCGTAGGCCAGCGTCCCGCTGATGCTGTACGTCTCGTTCTCGAACCGCTCAGGAAGGCCTGGCAGCTCAGACGTGAACCCGACGTTGGCCGGCGTATCGCTCCGCGTGACGTCGCCCGCGACTTGTACGCTGGGCAAGCGCCCAGACCGGGCGATGCGGTACTGATGCTGGACCTCCACGACGCGCGACGCGGCAGCGCGCAGGTCGAGGTTGCGCACCAGCGTGGTGTCGATCAGCTGGTTGAGCACCGGATCGTTGTAGACCGCCCACCACTGGGTCATCGGGCGCAGCGTGTCGGACTCTGCAAGGTCGAAGTCTGGCGGAAGCTCGGCCTCGGCCTGCGGCTGCGCCATGTGCGGGGCGAACGAGCAGGCGCTGAGCAGCATCGCCAGGACGAGGGGCACCAGCACCACGGGTGCGCGGGAGGGGCGTGAGTAAGTACGCATGGTCAAATCAGGGAAAAGCATGAAGCTGTGCACAGGGCGGCAGCGAGTGGGATGGCAGGGTTAGCCCTTACCACGGAGTTGGGCGCGCATCCGGTCTTGGCGCTCTTTCTCGATAGCGCGCCACTGCTCCATCTGCTCATCCGTGAGCACGGCGTTAAGCTCTTCTTCAGTGGACTTGTTGAGGGCGTCCATGTCCTTTTTCATGCGCCGCAAGGTGCGGAGACCAGGACGCTTGCCGGACTGTAGCTGAGCCGGATCTACGCCATGCTTTTCCATCACGGCAAGGCGCTCGGCGAACGCCGACTCCATGATCGGACGCACGGTTTCGCGCTGCGTCTCGGTGAGGTCAAGCTGGTCCATGTCGGCGTCAATCTGTTCGGCGATGCGCTCTGGCGTGATCTCGGCGGGCGCCGTAGTCTGGGCGCGCAGGGGCACAGCAAGCAGCAGGAGCACCCAGGCGAGGGCGCTGGTCCGGTACGCGCTCGAATGAATCGTTGAAGTCATGGGATTAGCGGTTGAAAACGTGATTGGGACGTAAGCGGCTCAGGCCAAATGCCAGCCGCGAGAAGCTGTGCGAGAGAACGGCAGCAAAGATGCAGCGACTGTGGGGCTAAGGTGTCCGCATGAGGGTATGGGGATGTCCGGATGCACGAATCCGGTCACCAGACAGGGTCTGCGGAGGGCTGAGTCGCCTCTTTTCGGAGTCACTCAGCTAGTCGGCGTGGATGTACCTCAGCTCGGTGCTGGCCAAAGCTGAACGAGACGCGCAGCAGAAGCGGCGTGCTCCATACAGAACACGCCGCTTCATGCCGCAGGTAACGAAGGGGGCAAGAGCCGCAGCAGATACTGGCTATTCAGGCACGACCTCAAAGAATTGGACCACGCCAGCGAACGCGCTGAACACGCCCAGGCCGCCCTCGATATTCGACGCGGGCTCGTTGAGGTCGCGCGAGTCCTGCTCGCGGCTGTCGTAGAGGTCGGCGTACTCTGCGTTGACGCGGTACACGATCACCTGATAGTCGCCAAACGTCTCCATCGAGCGCAGGTCCACGTCGTATACCCCGAGGTCTGTCGGCTCGGTGACCAGCCGGAACTGCTCGGCCTGGTCGCGGACGAACTCGGGCAAGATGTAGTCGGGATCGCCATCGTTCAGGCTCTCCACGACCACGAAGTGAAGGTCGGCGTCGGTATTGTCCCATGTCACCGAGATGCGAGCGTTTTGCAGGCTCTCGCGCACGGCGTCGGCGCCGCCGGGGTTGGTGACGCCAAACGGGCCAATCTGTAGCCGGATGACCTCGATCTCATCGGAAGACAGCGCCACCGACTCAGGCTGCCGAGGCACGACAGTTCTCGCTTGGATGGATGTGCCGCCGCGCTCCACCGTGAGCCGGAACGCGTCGCCCTCGGCTACCACCAAGTCGGTACCAGCGTAGTGGTAGAAGCCATCGCTGCCGGAGGATACAAGCGGGAAGACCACGCCGTCGCGTGTCAAGGTCACGGTGGCGTCGTTGACGGGCACCTCCAGCGAGTCCGCCGCATCCAGCGCGGCGAGGGGGATGGCCTCGGTGACACGGATGTTGTGCACAGGCTGATCGGTGAAGAGGAAGGCTTCGACGACCAGTTCGGGCGCATCGGAGGAAGCATCGACCGCGTCGCACCCCACCAGGAGGAAGAGGCCGAGCAGTGCCGTCAGTAGCGTCTTGGGCATAGCAGTCACAGGTCTACACGCAGCGAAAGGTTGGGGGTGAGGCCGAGGAACGACACGTCGGTGGTCACGAAAGGGGTCTGCGTCAGGTCGAACTCGCGGTACCAGACGTTCGTGCGGTTGTACAGGTTGAAGAGCGAGATGCCCACGTCTACCTCGGCCGTCTGCACGGGGAAGCGGTAGTGGACCGACGTATCCAGCCGATGGTAGGCGGGCAGACGCTCGCCGTTTTTCTGGCCCACATGGATGTAGCTCTGCTCCGTGCCATCGAGCAGCGTGATGGCGTACTGCGACTCGG
>JBCCMF010000337.1:0-5035 GCA_039026435.1 Bacteroidota bacterium
CCGGCCAGCCCCACCCAAGTTGGCGTGGTGGACCTCGGCACCACGAGCGATGATCTCGCAGCGGTGGGCAACCTGATCTTCGTCGGCATCCGCAGCCGAGCCAATGCCGGCCTCACCGTCGTCGACGCCAGCGACCCGGCGAATCTCGCCATCGTGGCACAAGGCGTTTCGGGATCCAGCAGGGATTATGGCAAGCTCGTGGCCAGTGGTAGCACTGTCTACGCCAACAACTTCGACGAGCCCAGGACGCTTGATGTCTTCGACGTCTCTGATCCGGCGGCGCCAGTCTTTCGCGGCAGCATCGGCAGCGACTTCGACGTCAACCTCGCCGTAGTGAGCACGACGGTGTACGAGACGAACAACAAGACCCTGCGCGCCATCGACGCGAGTAACCCAGCGGCGCCCACCGAGGCGGACCGGGTGACGACCGAGCTGGAGTTTGCCTCGCGGATGGTCGCGCTGGACGGCCACCTGTACGTGAATGCCGAGCAGCCCGTGCGCCTCGCCATCGGCGACGAGGGCGCGCTCACCTTTGAGGCCACGCTGCCCTTCGCCGACTTTCCTACCACCATCGGTGGCACCGACGGCCACCTGTACGTAGGCAGCTTCAGCGGCGTCACGCTCTTCGACGTCACCAACCCCGATGCGCCCGTGGAACGCGGCACCGCCCCGACTACAGGCGCGCCGCTTAGTCTGGCCGCTACGGGCACGCTCGTCGTCGCCACGCTCGACATCTTTGGCAGCAGCGACCTTGCGATCTTCGACTTCGCCGTGCCAGAGACGCCTGTGCAGCGCGGCACGTACACGCCCGGCGCCCACGCGCTGGCGCTCGAATTCGACGCGGCGGGGACGACGCTCTATGTAGTCACCGAGCAGGCGCTTGAGATCGTAGATCTGAGTGATCCGACTGCCCCGACGCTCCTCGGAGGCGTCAACTTGGCCGGTTCGGGGCAGGCCATCGCGCTGGCGGGGACCACTGCGTTTGTGGGCAGCCTGACGCTGGCGAACAACTTCGCGCCGCCCACGGGCTGGTTCGTCGAGGCTATCGACGTGAGCAATCCCGCCGCACCCAGCGTGCTCGCCACCACAAGCGCCACCAACGAGACGCTGCTTGACTTGGTACATATGGGCGACGGCACGGTCGTCGGCAGCTTCCCGGAGTTTGGCTTGCGCGCCTTCGCATTAGAGGAGGCCGCCGGAAAGCGCCGCCTGATGGAGACGGTGGTCACGCAAGGCACGCTGGCCAGCAACGGTCTGTTCGGCTCGCTCGTGGGCATCCCCGACGCCGAAGAGAACTGCCCCAACCTGTTCACCTCCACGGGCAACGGCTTCTTCAGCTATGGCAGCGCCTTCAACACGCCTGATGGCGGCGACCTGCTGAGCCTCATCATCAAGTTGCCCCCGAGGGCTCCCACGGGCAGTGAACTGCGCCTCAGCATGGTCACGGGCGAGCGCATCATCTGCCCGCCCAATAAAGGCGTCTTCACCGAGGTGGCTACGGGATCGTTCCAGGCCATCGGCGGGGGCTGGGAGGTGGCCAGCGTGCGCTTTGAGATGGATGGTCGCCTGGCTGACACCGGCTTGGGCCTGCGCCTGCGCGACCTCGCGTTCCCCCTCCAGTTAGAGACGAGCAAAGGCACCTTCCTCGCCCTCGAAAGCAACGTGGGCACCCGGCAGGGCCTGAGTCCCGATGGCGACCTCCTCGCCTTCGTCACGGAGATCCAGTTTGAGCTGGGCTTTGCGATGGCCGAAGACGAGACCGTCACCTTCGCCCTCAGGCTGCAGTTCGACTACGATGCCCCTGGCACCAGCGAGGCGCCGTGTACCACCCACCAGCCCGGCCAGACCAAGATCCGCTTTGTGATGAACCCGCCGCAGGACGTGAGCGCCACGCCCGACGTGAGCCCTGGGCAGATTACCCCCACCCAAGATATCGTCTCCCGGCTGAGCGACTTCGCGTGCGTCATCGACATCTCGGATCAGCCCCGCCGAGGAGCGGCCTCCATCCAACTCGGTGTGTCAGGCGCCGATGTGGACCATCAGGTAGGCGTGTGCCCCGGCACCTACTTTGAGAACGTCAGCGTCATCCACGAAGACCTGCGGCTGTTCTCCTTCGAAGGCCCCGACACCACCACCGTCCGCGCTGCCGATCCCAACGCCGACGTCTTCACCATCCAAGACGACAAGATCGAACTCTCGGGGTTCTTCATCCGCGATGGAAACAATGGGGTGCTGATTCCAGCCGACGTGAAGGAAGCCATTGTGGGGCTGGCGCTTAACGATAGCGCCCCGGCGGCAACAGGCGCTGCGAAGCGCACAGAAGAACTCTGCCTGTCGTGCAACGCGATTGCCGGAAACGCGCAGCATGGTGTGCATCTGCTCGGCAACAACAACGGAGTCTTTGGCAACTACATTGGGCTTTCGCCAGACGGTAGATCGCTTACCGGGCTGCAGAACCTATCTGATGGGGTCGCTGTCGATGGCGACGAGAACCAGATTGGCGATCCGGGAGCCGAGGCCAACCTGATCTCAGGTAACAGAGGGCACGGCATTGAAGTCAACGGCAACAAAACACGGATTATCGGCAATCTCATCGGCCCAGAGGCCAATGGGGAGGTCATAGGTAACGACGCCGATGGGATCAGCGTGACCGAGACCGCCAAGCAGACGCGCATTGGTGGACTGAACGCCGTAGGGGGTGAGCGCACACAAGGCAACGTGATTTCAGGCAACGGAATGGGGATCTCTGTCTCCGGTGCGGACTCCACGTCCATCTTGGGGAATAGGATCGGGCCGTGCGGTGGTTCGGAGTGCAGTGGGAATGCCGTTGGCATCGAGATCTCTAACTCCGATCCCTCGACACAGACCCTAGTTGGTGCGGCCTATCAGCCCGATGGGACCTTCGTGGTGGAAGGGAATGTGATTTCAGGCAATGAACGTGCGGGAATTCTTATAGGCACGCCGAGCGCCGTCGCCATCGTCAACAACATCATCGGCCTGGACGAGACGGGTACACAGGCCCTCGGGAATCGGCAGCAGGGCATTCTTGTTGGAGGAACACTAGGAGTTGAGAAAAGCAGGACTATCATCGGTGCCTTACCCCTGGCCGACGGCTCGCTTCAGCTGCACGGCAACATCATTGGGGCAAACGGGCGTGACCGCAACGATCTGTTCAGTGGCATCGAGATCAGGGACGATTCCGTACAGGTCGTAGCCAACCTCATCGGGCTCGGGGGCGACGGAAGCAGCCAGGGCAATGAGAAGCACGGTGTAGAGGTGGCCAGCGGCACAGGAGTACTCATTGGCGCCGCGCGGCGCAGTGATGGGCAGCTGGTCCTCGCCCCCAATACCATCACATCCAACGGTGCGCCAACAGGCGATGTCGATAATGCCGAAGTACAGGTGGGCGAGCGCGCAGAGGTGGTGGCGATTGTGGGCAACATCCTCGGCCTCGACGAGGCGGGCGCGCAAGTCGAAGAGAACGGCGCGAACGATGCGCACGGGATACGGATAGAGGCGGCATCGGGAGCCGGCTCCAACCAAGTATGGGTGGGTGCTGCACCGCACGCCGACGGCTCTGAGACGTTTCTCGTCGCAGGCAACACCATCAGCGGGCACTTCGACGGGGAGGTGCTGATCCGGCGGGACTCGGTCGCCGTCGTCGATAACCGCATTGGGCTAGACCCCACAGGGAAAGCGGTCCGCGGTGGAACGGGGGTCGTGGTCGACAGCGTAGCAGCCCACGTATTGATCGGCGCGCTACGCCGCCCCGACGGCACGCTCTTGGTCCGCGGCAATACCATCTCAGGCAACACACGGTTCAGTGCCAACGGCATCACCGTTGACGGAGACTCCACCGGGGTCATTGCCAACCGGGTGGGCGTGAATGCGGCAGGTACGCAAGCTGTAGCCAATAGCGGAGACGGCATTCAGGTAAACCAAGGGGCACAAGGCGTACTCATCGGCGCCGCACGGCAAGCCGATGGCGGCTTGATCGTACGGGGCAACGTGATTGGGGGCAACGGCGCGCGCGGCGTAGACGTGATTGCCGACTCGGTGCTCGTCGTGGGGAATTTTATTGGCGTGACAACCGGGGGGGCGGCAGTGGGCAATACCCAAGAAGGCTTGCGGCTCCTCGGCAACCACAATCGCGTTGGCGGAACCCCCGAGGCCTTCCAAAACACCATTTCGAGCAACGGCGATGTGGGTATTCGCATCCTCGGCGATGGCAATGTGCTCGGCGGCAACGTAGTCGGGCTGGACCCCGCAGGCGCGGAGGACCGCGGCAACGCCCAGCAGGGCATCCTGCTCGAAGACCTCGCCACGGAAACCCTCATCGGCGCGTTTCCCGGTGAAGCCGAGGGAGACTTCGTGTTTGCCGAAAACGTAGTCTCGGGCAACGGGTCGCACGGCATCGATATAGCCGGGCCGCGCACCCAGGTGTATGCCAACATCGTGGGTCTGGACGACTTCGCTCAGCTCGCCCGAGGGAATGACGGCGATGGCATCCACATCCGGTCCACAGCGTCCAACACAGTCATCGGCGACGGCGATGAGGACGGGCGCAACATCGTAGGGAGTAACGCTGGGCACGGCATCTTTGTCGCGGCAGATAGCACCTCGATCCGAGATAATCACGTGGGGGCTGGGTTCATCAGAACGTTGCTTGTCCCCAATGGGAAAGACGGGATCCGCATAGATGGGAGTGGCCGAGACGGGTTCTTGACGGATACTCGGATTAAACAGAATCTAGTGCGTGGGCATGATGCCCCAGAGGGTACACCCGGCAACGGAACGCGTGCGGGCGTCCGGCTGGTGGGCGTGTTCGACGCTATCGTTCGCCAGAATACCATCGTCCGTAACGACTTTGGCGTGCATGCCTCCATCTTCAATGGCGTCTTTATCGTAGGAAACGATCTGGACGGGAACGAGACGGCTGTCACCTGTGGATGTTAACTGATTGATCAATGTGAGACAATGATGGATCTGTTGATAGGGATGGAGGGGCAAGAGAAGGAGAGGGGCAAGAGAAGGA
>JBCCMF010000338.1:0-5018 GCA_039026435.1 Bacteroidota bacterium
CGGAAGGCGGGCGTGATGATGTTGCGGATGACGCGCGCCGCGAAGGCGTCCGGGATGGTGCCCTCCAGCCCGTACCCGGTGGCGATGAACACGCGGCGCTCCTCGCGGGCGACCAGGATCAGCAGGCCGTTATCTTTGTCGCGCTGCCCGATCGCCCACTGCCGGCCTAGTGCAATGGCGTACTCCTCGATGGGAATGCCATCGAGCGTGGCAAGCGTGGCGATGACGATCTCGGTAGAGGTGGTGTCGCGGTAGTCGCTGAGCTTGCGGGCGAGCGTGCGCTCCTCGCTGGGCGCCAGCATGGCCGCAAGGTCTTGCACAGGCATCCCATCGAAGGGCAACGACGGGATCTGTTGCGCCTGAACCTGGGGCGTCCAGATGCTGGCCGCGACGAGCACGATGGCGACTACCGTGGGGAGGCTATGGGAGCGCACGCGGGTCAGGAGCCGAAGTCCACGGTGGGCGCTTGCTCAGCCCCGGCGTCGGCCTCGAAGGGCGTGCGGCGGTCGAAACCCGTGATGCCTGCAACGATGGAGCCGGGGAATTGGCGCACCCTGGTGTTGTACGTCTGCACGGCGGCGTTGTAGTCCCGCCGGGCCACGGTGATGCGGTTCTCGGTGCCTTCCAGCTGGGCTTGCAAGTCCCTAAACGCCTCTGTGGCGCGGAGCTGCGGGTAGTTCTCGGAGACAAGGAGCAAACGGCCGAGCGCACCGCTCAACTCGGTCTGCGCGGCCTGAAACTGCTGCAGCTTCTGCGGATCGCTCAGGTCGTCGGCATTCAGGTTGATCGAGGTGGCGCGGGCGCGCGCTTCGGTGACGGACTGCAACGTCTCCTGCTCAAACTCGGCGGCGCCACGAACGGTGGCGACGAGGTTGGGCACGAGGTCGGCGCGGCGCTGGTATTGGGTCTGCACGTCGCCCCAGGCGCGCTCCACGGTTTCGTCTTCGGCTACGAGGTCGTTGTAGGTGCCGAAGCTGGAGCACCCGGCCACGCCCAGGAGGAGAAGAATGACGACGAGCACAATCGTTCCGGTACTCCGCATGGTCAGTCCGTTTCTGAAAGTTGAGAGAAGGGTCCGGTACGAGCGCAAAAGAAGCAGGGTTTCTCCGTTCCCGATTCCTTCATCACGCCACGTACACCGTTTTCACGTTGACAAACTCGCGGATGCCGTGCGCCGACAGCTCCCGCCCGGAGCCGCTGGCCTTGATGCCGCCGAAGGGCAGGCGCGGGTCGGACTTGACGAGGGCGTTGACGAAGCAGTTGCCCGCCTCCAGCTCGTACGCGGCGATGCGCTCGCCGCGCGCCACGTCTTGCGTGCACACCACCGCCCCAAGCCCGAAGCGCGTGTCGTTGGCTACGCGGATCGCTTCGGCCTCGTCGGCGACAGGGATGATGGCGGCGGCGGGGCCGAACAGCTCGTCGGCGTATGCAGGCGTGCCCGGCGCCACGTCGGTGAGTACGGTGATGGGGTAGTAGGCGCCCGGCCCGTCGGGCAGCGTGCCGCCAAGCAGGCAGCGGGCGCCGCCCGCGATGCTCTGCTGCACCTGCTCATGGAGCGTGTCGCGCAGGTCGTGGCGGGCCAGTGGCCCTACATCGGTAGCCGGGTCCAGCGGCGGGCCCACCGTCTTCTGCCGCATCGCGTCTACGAACCGCGCCTCGAATGCGTCGCGCACGGCCTCGACCACGATAAACCGCTTGGCGGCGATGCAGGTCTGGCCCGCGTTGTGCAACCGCCCACGCACCGCGAGGCGCACGGCGAGATCGAGGTCGGCGTCTTCGAGGACGAGGAACGGGTCGCTGCCGCCCAGCTCGAGCACGGTTTTCTTAAGCGCCCGGCCCGCGGTGGCCGCGACAGCTCGCCCGGCCCGGCCGCTTCCCGTGAGCGTCACGCCCTGGATGGCATCCATCGCCATCAGCGCGCCCGCTACGTCGTGATCCACCAGGAGCGTCGAGAACAGGTGTGCGGGGAAGCCCGCGTCGGCGAAGAGCGTCTCGGTTTCGAGCGCGCACCCGGCCACGTTGAGCGCGGGCTTGAGCACGGCGCCGTTCCCTGCCATCAGCGTGGGCACGGCGAAGCGGAAGACCTGCCAGAACGGGAAATTCCACGGCATCACGCCGAAGATCAACCCCAACGGACGGTACACGATGCGGCTACGGGTGGCGTCGGTATCCACGTACTCGTCCTGCAGGAAGCCCTCGGCATGATCGGCGTAGAAGGCGCACAGCCCCGCGCACTTGCTGATCTCGCCGCGCCCGGCGGCCAGTGGCTTGCCCATTTCCCTCGCCATCAGGTGCGCTAGCCGGTCGGCGCTATCGCGGAGGGCGGCGGCCACGCGGTGCATCCGCTCGGCGCGCTCGGCGAACGTCGTACGCTGCCACGCCCGCTGCGCCCCGTCGGCCTTGGCTACGATGGCTTCAGCCTTGGCCAGCGGCATCAGGTCCAGCGTGGTCAGGAGGTCGCCCGTGGCCGGGTTGATCATGTCGTACGGCATCGCGAAACAGCTTGGTGGTCGGCAGAGATACGGCAGCAACGAAAGAAGGGAAGGCGACGATCCACCTTCCCTTCCGTCAGAACTTGAATGTCAGTGGCGCGCTAGTCTGCTGCCGCTCGGGGCTGACGCGCCCAGGTGACGTCCTCCCGGGCGATGGGCTGCTCGTTGTGGTTCCGGTACCACTCGGCCACGGCGCGCCGCTGCTGTGGCGTGCGTGCAGGCCTCCTCCGAGGCTTGCCGATGGTAGCGTGCCGATAGATCGCCCAGAAGGCAATGCCCAGCGTGGAGCTTGCGGCAAAAGCTACCGTCCAGCCCAGCCATCCCATCGATTCCGGCAAGAAAAACGAAAGGCCGAGCATGAAGACAGCGCTTAGGCTGATGATGAGCAAGATGTTTTTGGGTGTGAGATCGAGTGCGGTTCTATGCACGAGGCTGTCCTCAACAGTTGATAGGCTTTCGGTCGGAGAGCGTGCCATGTGCTACCGAGCTTCTTTCGCCATCCATATATCGCCTTCTGCCGTCACTACGGCGGCGATATGCTCCTCGACCTCGTGGCGTGGCGCTTGGGTCTGTTCTGCGATCTGGCCGATGAGTTGCTCGCGGTCGCCCATGTACGGCTCAAGATCCTCATCGTTGAGCGTAGCGAACCGGGAGCGAATGCGGCTGGCGAAGCGGCTCCATCGGCCGCTGGCGCGCATGCTGCTCATCGGGTTTAGCTCGGTCATCTGATGTGCGAGGCTACGGTGTCTCATCGTAATGTTTTCCCTTCTTTGTATCTACATGTGTGTCGTTCCAGCCGCCAGCGATAGGCCGTTCGGCAAGAGACATAGCACAAGATGCGAGAAGGACACGTCTGCGCCCATCGGCACCTGTAGATGCCGGGCGTCAGCAAGCGTGGGGTGCAGCGTGTCAGTGTTTGTCTGACAGCTCGGAGCTTGTGCTAGAAGTCGAGGTCAACGTCGATGTAGTCGGCGAAGACGGTGTGGTCGCGCATGACCTGTTCCATGAGGCGGTTTAGGCGGCCCTGCACCCGGGCCAGGACGAGCTCGTCGTCGTCGAGCACGACCACGTAGAGGTCGCGGACGGTGTCGCGGCGCTCGCGGTACATCACCCACACCAACTCATCGTCTTCGCGGATGCGGGCGGCTGTTTCCCACCCGCCACGTTCAAAGCGGCGCAGCGTGGCGGGGTCGAAGTCGCGTGCGGCGCCTATGCGGTCTACCTCGTACACGCCCACCTTCACGCGCTGGACCTCGCGGATGTAGCGAACGGCCATCTGCGCGTCTTCTTCGGGCACAAAGCCAGCAATGAAGCCTGCTGTGCGCAACCCGAGCGGTCCAATGCTGACGACCACCTGCTGGTCGAGTTCGAGGCCGGGGTACGAGCGCTCCAGGTCGCGCCGGGTTTGGCTGATCTCGCGGGAGTAGAAGCAGCCGGAGACGAACACAGCGAGTAGAGCGAAGGTGATGAGACGCATGGGGCAGGGGGGTAAAGAGAAGACGAAGCGCGGAGGCACGGCGTGCTAGTAATCGCTGTCGTAGGCGAGGTCGAGGTCGAAGCGGCGGCCGATGCGGCCAATCTGCGCTGGGTCAATCTCGCCCACGATGTTGAGGAAGATGGTCTCGTCCTCGCCGGGCTCAAGCACCATCACCACCATCCCGGCGATAGCGTCGTCCCGCGTGCGGACGAACATGTTAACGTACTCGTAGCGGTTGCGCACGCGCACGATGGTGTCCCATCCGCCATCGGAGAGGCTGTTGGCCCAGTCATCGGCTTTGGTTTCCATAGCCTCGAACTGGGAGCGCCGAAGGGGGAAGCCGCGCACCTGGATCGCATTGAGATCCGACAGCATGTCTGACAGCTCGGGGTCCTCGTAGCGCGAGGCCTCGGCCACCAAGCGCAGCAGCGCGCCCTTGATGTTGACCTCCAGCCGCGCCGGTTCGCCGAACCAATCCGACAAGCGTTCAAAATCGACGTAGCCGGGGTCGGCGTGCAGGTCGTAGTCGCCGGACTGCGCCTGGAGGTTGGGCACGAGCATACTGCCCAGCACCAGCGCCAGGCCGCAAAGCAAACGTTTCATCATCGGCCTCCTCAGTTCTTCTCTTCGTTGAGGGCGCTGCCGAGAGCGTGCTGCACGGGCGTGACCACGCTGGTCTCCAGCACGGTGTGGCGCACGGCGTCGCCCGTCTGTTGGCCCACGCGGCTCAGGTAGGCCAGCGTCCACTGCACCTCGGCCAGCGCTTGCTGTACCTCGGCCTCTTGCGACAGCGGCGGCTCCACCGGGGCAGGCCGCAAGAAGGTGGTGACGGCCACCACCGCGACGAGCCCCAAGCCTAGTGCGGGCTGCCAGACCCTGCCAAAGAACCTGCCGACGCGGCGCCGCAGCTGACGCGGGCGCTCGGCCCAGGCCCAACGGCGCGTGGTGCGGAAGACCGCCTGCGTCACCTCGGGTGGGCACGGCGGCGCATCGAGCCCGGGAAGGAGTGTTTTGACCTCGCGGGCCAGGTCAAGCTCGCTCTGCAAGGC
>JBCCMF010000339.1:0-4991 GCA_039026435.1 Bacteroidota bacterium
CGTCAGCAGCATAATCTTGAGGTCGAGCATCAGCGACCAGTTCTGGATGTAGTACAGGTCGAACTCGATGCGCTTCTCCAGCGACGTGTCGCCGCGCCAGCCGTGGATCTGCGCCCATCTGGTGATGCCCTGTCTATCGCTCTCCAGCTTCGCGCAGTACCGCATCGACGAGTGGTTGCCCCACTCGATATCCCGCGTCCAAGAGCGATTCCAGCAATGGTGCTACCTGATCCACCACGCCCTCGCGCTTTGCCAAGACCAAGATGCCCAGCGTGCCGACTGGTCGTACGCCGAGCCTGTGCGCATGCGTCCTTGCCGCACGGTCATCCAGCACGGCGTCAAAGCCGGGGTGCGCTAGCGCATAGGAGATGACAGCGCGCTCGCCAGCGCCGAGGTGCTGCAGCGCGGTCTCAGGCGCGACCGGCACAGATGCAATCTTGGCCGCACGTTGAGAAGCCAGCCATAGGTTAGCGGGATCAAGCGTACTGCCAGCATTGACCTCGGCCACCACCGCCTCGGGAATGACTACAGATGAGGCTAAGGTGGGAAGAGCCTGCAAGAGACCGATTTTGCCGAGCGCTATGAGTGGGGAGGCGTCGAGCACCCAATGGCGTGACGTCATCGGAGGTTACAAGCGCTGCAGCTCTTCGCGAAGTTCGTCTGGGGTGACCTGGAAAGCCGACACCCCGAAGTCGCCCAACGCCCGATGGAAAGCCTCGCGGCTCAGGCCGGCAAGCTCGGCGCCTTTGCCTTGCGAAACGCGCCCAGTCTCATACCACTTGACGGCTGCGGCCACACGCATCGCGTGGGCAAAAGCCTCAGGCGTTTCCTCGATGGAGCGTAGCAGGTCGTAGGGCAAGTCAAACTGAACGGTCACAGGCATGACATGTGGTCGATTTGGTTGATCGACATGAACGAGATAACCAGCGGTGAGGTCCAGTGTGGGGGCACAAGGCCGTCAGGTCAGTACGCGTTTTCGTTGACGAGCCCCTTGAGCGGCGTCAGCAGCATAATCTTGAGGTCGAGCATGAACGACCAGTTCTGGATGTAGTACAGGTCGAACTCGATGCGCTTCTCCAGCGACGTGTCGCCGCGCCAGCCGTGGATCTGCGCCCATCCCGTGATGCCCGCCTTCATCTTGTGACGCAGCATGTAGCGCGGGATGTCGTCCTTGAACTGCTCGATGAAAAACGGCCGCTCCGGCCGTGGCCCCACCACCGACATGTCGCCCTTGAGCACGTTGATGAACTGCGGCAACTCATCCAGCGAGGTGCGGCGCAGGAACGCGCCCACGCGCGTGGCCCGGTTCTCGCCCGACTTGGCCCACACGGGCCCGCTGCGCTGCTCGACCGTGACAGGCATCGATCGAAATTTCAGCATATGGAACGTGTGGCCGTTGAGGCCCATCCGCTCTTGCTTGTAGAACACGGGCCCTGGCGACGACAGCTTCACGGCGATGGCGATGACCAGCAGCAGCGGCGAGATCAGCAGCAAGAACAGCAGCGAGAAGGCGATGTCGGTGGCGCGCTTGAAGATGAGCCGTCCGTCCTGCGGCGCCTCGTCCAGCAAGTGGATGACGGGCATGCCTTCCACGTCGGTGATGCGGCTGTTGATGATGTCGAACTGGAAGACATCGGGGACGAGGCAGACGTGGGCCAGCCGTGGGGCGCAGACGGCCAGGGTGTGCTCGACCCGCTCTGCGGCTGTGAGCGGCAGGGCGATGTAGACGTAGTCGATGGCTTTTCCGTCAGCCTTGAATCGGTCCATCACGTTGGCGATCTGGTCGATAGAGCCCAAGATGCGCGGTCCGGCTTTGTCGTCATCCAAGAAGCCTACGACCTCCAAGCCCATCCACGGATACTGGCGGAAGGCGTCTTCGAGGCGGCGCCCAAGGTGCCCGGCACCCACGATGAGCACGCGCCGTGTGCTGAGGCCGCGCCGCCGCCGTGCGCGAATGATGGCATACACGATGGCGCGCAGCAGGATCATCGACAGCGGCGTGAGGGCGCCGAAGAGGATGATCATCAGCCGCGAGAAGTTGAAGTCGAGCGTGCGGTAAAACGACAGCGCGGCTGTGAGCACAAGCAGGCCGAGTGCCACCGACTTGGCGATGGAGAGGGCGAGGCGCGAGAGCCGCTGGGCGCGGTCGGGGGCGTAGAGGCCCGTGGTCCAGAACACGCTGGCCGCCACGATGATGACGAGCGGCAGCAGGGCGGTGTAGCGCTCCAGCGGGAGCCACTCGGGCGGGGTGAGCACCTCGAAGCGGATCCAGTACGCCAGCAGCCAGCACAGCGCGACCAGCACGAGGTCGGCCAGGGACAGCAGGCGTTGGAACAGTCGGCTTTGTTCTTGAAGCATCGGCGGATGAGGTGACTACGATGGTGGGCGTCACACGAAAGGCGTCATGCAAAGGCCAGTAAGCACAAGGGTTTCCATCTTGCGCCCTCTCCGATACGCTCAGCTGGCGCCAGGTACACATCGTCCATCAGAACCTCACACAAGCGCCGTCTCTGCCAGCGCCAAGGCGCCGAGCACACCCGCGCGGTCGCCCAAATCCGGCGCCACGATGTATTGGTCGATGTCGCGCAAGAGGGCAGGATGCTGCACGTAGCCCGCCAGCACATCATGGACACAGGAGCGAATGAGGGCCAGCAACAGTGGCTGGTGCATGACGCCGCCGCCGAGGATGATGCGCTCGGGCGAGAGCACGAGGGCAAACGTCGCGACGGCGTGCCCGAGATAGTGCGCCTCAATGCCCCAAGCGGGATGATCCTCGGGCAGCTCCGCGCCAGGGCGCCCCCAGCGTTGGTGGATCGCCGGACCGCTCGCCATGCCCTCCAGGCAGTCGCCGTGAAACGGGCAGCAGCCGGGGAACGGATCTTCGGGATGACGGGGGACGCGGATGTGTCCCATCTCGGGATGGATCAGCCCGTGCAGCGCTCGTCCGTGGCTGATGAAGCCACCGCCGATGCCCGTGCCTACGGTGATGTACAGTGCCGAGTCGACATCCTGTGCGGCGCCCCAGCGCTGCTCGCCCCGGGCTGCGGCATTCACATCCGTGTCGAAGGCGACCGGGCAGCCCAGCGCACGCCGCATGGTGCCCCCGAAGTCCGTGTTGGCCCAGTGCGGTTTGGGCGTCGTGGTGATATAGCCGTAGGTCGCTGATGTCGAGTTGAGATCCACGGGGCCGAACGAGCCGATGCCCAGCGCGGCGATGGGAGCGTCGTGCTGTTGAAAGAAGCCAATGGCACGGCCCAGCGTTTCATCCGGCGTGGTGGTGCGAAAGCGCTCGACGGCGCAGAGGTCATCGGGACCCGTGCCGATGGCGCAGACGAACTTGGTGCCGCCGGCCTCGATGGCGCCGAGGAGGGAGTTGGACATGGGCAGTGCGCAGCGTATGCGCAAACGTGACGTTCTGCTGCCAAGATAGCCTGAAGCATCGTCGGACTGGTTGGTTCACGCACGATTCGCCGATGCGACCGCAGCAGCACGGTATACTCGGGCTCTGTCTCGCCAATCAATCCGCTCGCATGGCCCTCGCCGCTGTTCTCCTCGACCTCGACGGCACCCTCACCGACACCACAGGCCTCCATGCGGTCTCTTGGGCCGAGGCGCTCGCCAAGCACGGCTACCGTATGCCCGCGAGCCGGATCGAGCGCGAGATCGGCCGCACCAGCCCGATGCTGCTGCAGACGCTCTTCGGCGATGCGTTCTCTGACGACGAGCGGGACGCACTGCTTGCCAACCACCGCGCTCGCTTCGCCAAGCTGCTCAAGGCCAGCGACAACGTGCTCTTCGAGGGCGTCCCCAAGCTGTTCGCGGCCCTCCGCACACGCGGCTTGAAGATCGCCATCGCCACGAGCGCACATCGGCAGGGCGTCGAGCGGACGGTGGCCGCCACAGGCTTCGACGTCTATGCCGAGGCTGACGTCGTTGTGCATGGCGAGGAGGTGACGCGCAGCAAGCCCGCGCCCGACCTTGTGCTCGAAGCGGCCAAGCGCCTCGATGTGTCGCCAGCGGCGTGTGCGATGGTCGGCGATACGCCGTACGACATGGCGGCGGCACGGCGAGCGGGCGTGGTGCCCATCGCCGTGGCCACTGGCGCCTACACCGCTGCCGACTTCTTCGCCGAGGGCGCCCGTGCCGTCCACGACAACGTCGCCGACCTCCTCGGTGACCTCGACGCGGTGCTCACGACTGCATCGCCCAGCCCGCACGTGCTCTCCCACGTACTGCTCGACATGCTGATGGCCGAAGCGCTCGACGAGGCCCGGCGCGGTGAGGCCGACGGCGAGGTGCCCATCGGCGCGGTGCTGGCGCGCTACGACGGCACCATCCTGGCACGCGGGCACAACGAGGCCAAGCAGCGCCAAAACCGCATCGCCCACGCCGAGACGGTCTGCCTGGAGCACGCCGCTGGGCAGACCGACGGCGACGACCTCATTCTCGTCACCACGATGGAGCCCTGCACCATGTGCCTGGGCGCCGCCATGAACGCAGGCATCGACACCATCGTCTACGCGATAGAAGCGCCGCCCAATGGGGGGCTGGAGCGGTGCAAACCCTACGCGGCCACCGAGGGCGTCTTCCCTCGTGCCGTCGGTGGTGTGGGGCGTGCTGAGAGTTTGGAGATGCTGCGTGACTACGCGGAGGCCCGCCCGCAGACCCGCTTCGTGACACGGCTGCTGCGCTCGCTAGACCAGTAGCTACGCAAGCTACGCCTCATCGCTGAGGCCGAGCGCGAGCAGAACCCATTCGAGATCGGCCTCGCCGTTGAGGCGGTGGACGGCGGGCGGCAGTTCGGCAGTGGGCGCAGCGATGGCGAACGTCGGGCGTCCGGCCTCCATGCTCCACGCCATCGCCTTCCACTCGGGCGTCTTGGGCGCGGGATCGAGGAAGACGTTGGCTTGTGCGATGGCGGCCATGACGAGAGCGCGCTCGCGGGCGTCGTGGTCGAACGGGCCGTGGTTCATGGGGAAGGGCGAGATGAG
>JBCCMF010000340.1:0-4958 GCA_039026435.1 Bacteroidota bacterium
CCGCCAAGTCGATGGCGGCATCGCCCGCGCCTCGGAGATCGGCGTCTACGGCCCCGAAGGCGAGTGGCTGATCGAGGGCTGGGGCTTCGTGCCCGACCAAACCGTGGACAACCTCCCGCACGCCACGTTCAACGGCCAGGACGCTCAGCTGGAGGCCGCCATCGTGCACCTGCAAGCGCTCATCGCCGAAGATCCGCGCGTGATGCCGGAGCCGCCCGCGTATCCGGTCCTCATCCCCGGCTCCGGCTTCCCCACGCCGTGGCACAGCCAACAGCGCTAAACGCTAGCTCTCGCAATCCGCTTCGTCTCAGCTTCGGCACAACCTTTCGGCGGCCTGCCGTATAAGAGCCTATCCGGAAACCTGCTGCGTGCCCCGAGCTTGAGCGAGCAGATCGTGAGCAAGGCGCTCGAAGCAGCCGTAGCGGTGGCTACGGCGATGCAGAGAAACCGAAGGTACTGCGCAGCAAAACGCCGCGCACGGTTTGCGCAGCCAAGCGAAGGCCGGATGGGGTTTTCGGATAGGCTCTATGCCGCCCGACTCGTTGCACTATGCCGCAGGCTCCATGACGGATTACGAACGCCAAGCCCTCCACGAGATCAACATCTGGCAGCAGCCTGACACCGGCTGGACGGCCCGCGTCAGCGGCAGCATCAACGGCGCGATGGACTCGGCGATGGACCTCATGCGCAAGGTGCCCGGCGTGGACTGGACCATCGACAACGTCGTCACGGGGCTGCTGCAGCTCATCAACGAGATCGTGCAGGACTCCATCTGGCGCGACGACATCTACCGCCACTTCGCTAAGGCGGGCTACCCGCACGTGCAAGGCCCCGGCGACGCGCAGCAGCTCACGCTGGACGAGATCGACCCGCTCATGCAGGGCCTCTTCCCGAAGTACAAGACGCTGGGGGCAGCCGAGGGTGCCGTCACAGGCGCCGCAGGCTTCGCGGGCATCGTGCCCGATGTCATCGGCCTCGTGGCCATCAGCTTGCGAGCCGCGGGCGAGTACGCCGCCTACTGCGGCTTCGACCTGGACGACCCGAACGAGCGGATCTACGCGCTGCAAATCCTTGACGTGATCTCGCGGGGCGAGACGGCCAAGCAGGTGACGTTCTCGCCCCTGTTCCGCGTGACGCAGGCCGTGGCCAAGCGGCAAGCCCTCAACGCGCTGGAGCATACCGTCGTGGCCAAGGTCGTCAAAGACCTCGCCAAGAGCATTGGCATCCACGTCACGAAGGCGAAGCTGGCGCAGGTGGTGCCCGTGGCGGGCGCCGTCGTGGGCGGCGGCTTCAACTTGTACTACACCAGCAAGGTCTGCGACGCCGCCTACTTCCTCTACCGCCAGCGCTTCCTCGAAGCCAAGTACGACGCCGTCGACTGAGGTTCACTCGACGACGGCAATGTCTTCGAACTTCGCCACCGTTTTCGGTCCGATGCCGCGCACGCGCTCCAGCGAGGCCACGCGAGCAAACGCGCCGTACGCCTCGCGGTAGTCGATGATGCGTTGCGCCAGCGCAGGCCCCACGCCCGGCAAGCGATCCAGCTCAGCCAGCGTGCCCGTATTCACATTGACCGGACCGCTTGCCACGGGCGCCTTCCGGGATGTGTTCGGCTTGGGTGTTGCCGTTTGTGACACGTCGGATGGCGCTGTGGGAGTCTCAGCTTCAGATGCTGTGATCTCATCGGACGGGGGTGCGAACACGGCGTTCAGCTCTGCGGCTGCAGCGGCAAACGCCGCGTGATCGGCAGGCAGGGTAGGCTCGGGAATGGGCATCAGCTGCTCTTTGACGAGGCGCATGCCGCCTCCCACCAAGGCAAAGCCGATGATGACGAGCAGGACGATGCTCTCGTACTGCGTGAGCGCCATGCGCTGCTGAAGGTGATAGAGCCACCGCATGCGTCGGACCGATTTTGATGAGACAAGCCGCGTGCCTCTTCTGACACGCCAGCACTCCGCGTCTAACATCTTTGGCGCCCGCGATGTAGTTTCCGCAGCACACACGACTCACGGAGGACACGATGGATCGACGCGCATTTGTGGAAGCCAGCGCCGCGCTGGGGCTGGGCAGCTTGTGGCCGGGCGTGCTCTATGCCAAAGCCGCCGAGGCGAACACGCTCACCACGGCCGTCATCGCCGAGGCCGAGAAGGTCATGGGCTTGGCGTTTGCGGAGGAGCAGCGCGAGCTGATGCTTGAGGACTTGCAAGACCGCCTCGACACGTTCGAGCGGCTGCGTGCCACGCCGATTCCCAACGCTGTCGCCCCCGCGCTGCGCTTCGACCCGATGATCGGCCGTCCCGCACCACCCGAGGTCGAGATCAGCCGCCTCGACGGATGGGACGGCCCGAGCATCGAGCGCCCATCCAGCGACGCCGACCTCGCCTTCCTCCCAGTCACTGACCTCGCCTCGCTCATCCGCGACCGCAAGGTGACAGCCACCGAACTCACCCAACTCTACCTGCGCCGCCTTAAGCGGTACGACCCGGTGCTGCAAGCCGTCGTCACGCTCACCGAAGACCGCGCACTCGCACAAGCTGCAGAAGCGGACCGCGAGATCGCGGCCGGCAACTACCGCGGACCGCTTCACGGCATCCCGTGGGGTGCCAAGGACCTGCTGGCCGTGCAAGGCTACCCGACGACCTGGGGTGCGATGCCCTATCGCGAGCAGGTCATCGACGAAGACGCGGAAGTGGTGAAACGCCTCGACGCCGCGGGCGCTGTGCTCGTGGCCAAGCTCACGCTGGGCGCGCTGGCGTGGGGCGACGTGTGGTTCGGCGGGACGACCAAGAACCCGTGGAACGTGGAGCAAGGCAGCAGCGGGTCGTCGGCAGGGCCGGGCTCGGCGGTGGCCGCAGGGCTCGTTGGCTTTGCCATCGGCAGCGAGACGCTGGGCTCCATCGTGTCGCCGTCCACGCGCAACGGCGTGACGGGGCACCGCCCTACGTTCGGGCGTGTCAGCCGCGCCGGGGCGATGGCGCTGTCGTGGTCGATGGACAAGCTCGGGCCGATGTGCCGCTCCGCCGCCGACTGCGCGCTCGTCTTCGACGCCATCCACGGCGCCGACGTGGGCGACCCGACCACCACCTCGCAGCCCTTCGCCTACCCCCTGCCCGATGTGCGCGAGCTCCGCATCGGCTACTACGCCAGCGCGTTCGAGGGCGACTACCGCGGCCACGAGCATGACCAAGCGGTGCTGAGCGTACTGCGCGGCCAAGGCCTGACGCTGGCGCCGGTCGAGCTCCCACAGGACGACCGCCTCGGCGCGATGCTGCTCACGCTCAACGCCGAAGCCGCCGCCGCCTTCGACGACCTCACCCGCTCCGGCGGCACCGACACGATGGTCCAGCAGATCCGCAACGCGTGGCCCAACGTCTTCCGCCACGCGCGCTTCATCCCCGCCGTCGAGTACCTCCAAGCCAACCGCGCCCGCACCGAGCTCATGCAGGCCATGCATGCCGTCATGGACACCGTCGATGTCATCGTGACGCCCTCGTATCGCGGCGGCGTGCTGCAGATCACCAACCTCACCGGGCACCCGTGCGTCGCCCTGCCGCACGCCTTCGACGCCCTCGCCGACCAGCCCGACTCACCGCGACGGGCGCCGCGCAGCATCTCGTTCATCGGCGGCCTCCACCAAGACGCCGCCGTCCTCGCCGTCGCTGATGCCTACCAGCGGGCCACCGACTTCCACCGACTCCGCCCACCGATCAAGTAGGAGCCAGTGCCCCTAGCCGCGGGCTATTGCGCCTCGGCTGCGGCGTCCGTAATGCCGAGTTCATCGAGCGAGATGCGCTCAAACGTCATCTGCGCTTGGCTGCCCTCGTACACGATGCCGATGGTGTCGTTACTCACCGAGGCCAGGCTGGAGTACCCGCCCTGCAGCGCCAGCTCATCGAGCAGCAGCCAGTGCGCTTCCGGCCATGTGTTGCCGTCGTCGAAGCTCACCTTGATCGTCATGCGGTTGCGGTGGTATTTCGAGTTGGGGTTGGAGAACAGCAGCACGCTTTTGGTCGCGCCGTGTACATCCGTGTAGGTGTGTTTGTAGAGCGCGCCCATGCAAACGGGCTCAATCAGGGCGCGGTGATGCGTGGGGTGCGCCTCCCACGTCGCCCCCAGGTCTGCGGTGACGAAGATGGCGCGGCCGTTGGTGTCAGACTTGTTCTCGCGGTTCCGGTTGTCGCGCATGTTCTGCATGATGCGGCCGTCGCTGAGTTGCACCACCATGTTCTCTGTTGTGTTGCTGTACGACGGGTTGCTGGACTGCCAGGTCTGGCCGCCGTCCGTACTGTAGGTGATGGTGGAGAAGGGCACCTGGTTTTCATCCTTGCCCTGCGTCGGGATCACCAGCGTGCCGTCGTCCAGGGCGATGCCACTGCCGGGCGCGGGCGCAAACAGGTGCCACTCCGCGCGCTTCACCTGCCGCGTCACGTTGACCGGCTCGCTCCACGTCTGGCCATCATCCGTCGATGTGCTGATGAGGAATTGAGAAGTCCGTTCGATGTCGAAGCCCGGCAGGGAGCCGTTGTGCTGCCATTGATGGTTCCACGCGGTCGAGTCGGCTGTGAGGTTCTGGACGGGCTGCCCCGTTGCCTCGTCGATCACGCCATGCATCCAGCAGCCAATCACGTAGATGGCATCGCTGTTGGGATCGACGAGGATGTTGGCGTCGCTCACGCCGTTGAACTTCTCGGGCAACCCACCGAACGCGCCCATGTCGAGGGCGATGCGCATAGGCTCCCACGTGGCGCCCTCGTCGGTGCTGCGGCTGATGCCGATGTCGATGTTGCCTTGCAGGTCGCGGCCTTGGTCGCGCCGTACGTCGTAGAGGGCCAGGAGCGTGCCGCTGTTGGTACGCGCCAGCCCTGGGATGCGGTAGCGCGCCACGCCATCGTCACCTGCCTGCCGCAAGGCCAAGCCAATGCGGTGCGTAGCCTGACGCCCATCCTCGTCCACCGCCA
>JBCCMF010000341.1:0-4949 GCA_039026435.1 Bacteroidota bacterium
CACGAACGATGTGCACTACGTAGAGCAGGCCGACAGCGAGGCGCAGGACGTGCTGCTCTGCCTGCAAACCGGGCGCGAGTTCAACGACCCCACGCGCATGCGCTTCGAGAACGACCAGTTCTTCTTGAAGTCGATTCCGGAGATGCAAGACGCGCTCTCCGACCTGTCCCCGACGGTTCGCGACGAGGCACTGGACACGACGCGGGAGATCGTGGACAAGTGTGACCTCGACATCCCGATGGTCAAGCTGCTGATGCCGCACTACCCCATCCCGCCCGAGTTCAACAACGACATGGACGCGTACCTGCGGTACCTGGTGCTGGAGGGCGCCAAGCCGCGCTACGGCGGGCTGCCGCAACACGTCGTGGAGCGGCTTGACTACGAGCTAGGCATCATCGGGCAGATGGGCTTTGCGGGCTACTTCCTCATCACGCAGGACTTCACCACGGCGGCGCGCGAGATGGGCGTCAGCGTGGGGCCGGGGCGCGGCTCGGCGGCAGGCAGCGCGGTAGCCTACTGCCTCGGCATCACCAACATCGACCCGCTGCAGTACGACCTGCTCTTCGAGCGCTTCCTCAACCCCGAGCGCGTCTCGATGCCAGACATCGACATCGACTTCGACGACCGGGGGCGCAGCAAGGTCATCGACTACGTGGTGCAGAAGTACGGCCGCGAGAACGTCTGCCAGATCATCACCTTCGGGACGATGGGCGCACGGTCGGTCATTCGCGACGTGTCGCGCGTGCTGCAGATCCCGCTGCAAGAGGCCGACCGCATCGCCAAGCTGATTCCCGAGGGGCCGAAGGTCAACCTGGACTCGGCGATGAAGGAGGTGGCGGAGTTCAAGGCGCTCGTCAACGACCCGAACCCGCAGATCCGCAAGCTGATGCAGTACGCCTACGTGCTGGAAGGCTCGGCGCGGCACACGGGCGTCCACGCTGCCGGCGTCATCATCGCCCCCGGCGACGTGAGCGAGTACGTGCCCGTCTCGGTGTCGAAGAGCAAGGGCGAGACGGTGATGACCACCCAGTACGACGGCAAGTGGGTGGAGGACTTCGGGCTGCTGAAGATGGACTTCCTCGGCCTCAAGACGCTCACCGTCATCGACGACGCGCTGCGACTCATCAAGGAGAACCACGGCGTTGAACTCGACCTCGACAACATCCCGCTGGACGACCCGAAGACGTACGAGCTGTTCCAGCGCGGCGACACGGTGTCCATCTTCCAGTTTGAGTCGTCGGGCATGCGCGAGTGGATGCGCAAGCTGAAGCCCAACGCGATCAACGACCTGATCGCTATGAACGCGCTCTACCGCCCCGGCCCGATGGACCTCATCCCCAACTACATCGACCGCAAGCACGGGCGCGAGGAGGTGAAGCACCCGCACCCGATGCTCGCCGAGATCCTGGAGCCCACGTACGGCATCCCCGTCTATCAGGAGCAGGTGATGCAGATGGCGCAGGTGATGGGCGGCTTCACGCTCGGCAAAGCCGACATCATGCGGCGCGGCATGGGCAAGAAGAAGAAGTCCATCGTGGATGCCATGTACCCCGAGTTCGTGGCGGGCGCCAAAGCGCAAAACGTAGACGAGAAGGTGGCCGAGGACGTCTGGGAGATGATGGCGAAGTTCTCGGGCTACGGCTTCAACAAGTGCGTCGTGGCCAGCACCGAGATCATGGACGCCACCACAGGCGAGCGCACCACGGTGGGCGACCTGTTCCGCACACGCCAGCCGTTCACCATCCACGCGCTGGGCGATGATGGGCGTCTGCAGCCACGCCGCGTCAGCGATGTCATGTGGAACGGCCGCAAGCCCGTCTACGAGCTGCGCACGGCACTGGGCAAACGCATCGTAGCCACGGGCAACCATCCGTTCCGCACGCTCGACGGCTGGACCAACCTGGAGGACTTGCAGCCCGGCGACCGCGTCGCGGCACCGCGCACGCTCAAGGTCCAGACTGACGCCTCGTGGCCTGTGCATCAGCTCGTGACGCTGGCCGGACTCTTAGCCGAAGGCAACACGTGCCACCCCACCTGCTTGTATTTCTACAGCAACGACCGCAAGCAGATCGACGACTTCGCTGCACACGCCGCGCAGTTCCCGCACACCCATGCTCGCATCGACACGCGTCGTAATGGCCGGATGGAGGTCTGCCTCAGCACGGGACGCGACACGCGCTTCCGTCCGGGGCAGCGGCCGTGGAACGCGGGCGGCGTACGCGTGAAGCCTGCCGTGCCCACGCGCTCCGGCGCCTTCCGCTGGGCCGAGAGCCTCGGCCTGCTGGGCAAGAAAGCCACCGACAAGTTCGTGCCCGCCGAGGTGTTCACGCTCTGCGATGACGACCTTGCGCTCTTCCTCGGGCGCCTCTGGACGGGCGACGGCTTCATCGCTAGCAAGAACCAGTTCACGCCGTACTACGCCACCTCCTCCGAGCGTCTCGCCCGCGATATGCAGACACTATTGCTGCGACTCGGCTTCGTCAGTTCATTGCGCGAGAAACAGTTCCGCTATCGCGGTGGCGTTCGCATCGGCTGGACGGTGCATCTGCTCGGCGAGGGAGTGCTGCCTGCATTCCTAGACCGCATCGCCCCGCACATCGTCGGGCGCGACCACCAGCTTGACCTGCTGCGCGATTACGTAGACTCCAGCAGGCGTGGGCTGACGAGCAAGGACACCATCCCCGCCGACATCCGTGCTTGGGTCGATGACGAGCGGCGGGCGGTGGGCCTAGCGTGGCGCCAGGTAGAAGCGCAGTCGGGTGTCTCGATGAAGGAGTTTCAAGGGCGCGGCTCGAAGCACAAGAAAGGCTTCCGGAGGAGCACATTAGCGAAGCTCGCTACATTTTTCGGATCGGCACGGCTAGGATCGGCCGCCCATTCCGACGTATTCTGGGACACCATCGAGTCCATCACGCCCTCCGGCGTCGAGGACACGTACGACCTCACCGTCGAGGTTGATCACAATTTTGTGGCGGACGGCTTGGTCGTCCACAATAGCCACTCGGCCGCCTATTCCGTCGTCGCGTACCAAACGGCGTACCTCAAGGCGCACTACCCACCCGAGTTCATGGCGGCGGCGATGACGAACGAAATGGGCGATACGAAGAAGCTGTCGGTGGTGCTGGAAGAGGCGCGGCACCTGGAGATTGACGTGCTCCCGCCGTCCATCAACCACAGCAGCGCTTACTTCACGGTGGAGCAAGGCAAAGTGCGCTACGGGCTCGCCGCCATCAAGGGCGTGGGTCTGGGCGCCATCGAGGCCATCGAGAAGACGCGCGCGAAGCACGGCCCGTTCACGTCGCTGTTCAACTTCACCAAGCACCTCGACCTGCACGCCGTCAACAAGAAGGCTGTCGAAAGCCTGGCCCGAGCTGGGGCGCTGGATGTGTTCGAGGGACATCGCGGGCAGTTCGTCTCGGCCGTGGACGATGCGATGTACTACGCTCAAAAGACGCAGGCCGACGCCGCGCGCGGGCAGAACTCGCTCTTTGCGATGGGCGACGGCGCGGGCTTCTCCTCCGAGCCCAACCTGCCGATGACCGAGCCGTGGTCGCGCTCGGCCATGCTCAAGGAAGAACGCGAGCTGATGGGCTTCTACATCTCCGGCCACCCGCTGGATGCCTACGCCGCCGAGGCGCGCGCCTTCTCCACCGCCTCGCTCGGCGACGCCGAAGCGCTGGAGAAGCAGTACAGCAGCGACAACGCGCCAGGGTGGGGTAAGAAGGACTCGCGCCCGCAGCAGTCGTTCTGCGGCATCATCACCACCGTGCAGCACCGCACCACCAAGAGCGGCAAGCCGATGGGCTTCGCCAGCATCGAGGACTTCCGTGGGCAGGCCGAGCTGGTCTGCTTCTCCAACGCCTACGACCGCGTGCAGCAATATCTCCGCCCCGACGAGGTCGTGCTCGTGCGCGGCGTGCCCGAGGTGCGCGGCGGCAACCTAAAAGTCATCGTCAACGAGATCGTGCCGATGTGGAAGGTGCGGGAGCAGATGGTGCGCTCGCTCGTGCTGCGCGTCCACCTGGGCCGCGACCTCCGCGCCGACCTGGAGCAGATCCGCGATCTGTGCGACGCCAACCGGGGCAACTGCAAGCTCTACTTCGACGTGGAGGCGCCCGAGCTACCCGGCGGCTACCAGCGCATCCACAGCCGCGCCTTCGTCATCGAGCCCACGCCCGAAATCATGCGCGCCTTCAACCGCACCTTCGGCCCCGACAACGTGATGATCGAGAGCGAGTGATGCTCTGGCCATATCGCCAATAATGCTACTTGACGCTAGGATCACACCATGCCTCGCATCTCCGAATTCTTCGGCATCACCATCTACATCTACTATCAAGACAACCGTGTGCATCACACCCCGCACTTCCATGCTGAATATGCGGGAGAGGAAATCGTAGTCAGCATCCCAGATGCAGAAGTGCTTGCCGGGTCAATCCCCTCGAAGAAGGAGAAGCTCGTCAAGGCATGGGCGGTACTACGGGAACGAGAGCTGCAACAGGCTTGGGCCGCCGCTGTTGAAGGTGAGCCGCCACAAACCATTGCCCCGCTAATCTGACGACGCCATGCCCGAAGCACTCATCGACCTTGCGCCCCGCATCACCGCCGTTGAACCGCTAGGTGGCTATGTGCTTCGGGTGACATTCGCTACCGGGGAAATGCGCCGCGTTGATTGCCGCCCGTTCCTGGAGAAGGGCATATTTAGGGCGCTGCAAAACGTGGAGGCGTTCTGCCGTGTCCAACCTATCAACAGAGGCGGAGGTATCGGGTGGGATTCGGGCGCAGATCTCTCACGAGACACCCTGTATGCCATTGGAGAGCCGGTGTAGCTCGTCCTAGGCCACCCGTCACCCCTCCCTCGGTCCCGTCGGGCGGTAGTGCGATGGGTCGGGCGAGCGATCGGCTTGGTGCTGTTGGTACAGGGCGATGAAGCGGGCGACGGCCTCGGC
>JBCCMF010000342.1:0-4945 GCA_039026435.1 Bacteroidota bacterium
CGTACACTAGCGAGGTCATCGTGACGTGGGTTGATGCCTCGGGCGTCGAAACAGCATACGAGATCACGCGCGATGGCGCGAGCCTCGCTACGTTGGCTGCCGGAACTACCACCTATACCGATGCTACCGTAGGCAATGGTATCACGTATACCTACTGCGTGACCACAGTCAGCGGTACCGAGCAGGCAGACACCGTATGCGATGGGGGCGGCCTCTTCGCCACAACCACTATTGCCCGTGGGGACGGCGCAGGGATGGAGTTCATCATCCCGACGGCTCCGGCTGTGAATGCGAGGCTAGAATCGATCACTAGCGACGGTGAATACATGGCTATCGGTATGCCTAATGCCAAGCAGGTTGCCGTCTTCAAACGCAACAATGGGGAGTGGGAAGAGAAAGCTACTATTTATAACACCGTAGGCACTTCAACCGAGTTTGGGCAAGCTGTAGCCATGGATGATGACTACCTCGCCATTTCAGCTCCAGAGCAGAGCAAAGGAGTCATATACATATATAAACGCACCGGTGAGTCTTGGGAGGAGCAGGCAACTATCGATGACAGTGCAGGCAATTTTAATGGCTATGGACTGTCGTTAGATGGCACTACGTTGGTCGCGCATGATGGCAGCGATAACGTGAGTGTGTATGACCGCAGTGGCACCTCCTGGAGCCGGACGGCGCGGTTTACAGCGGGGAATTCGTCAAGCGTTGCCCGTACCGTATCCGTTTCGGGAGATTTGCTCCTCGTTGGAGGGTGGACTTACCCGTTCTCCTCACCTGCAGGCGCGGCCTATCTGTACCGGAGGAGCGGTAACAATTGGAGCTTGGTCGAGACGCTGGCGCCCTCTGGCATTACGAGTCGATTCGGAGGCACCGTTCATCTGGACGACAACCATATTGTCGTAGGCGAGCCAGGCGTTGCCGTGCATACCTGGTACTGGAATGGCTCTTCGGCTACGAATTATGAAGGATTTACCTCACCACGAGGCTCAGACGGCTTTGGCGGTGTCCCGAATGGCAGACCATCTACGCCACATGTCAAAGATGACCACATGGCTATCTCGGACTTCTTCAACAGCGGAAATGATGCGCAACCGCTTCTGTATGTGTACCGCTACGTCGATGGTAGTTGGGCTCTGGTCGAGGAATTGGACCCCGGAAGCGATGTCGCCAACAATCCCGCCGTCTTCTCGATATCTGACGTGACGATCAGCGACGGGTTGATCTTTGGCGGAGCAAGCGCAGGCACCATTGAGAATGGAGGCCTCGTCTTTGTGACGGCGTATCCCATCCAGCCTGTTTCCGTAGCCGTCAGCGATGGGCTTTACAAAGACCGCATCCAGGTCCGCTGGACGGATAGCAATAAGGTCGAAGATGGCTTTAACGTCTACCGTCGTGACGATGAGGGGACGCTGCAACTCGTAGGAACTACCGATGCCGATGTCACCACGTTCAACGACTTCAGTGCAGCACCGGGTAACGCCTATGAGTATTGCGTCACGGCCTTCATCACTGAGCTGCAAGCTACGGACTCGCCGCTGGCCGAATCCTTAGAGCTGTGCGATGTAGGCTGGCGACCCACCAACGGCGTGATTGCCGGGCAAGTGCTGGGCGAAGGCGGTGGTGGCACACAAGACGCAGAGATTGCTATTACCCCCACGCCCAACAACGCCCTACTGTTCGATGGCGCAGGCGGCTACGTTGAAGCTCCATACAACCCTTCGCTTGACCTGAATCGGTTCACAGTAGAGGCATGGGTCTATCCACAGGAAGTGATGAATACCTTCCAGCCTCTCATCGTGAAGAAAGGGGATGAAGGGCGCAACTACGGGATATACATTACAGGGGGGGGCATGAAAATTCACTACAGCCTCCAACGAAGCAATTGCTCAACGTTTCAGTCGTACAATAGTGATGGGCAACTGACCCTGAACACGTGGAACCATATTGCTGCAGCGTACGATGGCACTACGTTCGCCTTCTATATCAACGGCGAACTTGATCAAAGCAACACGTTCACGACCGATCTATGTCAAACCACCGGCCCGCTTGAGATTGGTAAAAGCAGTGCATTCCCCGAGTTCAGGGGCTTGTTGGACGACGTGCGGATCTGGAATGAGGGCCGTACAATAACCGAGATCCAGGAGCACATGAATGTGATGCTCACCGGGGAAGAAGATGGACTCGTCGGGTATTGGCCGTTTGATCAAGGTGCTCGTGGCATCGCGCCCGATCTCACCAGCAGCGCCGCGCATGGCGAACTGATCGATGGCGTTCACTGGAGCGACAACGCCGCGCCGCTGGCCATCAACGCCACCACCGATGCGGCGGGCAACTATACGTTCAGCGGACTCCGCTACGGCGAGGGCGACACCTTCACCCTCACGCCCACGCTCGACGGCCGCTCGTTCAGCCCGGCGTTCAAAACCATCACGCTCTCCACCGAGAATCCCGTCGAGAACGAGGTCAGTTTCACCGACGAGACAGCCTTCACGCTCGCAGGCCGGGTGCTCTATGACAACACCGTATGCCCTGTTGCCGACGCCGAGCTCTTCATGGACGGCGTAGCCACGGGTGCCACCGAGAGCGACGGCACCTTCGCGCTCAACGCCACGCCGTCAGACCCCGTTGACCTCACGGACACGCGCACGCTGACGCTGAGCGCGGGCTCGGGCGCCAACACGCACCCGTTCAGCCCAGCCTCGTTCACGTACGTCGCCGACCAAGACACCACAGGGCTGCTCTTCTACGATCAGCAGACGTTCGAACTGAGCGGCTTCTACGGTGGGGGTACCGCGTCGTGCTCGCACTACGTGGGCGACCTCACGCTGAAGATCATCACCGAGAACGGCTGCTTCCAGCAAGAGGTGGCACTATCGTCCTTTGGCGACTACAGCGTGTCGCTACCGCCGCAGGAATACCTCGTCTCCGTTGAGGTCGATCCCAACACCATTCCTGCGGGCATCGACGCCGCCGACGTGATCGATTACTTCGAAGACCTCGGCCAGATGGAAGTGAATCTCACCACAGGTGCCGACACGCTGGATGTGGCGTATCGCGCTCCGCTGGCCGTCACCATCAGTGGTTTCCCGAGCGTGGCTAACTCCTGTGCGGCGAGCGGCTACAATGTCGTGGATAGCGGCGGCTCCGTGCTGCGCACGCTCCCGGCTGTGCCCGTCATCGGCGAGTACGAGGTATTGCCTCTCACCATCGAGGTAGTGGAAGACTATGGCACCAGCGGTACCTGCCCCGTCACCGACGGCGCCGTCACCATCTTCGACAGCATCGGCGATGTAGAAGACCCGCAGACAGCGGAGGTCACGACAGGCGTTGTGAGTTATACCACCGTTGGTGCCTCGCCTGATGTCATTGCCAATCGCTTCGACGGCGGTGAAGACCGCTCGTACCAAAAGAGCTTCACCGTTGTCGCTGAGGTAGAAGGCAGCACCCCCGTGACCGAGACCGTGTGGGCCCTGGTAGAAGGCTTCCGTGAGCGTCAATCCACGTTTGTTACCTTCAGCACCGATGAGATGCCCCTCTGGATCCTGCACGACCCACCAGGCTCCAATTCCTATGCCTACGTGGAGGAAGGCTTCACCTCGTGCAGGCGACTAAAGGACATCGAGTTCACGAGCACTGATATAGGGCTTGTAACGAACTTCGAGATTGGCTTCAAGCAGTCTACAGGTGTTGCGGCGGGTGCCATTGCGATAACAGAAGGCGGCTTTGGCTTCTACAACCGTTTCAATGCGCTGGAAACCACAGGCAAGACTGAGCTGGGTACCGAACCAAGTCGGGAAATCTGCATCACGACGAAGCAGCGCTTCCAGACCTCGGCAGAGCCCTACAGCGTTAGTGACCACCTGTATGTGGGGGCGGGCTTGAACCTCATCTTCGCCGAAGCTGACCGGCTCACAACTACGGGGACCTGCACCATCACGCAGGACGTCACGCTGGCGGCCGACCTCGATCTGGAAAACACCTTCTCGACAACGTACGTGTATTCCAAGAAGCACATTGAGCACACACTGCTGCCCGAACTGGCAAACCTCGCCGAACTGCTCGGCGATGGCACGGACGGTACAGACACATCAAGTGAGTCTGTGATCGACTTTGGAAACTCAGGCCCCGTCACGCAAGATATCGTAGAGAGTGCCCAAATCAACTGGGGAAACCATCTTGAATTGGGCGCTACGAACACCGTCAGTGGCCTCAGTGGAAATGCGACCAATTACTCGTTCAGCGGCGGAGGCTCGGCGTTCGAAAACGCTACTACCGTCGATACCACTGCGACGATAGACCTGGACTACAGGGTTGACATTAACACCTATACGGAAGAGTTCGGCTTTCTAGCGACGAAGTTTGGGTACGACAATCGCGTTGGAGCGCACTTTAACTTCACCACGGAGTCCGTTACAGAAGAAGAAGATACCGAGGTGACGAGCCAGACCATCGGCTACGTCCTCAGCGACCCTGACGTCGGCGACTTCTTCAGCGTGGATGTGGGCACCGACCCGGTTTATGGCACACCCGTCTTCCAGACGGTCAGCGGCCGCTCGTCGGTGCCGCACGAGGAGGGGACGCAGCAACGCGACAACCCCGAGGTCGAAATCAACCCGCCCGTCATCTTTGACGCCGACCCCGATGAGGCGGCTAACTTCCAGGTCACGGTCATCAACAACAGCGAGAGCGGCGAGCGCCGAGTCTACACCCTCGCCGTACCCGGCGAGACGAACACGCGCAACCTGAGCATCACCACTACGGGTGACCTGCTGGGCGGTGAGCGCCTGGAGTCGTTCACGCGTGAGCCCGGCGAAGCACGCACCATCAACCACGACGTTTTAGCCTCGCCCTCGGCGTATAGCTACGAGGACGTGGGCCTCGTGCTGTACTCTGCCGAAGAGTTCGAGCTGTGGCTCAAGGACCCACGCGGGGACTTTGGGGC
>JBCCMF010000343.1:0-4941 GCA_039026435.1 Bacteroidota bacterium
CGCCAGATGCTCCCAGGTCCAGGCCTCCTCTCGCTGATAGGCCCCCCAAGCAGCCACCGACGCGCGTTGCTCACGGCGATGCAGCACTCGCCCGAGGGCACGCCCACATGCACGTGGATGCCGTAGATGTTCAGCCGTCGCGCCGCCCACTGGATGCGCTCTACGAGATGGTTGTAGCGCTCGTTGGGATAGATCGTCTGGTCCTCCCAGCGCCCGAACGGGTGCGTCCCGGCCGAGACGAACGAGAAGCCCTCGCGGTCGGAAATCTCGTACAAGGTCTTGAGCGATGCCTCCAGGTCGGCACGGGCCTCGGCAGGCGTCTTGCAGATGCCCGTAATCACCTCAATGGTGGACTGCGTCAGCTCGGGCTTGATGCGCGGATGGTCGCCCACCTCGTTCATGATGGCCAGCGAGCCCGAGTGCAGGTTCAGCGTGTCGGGGTTGACGATCTGCAGTTCAATTTCCACGCCCAGCGTGGGCTCGGGCGAGCCGTTGAAGGGGATGAAGTTCATGTTCTCAGTAGAGGTCAGCGCAAACGCCATGAATCGGGACGGCTTGGTGGGTTAACAACGCGGGATATAGTACACGTTGAACGCCGCAAATGGAAGCTGTGTTGACGCAAAAAAGCCGATTTGACGCCTCAAATCCTGCCCGTTTTCGATCCCAGCGCGCGCTACACCATCCCGCTACGCTTGCGCAGGAACCACTCTATCGTAAGGAGCACGGCGATGGCGACGAGGAACGGGTAGCGGTGCCACAGCGGGGTCTCGACGACGGCCTCGGTGCGGCGCACGGGCAGGGACAGCTCGGCCAGTTGCGCGGGCAGCGTGTCGAGCTGGTCGATCGAGAGCGCCCGGCCGCCTGAACGCTGGGCCACTTGGCGCATCAGGCTTGCATCGGCGCGGGTGTCGCGGAATTCGAGATCGAGCGCGCCCACGCGGAACGACCCCGCATCGTCGCCCAGCACGCTGCCGTTGCGTTCGGCCGAGGCCGTGTAGGTGTACGTGCCCTCGGGCAGCGAGCCCGCGTCGAGGGCGTAGAGGCCACTGCCGCGCGCCTGCATCGTGTACGGCGACGTGGTGCCGTCGGGCCGCTGCACGTTGACGATCACCGTGGCATCGCTGATGGGGTTGAGGCTCTCGTCGTAGACCTGCCCGCTGAGTTGAACCGCCTCGTCGCCCGTGAACAGTAGGGCGTTGGGCGCCACACGCACGGGGCGGTCGTCCTCGGGCGTGGTGAGCCACTGCACGGTGTTGTCGAGCAGCGACAGCCAGAGCTGCCGGGCGTCGTCCAGGTCTTCGGCCACGTTGAGCCAGCGCCAGGACTCAGCGCCCAAGAACATGGCGCTGCGCCGCCCCGCCTGCCGTTGGATGACCACGAGCGGATTCGGGAAGTCGATGCCACGGATGCGCACGGTGGCCAGCGTCTGGGCGCTGGCATCCACCTCCCATGTGCTCTCGTTGATGCGGAGCGGGGGCAGGCGATTCCAGTCGAAGGCGGTAGCTGCGGGCGTGTCGAAGATGGGGTGGCGTAGCGCGGCTGGCGTGGGGACGATGGTGGCATCGACGGAACTGGCGCGCACGCGAGCGGGGAGCGCAGGCAGGAGGTCGGCGAAGACGTTGCCGTTGAGGGCTTGCGCCTGGGTCTGTGGGCCGAGCAGGAAGAAGACGGGCGTGCCGCCGTTGTGCGCTTGCGTGAGCCCAGCGGCGAGCTGCGGGTCGGTGGAGCGGCCGGGGTAGTTGACCAAGACGAGCAGGTCGAACGAGGCGAGGTCGGGCACGGCGCCCTCGAAATACTGCCCAACGGCTTTGCGGGTCAGGGTGCTGACCTCCGTGTTGGGGTCGGCGCTGAGCACTTGGCGCAGGGCACTGACGTCGGGCGCGGCGGCATCGGCCACGAGCAGGATGCGCCGCTTGTTCTCCACCACGCGCACGAGTGTGCTGCTGCGGTTGTTCTCGTACGTCAGCTCGCCGTCCAACCGCGACACGGTGGCGGTGAGCCGGAGCGTGCCCGTGGCTTGCGGCGTGTAGGCGAGCGTTGCGGTGTATTCCCCAGCCCCACGCGTGGGCAGCGGCGACGAGCCGACCACGGCGCCGTCTTGCAGCAGCGTGACGCGCAGCGTCTCGTTGGCGTAGCCCTCCGTGCGTACGCTCACCTGCACGGGCAGCTCAGTGCCCAGGTAGGCGATGTCATTCGTGGTGACGCGCCGGATGACCACGTCGCGCTGCTGCGTCGTGTCGCCCAGGACGACGGTGTGAATCGGGACGGGGTAGCGCTCGGCCGTGTACAGCGGGTTGCGCCCGGTGTTGTACCTGCCGTCGGTGAGCAGGATGACGCCTTGCAGGTTGGCGTCGTCGAGGTCGTCGCGCGCGGCATCCAGCGCCGAGGCAATGTTCGTGCGCTCGCCCTCGTACGCGAGCGTGCCGAGCGAGTCAGGCGGCAGCGGCAGTAGGCGGCTCCCGAAGGTGTAGAGCTGCGTCGAGGCCCCCAAGGCGTCTTCCGTCAGCGCCTGAGCCAGTTGTGCGTTGAGCCCCGCAGAGTCGGCGGCCATCAGCCCGACGCTCTTGCTCTGGTCGATCAAGATGGCGAGCGTGGGTGGCTCCTCCTGCACGTCGGTGCGCTGCAGCAGCGGCTCGGCCAGCAGGAACAGCACGATGGCCAGCGTAAGGGCGCGCAAGCCCGTCAGTACGGCCTGTTTGCCCGGCGAGAGGGCAGGCACGGTGCCGCGATAGCTCCACACCGCCAGCCCCACCGCCACAGCGATCAGCAGAATCAACAACCACGGCGCTTGGCCTAGTGTAAGAGACATAGCAAGGGCGGGGAGTGGCAAGGGATACGGCCTTTACCCACCGGATGGGCGCGGCCGATTGTTTTAAGCGATAGGTTTTACGCCACAGGTTTTGGGCTACAGGTAGGGGAGGATCAGGTAGACCGTGTAGCCCACGAAAGCGAGCAGGAGCGCCGCCCCAGACCATCGGCTGATGCGCAGCTTGGGGCGCGCCATCGGAAACAGCAGCAGCGAGACGGCAATCATCACGGGAAAGTGGAGGCGGATGGATTCGGCCTCGACGGGCAGCGGTTGGATGAGCGCGATCATCCCGATCACAAACAGCACGTTCATCATGTTGCTGCCCAGCACGTTGCCCAGTGACAGGTCGGATTCTTCACGGACGATGCCCATGATTGAGGCGGCCAACTCCGGCAGGCTCGTGCCGATGGCCACGATGGTGAGACCTACCACGACCGAACTGATGCCTAACTTTTCGGCGGCAAAGATAGCGGCGGTCACCATGAGATGCGCGCCATACGCCAAGAATGCCATCCCGACGAGGATCAGCCCGGCTTGTTGCCACACCGGGCGCTCCTTCGCCTCCTCGGGCTTTACCACGGGATCGGGAGGCGTGGCTACGGCTTCAGCATCGGCGGGTGCTCCAGTGCGTGCGTTGAGCACGAGGTAGACCATGAAGGTGATGAGCCCGAGCACCAACACGATGCCTTCGATCTGGCTGATGGTCCCATTGGCCGCCATCCCGAAAAATACCACCATCACAAGGAGCATGATCGGGTATTCCTTGCTGAGCGTGCCTTTAGAGACGACGATAGGTTGCAGCAGCGCTGTCGTGCCCAAGATCAGCGCAATGTTGGCGATGTTGGAGCCCACCACGTTGCCGAGGGCCAGGTCGTTCTCCCCCTGTGCCGAGGCAATGAGGTTGACGACGAACTCTGGCATCGACGTAGCCAGCGCAACCACGGTGAGTCCGACGACGAGCGGCCGGATGCCGTACCGAATAGCGAGCCTGGAAGCGCCCCTCACCAACCAATCTGCGCCGAGGTACAACATGGCCAGCCCAACACAAAAAAGCAGCGATTGGAGGAGCATGGGCCAGCCAGTACAGGGGAGGTGAGCAGCCGGGCCACCCGGCAGTCGGTTAGGATGAACGAAGGACGCCGCCAACGAAAAATGCGGGCAGAAGTTCGTCCGGGCGATAGGTCTCGATGACGCCGTTGTGCCGGTCGCAGCGGATGTCGGCGTGGGTGGCCAGCTCTACGATTACCTGCCGGCAGGCGCCGCACGGCGTGCCGCTCGGATCGCGTGGGCACGTCAGCGTGAGCGCGTCGAACGCGGTGTAGCCGTAGCTCAACGCGGTACTCAAGGCGTTCCGCTCGGCGCACAGGATCTGTCCCCAGTCGTCCGTCTCCACATTGACGCCAGGGATGGCGGTGCCGTCTAGCGAGTGGGCCAGACAGCCCACCGGGAAGGAGGAGGCAGGCACGCGGGCGCGCTCGGCAACGACCCGCACGGCGGCTACGGCGTCGGCGGGGTCGGCTAACGCGGGAAGCGCGAGCGGCGCCTCGGGCAGGGCTGGAGGAAGGTGCCCGAAGTGCACATCCGAATGGCGAGAGAGCGCTTGGCCTGCAATCGCTTGCAGAAAGTCGATCTCGCGAGACCGTAGGCCTGTTGTCGAGGCCACGCCAACAATGTCGGTGCGGCCGAGCGTGACAGCCGTGGTCACCGCGTTCTCAACGGCGGTGATGCTGAGCGAGAACGAAGCGTTTTCCACGCGCACGCCGGGCAGCCAGCTCCCATCCGACAGGACGAGCACCGCAGCTTGCGCCTGCCCCGAGTACGGGACGTAAGCCCGCGCTTCAAGCTGGGCAAGCAACGCGGCTACGGAAAGGGTGTGCATAGTTGAAGAGTAGACATCGCAAACAGGCCTAGTAAGAATCGCCCACAAGCCAACATGTTCAGCCCGCACGTTTCTGCGCCTTGTGTGAAGGCATTGCGCCGCCTCGGCCGGGTGCAGTATGTTGCGAGCTCTTTGCCGGGGTGGCGGAATGGTAGACGCAGCGGACTTAAAATCCGCTGGCCGCAAGGCCGTGCGGGTTCGAGTCCCGCCCTCGGTACACACATCAGTCCAGCGGCTCGGCGACGAGCGTCAG
>JBCCMF010000344.1:0-4932 GCA_039026435.1 Bacteroidota bacterium
CATCGCGGATTATGGCTTCATCGAGACGATGCGCATGGACCTGCTCGACGGCCGCTCCTTCGACCCGCAGTTTGACGACCTCAGTGCGATTATCGTCAATGAGGAAATGGTGCGCGTGATGGGCGTGGACGATCCGCTGGGCCGCACTGTGTATCTGTCGGGCAACCCTGCCACCATCGTCGGCGTCGTGCGCGACTTCGACATGAACTCGCTCTACGCACCCATCGAGCCCGTCTACATGGATCTCAACACGGCCTATGCCTCGCAGCTGTTCGTGCGGGCGCATCCGGGACAGCGTGCCGAGGCCATCGCCAGCCTGCAGGCGGTGAGCGCGGCCTACAACCCCGGCTATCCGTTCCGCTACGAATTCTTGGACGATGACTACGCCGAGCGCTACGCCGACGAGACGAGGCTTAGCTCGCTCGCCAGCGTCTTCGCCTTCATCGCCATCCTCGTGTCGTGCCTAGGTCTCTTGGGCTTGATTGCCTACACGGTGGCGCAGCGGACGAAGGAGGTGGGCGTGCGCAAGGTGCTGGGCGCCTCGGTGCCGCAATTGGTGCTGTTGCTCACGAAAGAGGTGACGATGCTGGTGGGTGCGGGCGTGCTGCTGGCGCTACCGCTGGCCTACTACGGCGTCCAAACCTGGGTGGCCGACTTCCAGCACCACGCCGACATTGGCATCGGGCTGTTCTTCGGCGCGGGGCTGCTCGCGCTCGCCGTGGCGTGGCTGACGGTGAGCTACCAATCCATCAAGGCGGCGATGGCTGATCCCGTGGAGTGCCTGCGGTATGAGTGAGCCTACGTTTAACCTGGAGACCGCCATCGCCACGTGGCGCCGTTTCCACGAACAACAGCCCGCGTTTTCGGCGGGCGACCTCGACGAGTTGGAACGCCACCTGCGCGACCACGCGGCGCATCTCATCGAAGCTGGAATCGTGCCCGAAGCGGCGTTTCGGCAGGCCACAGAGGCAGTGGGGGATTACGGCAGTGGCGAATTGGAATACCGGAAGGTGCATTGGGCCAAGCTGCGTCGGCAAGGCCGCATCCGACATGAACTACACTGGAGAGCATCCATGCTAAAGAATTACTGGACCGTCGCCTGGCGGAATCTGCGCCGCCACAAGGGCTATACCTTCGTCAACGTCATCGGCCTGACCCTGGGGCTGGCGTGCTTTCTCACGATCGCCGTGTTCGTGCAGCACGAGCTGAGCTACGACCGCTTCCACGAAGATGGCGACTCGATCTACCGCGTCGTGCAGCAGCGGCCCACCTCGACGGGCTTCCAATACTGGACGGCCACCTCGCCTGCGCTGGCGAATGCACTCGTGGAGGGCTATCCCGAGGTCGTGCTGTCCTCCACCGTCGGCGACGTGCGGACACCACTGCTCAGCTATGGCGAGGCGCACTACTCGGATGACGGTATCTACGCCGATGAGCGCTTCCTCGACATGTTCTCGTTCGAAGTGCTCCAGGGCAACGCCGAGACCGCGCTGCAAGACCCGAGTAGCATCGTTCTGACGGCTTCGCTGGCGCGCAAGATCTTCGGCGATGCCAACCCGATGGGGCAAACGCTGCTCTTCCAGAACGACGCGGCACACACCGTCACGGGCATCGTAGCCGACCCGCCCACGACCTCGCACTTGTCGTTTGCCTACATCCTGCCCGCGATGAACCACAGGTGGTACTCCAATGGGCTCGCCAGGCCCATCATCTACAACAACGGGTGGTACACCTACGTGAAGATGCAGGAGGGCGTACCTGGGACCCAGCTAGAAGAGAAGTTCAACGCGGTGATTCAGGAGGCGCTGTCGGAGTGGGCGCCTGAGAACCGCATGACGTTCTTTGCGCAGCCGCTCAAGGAGCTCCACCTCTACTGGCCGCAATACCAGACGAAGCCGTTCGAGACGAGCGGCAACATCCAATATGTCTACCTCTTCATGCTCCTGGCCGTCGTCGTGCTGGGGCTGGCATGCGTCAACTACGCCAACCTGGCCGTGGCTCGGTCCATGAGCCGGGCACGAGAGGTAGGGATGCGCAAGGTGTCCGGCGCGAGCCGCGGGCAGATCGCGTGGCAGTTCGTCAACGAGTCGGTCGTGATGGCCGCGCTGGCGTTGGTCGCCGCGCTGCTGCTGGTGCCGCTTGTGCTGCCGCTGATGGGCGAGCTGCTGGCCCGCCCGCTGTCGCTGGCCGATCTCGACTGGCGCCTCGTGGCGGCGCTGATGCTTGGGCTGCCGCTGGTGATTGGTGGCCTCGCTGGAGGGTACCCAGCGATCCTGATGATGGCGACGCGGCCGATGGAGGCGCTGACCGGGCGCTTCACCACGACCCGTCGCCGTCGGTTGGGTCTGCAGGAGGTGCTCGTCGTGGGGCAGTACGCGGCCTCGGTCGTGCTTGTGATTGGCAGCGTAGTGGTGTACCAGCAGCTGCAGTACGTGCAAGACCAAGACCTCGGCTATGACCGCGAGCAGATCGTGACGGTGCGCGCTAACGACGTGGCCATCGGCGAGCAGTTTGACTCCATCCGCGAGCGGTGGCTGCAGAGTCCATATGTTGAGGCCGTGAGCTACTCGAAGTTTGTGCCCACGGCCATCGGTAACACGCAGGGCATAGTGAGTTGGGAAGGCGGCCCAGAGGACGGGCGCGTGTCGTCTCAGACCACCAGCGCAGATCATGACTACATGGACCTGTATGGGATGGAGATCATTGCGGGCCGTGGCTTCTCGCGCGAGTTCGCCGCGGATACGATGGGCGCACCCGGGGTCATTCTCAACGAGACCGCCGTGGCCGGCATCGGCTGGACGCCGGAAGAAGCCCTTGGCAAAACGCTCTTCCTCACCGATGGGCAGGGACGGCGCACGGTGATCGGCGTCATGGCGGATGTGCACGTCAACTCGGTGCAGGCTGCGCTCCAGCCGTTCGTCCTGACGCTGGACCAGTACCCCACGGGCTACATCTCCGTGAAGGTGCGGGGCGAGCAGCTGCCCAAGACGCTGGCGATGCTGGAGGAGACCATCCAAGCCGTCACGCCGTACCCGGTGGAGTATCGCTTCATGGATGACCACTTTGCCCAGCTCTTCGAGCAAGAGCAGCAGGCCGGGCAACTCGTCGGCGTCTTCACTTTCTTGGCGCTGGTGATCGCCTCGATGGGCCTGTTTGGGTTGGCCGCCTACCACACGCGGCGACGGACGAAGGAGATCGGCATCCGTAAGGTGCTTGGGGCGTCCACCAACGCGCTCATGGCCTCGCTCTCAACCGATTTCCTAAAGCTGGTCCTGGTGGCGTTTGTGGTGGCGGTGCCCCTGAGTTACTTCGCGATGCAGCGATGGTTGGAGGCGTTTACCTACCGCATCGACCTAGGCGTGGGGCTGTTCGTCGGCATCGGGGCGGTGGTGGTGCTGGTGGCGCTGGCCACGGTGAGCAGTCACACGCTGAGAGTGGCCACGGCGGATCCGGTAGACAGCCTGCGCCATGAGTAAGCCATTCGATCTAGAGATTGCCATCACGACGTGGCGCCGCTTCCACGAGCAACAGCGGGCATTTTCGGCGGGGGACCTCGACGAACTGGAACGCCATGTGCGTGACACGGTCGCCCATCGGGTTGCAAATGGTGCTGGTGAAGCCGAAGCGTTTCGGCAGGCGATGCATCAGGTGGGCGACATCGCCGATGGGGAGGCCGAGTACAGCAAGGTCTACCGGGCCAAGCTGGTACGGCAGCAGGGGTGGTGGGCTGCGATGCACCTGCAACTGGCCCTGTCGAAGAACTACCTGTTGCTGACGATGCGGCACCTGCGTCGGCGTCCTGGCATGGCAGGGCTCAACCTGACGGGCCTCGCGCTTGGGGTCATGTGCTGTGCGTTCATCCTGCTCTACGTGCAGCGGCAGTACAGCTACGACCAGTACCACGACCGCGTCGAGGACATCTATCGGATTACCACGGTTACATCGGCCAAGACGTCGCCTGCGTGGGCGCCAGCGCTGCTGGAAACGTACGGGCAGACGGTGGACCAGGCCGTGCGCTTCTGGCCGCTCTTTGCGCCCGCCAAGATGGCGCATGAAACCACCATGTTCGTGGAGGACGAACTGGCTTTTGCTGACGCTGGCGTCTTCTCCGTCTTCAGCTGGCCACTGCTCGCTGGAGAGCCAACCGCCGCGCTCGCGGGACCGAATCGCGTGGTGGTTACGGAGACGCTGGCGCGCAAGTACTTCGGTGCGGCCAACCCGGTGGGAGAGCATCTCACGTTCTGGGGCATGGACTTCGAGGTGACGGGCGTCATGGCCGACGTGCCCGAGACATCGCACTACCGCATGAACGCCCTGCTTTCGTTTGCCAGCCTGTACCCCATCATGGGAGCGACCCTCGATCAGGCGTGGGAGGCGTCGGGGTTCTACACGTACGTGCGCATCCAACCTGAGGCCGAGCCTTTCCAACTGGCGGAGGCGCTGAGCCAACTGGCGTCGGTGCACGGGGCGGGCGGTGCCGCCGAGGTGCAGGCCCAGCCGCTCACGGCCATCCACCGCGCCCCGCCCTTGCAGGGAGAGCCGAGCCCTGGCGTCGACGCGACGTATCTGTACGTGCTCGGCGCTGTGGCGCTCTTCGTGATGATGCTCGCCTGCATCAACTTCATCAACTTGACGGTGGCCGGAGCCCGCGGACGCATCCGCGAGATTGGTGTGCGGAAGATGATGGGCGCGGCCCGACTGCAGATTCAGGGGCAGTTCTTAGGTGAGGCGCTAGTGGTGAGCGGCCTCGCGCTCGGCCTCGGCAGCGTGCTAGTCGCGCTGGGGTTGCCGGTGTTTAACGAGTTGGTGGGAACCGCTATCTCGGGCGCGGAGGTGCCCCAAGCGGTGCTGATGGTGGGCGGCGTGCTCGTGCTCGTCGTTGTGGCCATCGGCCTGTATCCGGCCAACGCCCTCTCGCGTTTCCGGCCTGCC
>JBCCMF010000345.1:0-4851 GCA_039026435.1 Bacteroidota bacterium
CGGCCGCGTCACTCGTCTACAAACACTTCGATGCCGTCGTCTACTTCTACCACCACGCGCTCTTTGTACTTGGTGGGGATGCTGCGCCCTACGTAATCGGCCTGGATGGGATACTCGCGGTGCCCCCGGTCAATAAACGCGACCATCTGGATGGATTGAGGACGGCCAAAGCGCACGAGGGCGTCGAGTGCGGCCCGTGCGGTGCGGCCGGTGAACAGCACATCATCGACGAGCATGACGGTGCGGCCCGTCACGTCGGGCGAGTCGTCGGGCGAGATGGTAGGCGCAGCGGGCGGCGTTTCCCGGTCGTCGCGGTAGGCCTCTACACTGAGCTTGTGGACGTCCAAGCGGAGGCCCTCGAACGCGTTGATGCGATCGGCGAGGGCTTGTGCCAGCGCGGTGCCTCGCGTGCGAATGCCAAAGAGCATCACGTTCTCGGCGCCTTGGTTGCGCTCAATCACTTCGTACGCCAGGCGATCCAAGACGCGCTGCACCTTGGCAGCGGGCATGATACAGGTACGGCTCATGGCGGCAGCAGGCTGGTTACGGGCGTTCCTCGCCAAAAATAAAAAACCCCCATCGCAAAGCGCGACGAGGGGTATCAACGTTGCGTGAAGGCGACCTACTGGAACATCGCCTTGATGCTGCCCCAGGTGCGGCGCACCGCCGTAGAAGTGTAGTCAACACTCTCGGTACGTAAGATCTGCCGCACGCCGTTTTCGTAGACCACCTCCAGGCGATAGCCAATCTGCTGGCTGTTGTTCTTGTACACCTGATCGTCTACGTAGGTATACGTTCGGCCGATGCCTTGGGCCGGAAAGCTCTTCTGGATCTTGACGTATTGGTTGTTGCTGTTCGAGCTGCGGCGGAATAGCTCGTACTGGCGCACCCCGGTCTCTTGCTCAGCCTGCCACGTGATCTTGAGGTCGCTGTTGGTCTTCTCCACCTTGAAGCTGTTCAGCACGGCCAGGTTGGCGCCCATCAGCAGGACGCAAGCCAAGGCGAGCAGCGATGTGGTGGATAAAACGCGCATGCAGAGGAGACACATGTGGGTAAGCCCGGCCAAAATAGACGCTCTGAGCCGCAATGTCAAAAACGGTGTCGTTGCACCGCTGTTACCCCGAATCGTCCTGGAATAACCAAGCGGCCTCTGGTGTCGGCGGGAGAGGGCTGAGGTTAAGGGCGTGCGCCTGTCCGAAACCTGCTTTCCTGCCCTCGGCTGGTCAAATCCACATGTTGCCGCACGTCATGGTCCACCGGGATCGATGGTGCCGTTTGGCTGACGCTGCGGGGGCGCCGCGCGGAGGAGGGCGGGCACGTTCTCGGGATCGCTGATGAACATCACCTCGGCCTCGGCAGAGAAGCGGTTGTCTCGAACCCGTGCCGCCAGATACGCCCTGGCCGAAGCGTCGCGGCGCAGCTCGGCATCCCAGAACGCGGTGGCAAAGTCCAGCACGTTGCGGGCGTGTACCGCATCCGGCTCGCCCCAGCCCAAGAAGCGGATGGCCGTCTCGGTCAATCCACCGAAGTTGTTGTAGCCGCCGTTGACGAAGAGGAGGTAGCGCGGCGACGCGCTGGCGAAGCGGAAGGGATCAAGGCGCCAGGACACGTCCTCGCCGAAACGCAGCCGCGCCACATCGTTGGAGCCCGTCACAGCAAGGAACGGCACGCTGAAGTCGCGCCACGAGGCCTCGTCGAGCTGGGCATCGCGCCCCCGTGGCGCGAGCATCACGACGGCGCCGATCCGTGGGTCGAAGAAGCTGACCCGGTGCTGCTGCCCGCCCCCTTTCGGTCGTGTACCTCCCATGAGCTGCGCGACGTGTGCGCCGAAGGAGTGTCCCGCCACGCCAATACGACCGCTATCCATCAGGCCGTCGAGTACCGACCACGATGCGGGTGGCGTCTCGACGCTATCCATCAGCCGCGTGAGCTCTTCAATCCGCTCGTCCAGCCCGCCAAAGGCACCTTCGGGCGTTCCAAGGCCGCGCTGTTCTTCGGGCACGGTGTCGCCGTGCTGCGGCTGCAGGCATACGTAGCCGTGGCTGGCCCAGTGCTGGATCAGCGGCTGGTACTGGTCGGCGGAGCCCCACACGCCGTGCGAGAAGATGATCACGGGGGCGGGCTGCGAAAGACCCGCCGGGTAGGTTATCCGCACGGGCAGATCCCGCGCCCCTGCTTGGCCGGGCAGCTGGAGCACGCGCTGGGGCGCGACGACAAACGGACCGGGCTCGCCAGCGTATTCCGTTGGAGAATCTGCGTCGGGATCGGTCTGGAGGGGCGCCTCTTCCGCGGTCAGCGAGCACCCTCCGACGAGGGCAGCACAGACGGCAAGTAGTGCCATCGTCCGGGCGTTGATGGGCATCATGTGACTCCTCTTGTGCACGCTGGAAATTTGCCATGCGCTCGATCAGAGGGCGCTTGGATTTCTTCATCTCAATGGAAGCCGTCCAGGGAGGTTGTCACAATTGTGTGGCAAGGTTGTCGGGATATGAACGCACCGCAACGGCAGGCAGCCCCGCTGGGAAAAGGCCAGGTCCCTGCCGAAGACCTCTGCCCGTTCTGATCCTGCTCGCGCCGGCAACGGGACGCTGAGGTCAAACGCACCGTTCTCTCAGAAACTCACTTTCCCGCACCCGGGTTATCGGGGCTGTGCTGTGACGGCACGCTGGCACCACTGGTGCGCATCCTGTCTTGCTTCTCCGTCCGACTTCGACGCTATGACGATTGCCTTGGCCCAGACCAACCCCACCGTGGGCGACCTCCGTGGCAATGCCGCCACCATCCTCGACTACGCGCGCCGTGCCGCCCGCGAAGGCGCCGACTTGGTGGTCTTCCCCGAGCTCTGCCTCATCGGCTATCCCCCGCAGGACCTGCTCGACAGCCCGTTCTTCCTCGACGCCGCTGACCAAGCCTTGGCCGACCTCGTGGCGGAGCTGCCGCGTGACGTCGGCTTCATCCTGGGCGCCACGCAGCACAACCCCGCATCATCAGGCAAGCGCCTGCACAACGTAGCCTACCTATACGAGAACGGCGAGCGGCTGGCGACGGTGACCAAGACACTGCTGCCTACGTACGACGTGTTCGACGAGTACCGCTACTTCGAGCCGGGCGACGCCCGCGAGGTGGTGACGTGGCGCGGGCTGCGCCTCGGGCTCCACATCTGCGAGGACATGTGGAATAACGAGGCCGACGTGCCCTACCACCTGTACGACGCCAATCCGGTGGATGAGCTGGCGGCGCTCGGCATCGACCTCTTTGTCAACATCAGCGCGTCGCCCTTTGCCCACCACAAGCACGCCACGCGCACCCGGCTCATCGAAGAGATCTGCGCCGAGCACGGCGTGCCGTTCGTCCTCGTCAACCAAGTAGGCGCCAACACCGAGCTGATCTTCGACGGCGACAGCCGCGTGCACACCGCCGACGGCGAATGCGTGGTACAAGCCCCGCTGTTCGAGGAGGCGCTGCTGTTCTGGGACACCGAGGCCGTGCTCGATCCGCTGCCGCCGCGCTCCGCCTCGCGCATCGCCGACCTGCACGACGCGCTTGTGCTGGGCATCCGCGACTACTTCGAGAAGACGGGCGCGTTCACGCAAGCGCTCATCGGGCTCTCCGGCGGCATCGACTCGGCGGTGACGTGCGCCTTGGCCGTGGAAGCCCTTGGCGCCGACCGCGTGGTGGGCGTGACGATGCCGTCCAAATACTCGTCGTCGGGCTCCGTGGACGACTCGGTGGCGCTGGCCGAAGCGTACGGCATCGCGTTCCACAACATTCCCATCGTGCCTGCGGTGGCCGCGTTCGATGCCATGCTGGCCGAGGCCTTCTTGGGAACGGAGGCAGGCGTGGCGGAGGAGAACATCCAGTCGCGCACGCGGTGCGTCACGCTGATGGCGCTGTCGAACAAGTTTGGGCACCTGCTGCTGACCACGGGCAACAAGAGCGAGATGTCGGTGGGCTACGCGACGCTCTACGGCGACATGAGCGGCGGGCTGGGCGTGCTTTCGGATGTGTTCAAGCTGGATGTCTACGCGCTGGCGCGGTACATCAACGAACGGGCCGGGCGCGAGCTGATCCCGCAATCCACCATCGACAAGGCGCCCTCGGCCGAGCTGCGGCCCGACCAGAAGGACGAGGACTCGCTGCCGCCGTACCCCGTGCTCGACGAGATTCTGCGCCGTTACGTGGAAGAGCGGCAGGAGCACGTCACCATCGTCGCCGAAACGGGCTTCGATGCCGACCTGGTGCTCTCGATCCTCAAGCTGGTGGACCGCAACGAGTACAAGCGCCGCCAAGCCGCGCCAGGCCTGCGCGTGACCAACAAAGCGTTCGGCACGGGCCGCCGACTGCCCATCGTCATGCGCTGGAACCGCACCGCCGCCGCCGTGCCTACCGCCTGACAGCAGGTAGACGCCGACCTGAGACCTTCGCCTTGCCGACCTGAGACCCCTCATGATTACCTACGTTTCCGGCACCCTCGCCCACAAGAAGCCCACCGATGCCATCGTCGACATCCAGGGCTTGGGCTACGCGCTGCTAATCCCGACATCCACATACGAGCGCTTGCCCAACGTGGGCGAGGCCACGAAGCTGCTGACGCACTTCCACGTCCGCGAGGACCAGCAGGTGCTCTTCGGCTTCGCCACCGAGGCCGAGCGGATGGCGTTCAAGATGCTCATCGCCGTCTCGGGTGTCGGGCCGAAGCTGGCGCTGGCGGCCCTCTCGGCGATGTCGCCCAGCGAGCTGCGCGACCGCGTCATCGATGGCGACACTGCGTTTCTACAGCGCATCCCCGGCGTGGGCCGCAAGACGGCCGCGCGGTTGGTCGTAGATCTGCGCGACCGCTGTGCCAAAGCC
>JBCCMF010000346.1:0-4845 GCA_039026435.1 Bacteroidota bacterium
CAGGGCCGCCGCATCGACGTGACGTGGACCTCGTCGCCATCGCTGGACGTGGTAGCGTACACTGTGCAGCGCACCGCGCCCGATGGCACCACCGCCACGTTCACGCCCGACGGCCTGCGCCTCCGCGACGACACCGCCCAGCCCGGCGTCGCCTACACCTACGCCGTCACCGCCTTAGACGACGCTGGCAACCTAAGCGACCCCGCCGTCACCGATGCCGTGACGCTGCTGGACGAGACGCCGCCGCAGACCGCCCGAAACGCCCGCGCGGCCCGCACCGACGGCGGCGTGGTGCTCACCTGGGAGCCCGTGCCCAGCCGTGACTTGGCTGGCTACCGCATCGAACGCGCCGACATCGCCACGGGCGTCTACACCGCCGTCACCGACACGCTCGTCACCGGCACCACCTGGACGCACGCAGGCGTCACCGCTGGATGGTACCGCATCATCGCCCTCGACACCTCCGGCAACGCCGCCAAGGCCAGCGCCCCCGCCGAAGCACGCTGATCGGTTTATTTTGAGTCGAGCGTGACAGGTTGGGGTACACTTTCCTGTATAGCACAATTGAGATCCCATTCATTTGTCCTGTACGTCTGCGCTCATGCGTCTCCTCTCCCTCACCGCACTGCTCTTCGCGGTGGTCCTGCCCGCGTTCAGCCAAACCGTACCCGTTCAGTTCATCCCGTCGGAGCCCGGTGTGCTGGAGATCCAGTTCAAAGCTGACGACCCCGCCGCACCGCAGGACGAAGTGGAGATCCTGCGCGAGTTCACCAACGACCCGCCGACGCCCGTAACGATCGCCCTTGGCAACGGTGAGCACTATATGGCCCAAGGCTTCCAACTCACCGATGCCCCGGCATGGGCGCGCGTGAGCTTCCTCCGCTTCCGCATCGACGCCAGCACGGACCGCCCCGGCGACCACGACCTCTTCCTCTCCTCCGCTGAAGGCAACGCGGTCAACGAGGATGTCCTCATCTGGGATGGCGCGCTCATCACCGCCTCGGGCACTGATGCGGGATTGGATGACGATGCAGAGGATGACACCGATATCTTCCTCGACTGGCGCGGCTACACCGAATTCAACGGCGAGCCGGTCAACCAAGGTTGGGCCTACTTTCTGATCGACGTCACCACCCCCAACGTGAGCACCGTCAACAGCTATGGCTTCCAGATCTTCTACCGCGCCTTCGACAACAGCCTCTGCAACGAGGTCACTGAGATTCCATTCGCCGAATGCTCCGCGCTCGTGGATCTCTACAATGACACCAACGGCGATGACTGGACGAACTACGACGGCTGGATGACCACCACCATGCCCTGCTCATGGTATGGGGTATCATGCCGAGATGGACAGGTTCGAGGCATCGACTTACGCAGCAATAACCTAACCGGCACCCTACCAACTTCATTTGCTGATCTATCAGGGCTCGAAGGTTTTGTTTTCTTCGACAATAACATTGAGGGCTCTATTCCTCCTGAGTTTGGCAACATGACCAATGTGGACTTCTTCGACATTCGAGTCAACAACCTCTCGGGAACGATACCCGCCTCGATTGGCAACCTGACTCGTATCACATGGTTGGGGCTCGATGTCAACAATTTAGAAGGCGAGATCCCCGAGTCGATTGGCAACTTGACCAATCTAGCCCAGCTTTTTCTGAATAGTAATAACCTGAGCGGGGTGGTGCCGCTCAGCGTAGCGCAACGGTGTGCCGAAGCCTCGGCCAAGCAGGACGGCGTCTGTAACCTCACGGGAAATAATGAGACACTCTGCATCCCCGACACCGCGCCCTATCAAGCCATCGGCGTCAACCCTCTGGGCGGCCTCCCGCTGATTCCCAACTGCGGCAACCAAGCGCCCGTCGCGCAGGCCGACGCCGTCAACACGGCCTTCGAGACCGCCATCGACATTGACGTGCTCGCCAACGACTCCGACAGCAACAACGACGCCCTCACGATTTCCGCCATCATCCGCGCACCCAGCAGCGGCACCGTGCTCATCACCAACAACCAGATCCGCTACACTCCCAACGCGGGTTTTGAGGGTACTGATACGTTCAGCTACGAGGTATCGGATGGGCAGGCTGCGGCTGAGGCCACAGTGACCGTGAATGTGGGCAGCAACCCGGCCATCACGGGCACCATCCGCTTCCGTGTGGACGTGACGCGTGAGATCGCGCTGGGCAATATCCGCTCGGGCCTGTTCGTGGGCGTGCGCGGTAGCCTAGAACCGCTCAGCTGGGATGTGACGGCGCCGCTCTCGGACAGCGATGGCGATGGGGTCTTCACGGGTACGATCAGCTTCACCCAGGTGCCCGGCACCGTGCTAGAGTACAAATTCGTCTACGAGTCCGCTGATGGGAGCACGGTGGCGTTCGAAGGCAACGTGGGCGACGGTGGCGAATTCGGCAACCGAACGCATAGCTTTGCAGGGAGCGTCCGGCTACCGCTGGCGTTCTGGAACAACGTGACCGGCGTAGCGACCGAGGATGAGCAGCCGCACGGTTTTGCGCTCGGCCAGAACTACCCGAACCCGTTCAACCCGACCACGCGCATCCGCTACACGCTGCCGCACTCCGGAGCCGTGACGCTGCACGTGTATGACAGCCAGGGTCGGTTGGTACGAACGCTGGTGGATGGGGTGGTAGCTGCAGGCGAGCATCACGCGACGCTGGAGGCGGGCGATTTGCCCAGCGGGGTCTATTTCTACACGCTCCGCACGGCGGCGGCCTCGGCCACGCGGGCCTTCACGCTGATGAAATAGCGGAGGTGGTGCGGAGCTACGGGGCGGAGCTACATTGCACGCCACCGTCTACGCCCTCCGCCTTGCCTGTGACCTTCGCCGCCGCCCGCGCCACTTGCTCGCCTTGCCGCAGTTCAAGGGTACGCTGCCTGCCACGTACGCGCCCGACCGCATCCACGTCCTCCTGGATGCGATGGGACGGCCGCACGAGGCGTACCCGATCCGGCAAGTGGCCGGGACCAACGGCAAAGGCTCCACCGCGTCGATGCTGGCGGCAATCGCGCAGCGCGCAGGCTTCACGCGTCTTCAGCACCACTTCATCCATCATGAGCAGCACAACGTCAAAAGGGTTAAGCCCGGCTGGGTTGAATTCCTCGGTCGCATTAAACTACCACGCCCAGAGGACGTGGATTTGCCCCACGCTGAAAGCGTGTTTCGCACGATCCCACCCGTCTAAACGGAATGGATTGATTGATATTCCCTGGCACAGCCCACGGCACATCACCACCGTCAGAGACGGTGGGTTTTCACACTGGACTAAAGCGGATGGACTTGTACCGCTGAGCCACGGCAGTCATCTCAAGCTGAAGCCGTGTCAGTCCGGTCGATTTCCCCACGCCCGAGTGCCCAACCAAAAAGGCTTTGCAGAACTTCTTCCCACTGGCTTGCCGCAGCTTGAGCGCTAGCCGCCTGATGTCATCCAGACCGCGAGCGGTGTTGACCTCTCCTACATAGAACGCTCTGGACTTATCAATGCTGATGAGTGGCTTAGTCGAGATGGTGAGGTAGACATCGTCGAGCCGTTGAGCAGGGCCGAGAGCCATATACGTGTACATCCAGACGTGAGAGAGCGCCGTTCTCACCACACGCAACTGCCTTTGTTCTGCTTTGGCACTCCTGTGCGGGCGAGCCCGCCAGACAGCTCCTCCATGCAGTATGCTTTCGGCTGTCTACCTACCGCACGAGCGTCAGCGTAGTCGCTTGCGTGACGCGCCCCGCAGATCCGTCCACAGTGAGGCGGCTGAGGTACGTACCGCTGGCCACCTGTGCGCCGTTGGTGTCGCGGCCGTCCCACTGGGCCACCTGGCGACCTGCCTCGAACGGGCCACGCAGTACCGTACGGATCAGGCGGCCTTGCAGGTCGAACACGTCCAGGCGTAGCGATGCAGCCTCGCGCAGCGTGACTTCAAACGTCGTGCGGTCGCTGAACGGGTTGGGGTAGCTCGGCGCCAGAGCGAACATCGCCTGCGGCTGCTCCACGCCCACCGACTGCCCAAGGATGCGTTCAAGATCGGTCAGGTCGAGCGTGTGCATGCTGCGGCCGTGCGTGCCCACCACCAGCGTGCGCGTCTCGGCCACAAACTTCATGTCGTTGACGACCACGTTGGGCAGCCCTTCGCCCAGCACGTCCCACGTCTCGCCGCCGTCGATGCTGAGGAAGGCGCCGATGTCTGTCCCGGCGTACAGCACCTGGTCGGGGAAGTCGGGGTCGATGGCGAAGGCGTTGACGGGGGCATCGGGCAGGTTGTTGGTGAGGTCGGTCCAGCCGAGGGCGCCTAGGGTGGTGGTGCGGAAGACGTGGGGCTGGGGGTCGCGCCACTTCAGCCCCGAGAACGTCACATACGCCGTCTCAGGCTCGGTCGGATGCACCACAATGCGCGTCACCCAGCGGTCGGGCAGGCCGTCACCGATGAAGCTCCACGTCTGGCCGTAGTCTGCGGTCACCCACACGTTGCCGTCGTCCGTCCCCGCGTAGATCACGTTGGAGTCGCTCGGCGCCACCGCGATCGTCGTCACCGTGCCCAGCAGCTCCGACGTCGGGACGTTGGGCATCTTCGGGCTGATCGCCTGCCAGCTCCCCCCGCCATTCTCGGTGCGGTAAACGCGGTCCGTGCCATAGTACAGCACGTCGGGATTGCGGAGGTCCATCACGATGGGCGTGGACCAGTTCCGCTTCTGGATCGGCTGGGGCGGAATACCATCCATGACCGATGTGAAGCCGCCTAAGAACGGCTCGGGGGTATCGGAGCGCCCCAACCCTCCGAACTGACTGGACGCGTAGATGATGTTGGGCTGCTCGGGGTGGATGTTGACGTAGAAGC
>JBCCMF010000347.1:0-4842 GCA_039026435.1 Bacteroidota bacterium
GGAAAACCAGGGGCTGCTCGACAACGGCGACGTGGGGGTGCAGCGCAGGCTCTACTACCGCGAACTCATCGCCCGATTTGGCCACCACTTGGCGCTCAACTGGAACATCGGCGAGGAGAACGGCAAGTGGGCCAACCACCCCACGCCGTGGCAGACCACCACGCAGCGCTTGGCGTGCGCGCAGTTTTTCTACGAGAACGACCCGTATCAGCACCATGTGGTCATCCACAACGGCCAAGAGTTTTACGACCTGCTCGGCCCCGAGTCGAAGTACACGGGCATTTCGCTGCAGACCAACCGCGAAGACTTCGGCAACGTGCATCGCGAAGCGCTACGCTGGCGGCGGCTGTCTCAGGCGCTGGACAAGGTGTGGGCCATCGCGGTCGATGAGCCGGGCGACCACCGGTACTCGCTCGTGCCCGACGACGTGAACCCCGAGCACAACAACGCCCGCCAGAACGCGCTGTGGGGCGCCCTGATGGCGGGGGCGTGGGGCATCGAGTGGTACTTCGGCTACGAGCACCCGCACTCCGACCTCACCTGCCAAGACTGGCGCACCCGCGACAACATGTGGGACCAGAGCCGCTACGCGCTCGACTTCTTCGCGCAGAGCGGCGTGCCCTTCTGGGAGATGGAGCCCATGGACGACGCCACCTCAGACACCAATGACTACGTCATGGGCAAAAAGGACGAAGCCTACGTGATCTACCAGAAGATGGGCGAGAAAAGCGGCACCACGCTCAACGACATCAACGGCGACTTCGAGATGTCGTGGTACAACCCGAGGACCGGCGCCTTCGCTGGCGAGGCGACGAGTGTCTCGGCAGACGGCAGCCTGACCATTGGCGCACCGCCCTCCGAAGCCGATATGGACTGGGCGATCCTGATCAAGCGCTGAGTCGTCCGGCCTGAATGCATGATGCTATGCTGTTGGCTGCGGCGTTTCGCGGAAGAGGTCGGCGCAGGCGGCAAACTGGTCAGCGCGGCCTACGAGCACGAGGCGGTCGCCCACGTGGATGCGGAAGGCGCCATCGGGGTTGCCCACGGTCTTGCCCTGGCGGCGCACGGCCAGCACGGTGATGCCGAAGTCGCGGCGCAGGTGCAGCTCGCCGAGGGTTTGTCCCTCCACGGGTGCCCCCTTGCGTACGGCTACGGCCCGCGTGTGCAGGCCCTCTTCGTCGAGGCCTTGCAAGACCATCAGGTGGGCTTCCTGGATGCTGCCGCGCAGGATGCGGTAGTCGTCGGCGCGGAGCGTGCGGATATGCTCCTCGATGACATCGGGCGGAATCATGTAGGCGCCCAGCACATGCGAGAACAGCCGGACGGTGGTCTCGAGCTCTTCTGGCACCACGATATCGGCGCCGTAGGCTTGGAGCAGGTCTACGCTGCTGAGGAAGCGCGCGCGCGCCACCACCTGCGCGGTGGGGTTGATCATATGTGCCGCCTGGATGATGCGCGGCGTAGCGCGAGGGTCGCTGATGACGACGACGACGAGCTTGGCCTTGTGGATGCCCGCGTGCTCCAGCAAATGCCGACTGCTGGCGTCGCCATAGATGGCGTGGATGCCTGCCTCCCGCATCTCCTCCACCGACTCCGGGTTCATCTCGATCACGATGAACGGGATCTGTACGTCGTGCAGCACCTGTGCTAGGCGTCGCCCCGCCGGTCCGTAGCCGACCACGATGACGTGGTCCTCCATCGTGTGCGCGTCGGCGTCTTGGCTCAGCTCGTCCTCCTGGTCGTGGCCAAAGCGGCGGAGCGGCGTGCGCATGAGCCTGTCGCCCAGTTTGGGCGCGGCCTGCATCATGAACGGCGTGAGCAGCATCAGCAGCACGGTGACGGCGATGAACGTCTGCGCGCCCGTCTCGCCCAGTCCTGCAGGCGTGAGGCCTGCCGCCCGCCCGGCGCGCTCCAGCACGAATGAGAACTCGCCGATCTGCGCCAGCACCAGCCCCGACGCCGCCGCAATCCGAATCGGGTAGCCCAGTAAGAGGATGCTTCCCGTGGTGATGACGAGCTTGAGCACCACCACGAACGCCGCCGCGCCCAGCACCAGCAGCGGGTTGGCAATGAGGAAGCGCACATCCAGCAGCATCCCCACCGATACGAAGAAGACGGCGTTGAACACGGTGCGGAGCGGCAGAATATCGCTCAGCGCCTGCTCGCTGTATTCGCTCTCGCTCACCACGAGCCCCGCCAGAAACGCACCGAGCGCCAAGCTCACGCCAGCCACCGCCGAGATGGCCGCCGTCCCAAAGCAGATGGCGACGATGGTGAGCAAGAACAGCTCGGGCCGCCGCGTGCGTGCGATCTGCTCCAAGATCCACGGGACGATGCGCCGCGCGAACAGGATGACGGCGAGGATGAGTAGGACGGCTGTGCCGAGCACGCCCAGCAGCTCCATTGTCGTGCCGCCCGTGCCTGCCAGGATGGGCACCAGCAGCACCATCACCACGATGGCGAGGTCTTGGAAGATGAGCACCGCCAGCGACAGCCGACCTGCGGGCGCGTCCGACTCGCCGCGCTCGGACAGCAAGCCCAGGACGATGGCGGTGCTGCTGAGCGCCACGAGGCAGCCCGTGTACACGCCCGCCTGCCACGGCACATCGAACAGCGCCAAGAGCATGACCACGAGCCCTATCGTCACGCCTACCTGCACGCCGCCGCCCACGAAGATGGCCCGCCCCAAGCGCGAGAGCTTCTCCAGGCTGAACTCGATGCCGATGGTGAAGAGCAGCAAGACCACGCCCACCTCGGCCAAGATATCGACCAGCTCCTGGTCGTAGACGAGCCCAAGTGCGTTCGGACCGATCAACACCCCTGCGATCAGGAAGCCCGCGATGGGTACCAGGTTGAGCCTGTAGCAGATGTACGCGATGATGACGCATACCACAAAGAGCGCCACCATCTCGTTCAAGAACGGAATCGAGGCAGCAAGAACAGGCAGCATAGCAGAAGTCCAAGGCGGCAGATCGTACCAAGGTACAGCCCTTGTGGTTAAGCCGCACATGTGCGGCGTAGGCGAAGAGTATGCCTCCGCCCTGTAGCCCCAGCAGGTCACTACACCCGCAGATACAGACGTAGTGCAACGGCGATTTTCCTGAGAGGTGCTGGCGCATCCGTCATCGGTAGGCCAGGAACCGCTTTTGGAAGCGCTCACACATGAAGATTCGATCTTGGCGTGAGGTTTGCTGCACCTCGGCGGTGTATGCCCGCGTATGGCGCCGCCCTTTATCCCAAGCGTGTCGCCATCTCATGGTTGGCACGCGCGTTCTCAATCCACCGTCTTCGTTTCACCAACTGCGTTACCCCTTCGACCCGCTCGAACAGCGACGCCCAGGACCTATGAAACGGTTACTTATGCTTTTCCGAGGCACGCCCGCATCCACCGCTGAGCAGGCTGTGGGGCAGGACCGAGCCATTGCCTACCGCCTCCAGCAGCGCTTCGAGCGCCATATTGACCCGATGCGCGTGGAAGGCTTCCAGTTCTACGTGCACCACCGCGTGGTCAGCATCTACGGCACCGTGCACAGCCGCCTGGACCGCGACCTGCTCGTCAGCATGGTGCGCGACGTGCCGGGCGTTATCGCCACCGAGTCGCACATTCAGATCATTCGGCTGGCCACGCCTGTCCGCCAGGTGGCACAAGGCAAGCCGCGCACCGCTATGCCCGCTTGAGCCACGCGTTGGTGACTTTGTTGAAGCCGCGCTTTGCGTAGTACCCGGCAGAGATTTCCGAGTCGCGCAGCACAAGCTCGGTGCCTTTGCACGCGTCGAGCACTTCGGCAAGGAGTTTTTTGCCGACGCCCAGCCCCTGCACATCGGGCTCAACAGCCAGGTCGCACAAGTAGCTGAACAGCTGGCCGTCGCTCAAGACGCGGGCGATGCCTACCAGGTGCCCATCCACCCACGCCGTGATCACGAGCGAAGACTGCTCGAACATCGCCCACACCTGCTCGGGATTCCTGACGTTGCGGTGCAGCGGTGCGCGCCGGTAGAGCGTGATGATGCGCGCAGGCGTGAGGCCGTCGAGGCCGGTGCGGATTTCGAGCTTTGAGAGGTTGTCGGCGACGCGGGGCATGAGCGGAGCGGGTAAGGTGAGTGTCAGGCGTCGCGCACCCAGCGATGCGCCGTAGCCGTCAGGCCGACAGTATCGGGGATGGCGAGGGCGGGGTCAACCCAGGCCCGGAGCGCCAGCGGACCAAGGGCCAGTTCAAGCTCGGCGAACATGCCCAGGAACTGCCGCGCCCGCACCTGGGCACGGACCGTGCTGGCATCGTCGAGCGTCAAGTGCTCTGGGCGCACAGCCAGTACGGCGCGGTCGGGCGGCGGTGTTTCGCCCGCCAGCTGCTCGGCCAGCGCGGCCTCGGTGATGAGGTTGCTGCCGCCGAGGAACTGGGCCACGAAGGCGGTGTCAGGCTCGCGATAGAGGGCCTCGGGCGGTCCTACCTGTTGGATCTGCCCCGCGCGCATCACGGCGATCCGGTCCGAGAGCGCGAGGGCCTCCTGCTGGTCGTGCGTGACGTAGACGCTGGTGATGCCCAGCTGCTGCTGAAGCTGCGTCAGCTCGCGGCGCGTCTGCTCGCGCAGGGCGACGTCGAGGTTGGAGAGCGGCTCGTCGAACAGCAGCACATCCGGCTCGATGGCGATGGCGCGGGCCAACGCAACGCGCTGCTGCTGCCCGCCCGAGAGCTGGGTCACCGGCTTCTTCTCCAATCCACTCAAGTCCACACGCGCCAGCGCCTTGGCGACGCGTGCAGTGCGCTCGGCTTTCGGCACCTTTTGCACCTCTAGCCCATAGCCCACGTTTTGGCCCACCGTCATGGTGGGGAAGAGCGCATA
>JBCCMF010000348.1:0-4815 GCA_039026435.1 Bacteroidota bacterium
CAAGACACTCGGCGTCACATCGTTGATGACGGGAGAATTGAGCACATTGATGACGACAGGCTCGCTCTCGACAGTAGCGCCATTCACCACGGAGCGGAAGACCAACTCAGCCGCTCGCGCCGTGTAGCCGGCCTCCGATACAGCAGCGCCTTGTACATTCTCTGGGATCGTCACGCGGTAGCTGGCATTGGCCCTTTCCAGCAGCGTCTCGAGATCGCCCCCGCCCAACGTAAAGCCAAGACCGAGCCCCTCGCGCTGGGCTTCGGTGAACACGGGCGCCGTCTGGATGTCGAGGTCATTACCAGGTATGATGAGCCGCTGCGTTGGATCGTACACCTGTTCTGTCGAGGACGAGCTGATCTGGGTAATGCGGAGGCTCTGCGTGGCTGTGAAGAATTTCCCGATGGCCCGCCGGCTGTCTTGCCGCCCCGTCTTGGTCTTGACCGAAATGGCCAGTGCGCGCTGCGGCTCGCGCAACCAGAGCTCCGGGATACGCGCCTTGATGCGCGTGGGGCTGTGTTCCAGCAGCTCCAGCCGGTGGGTGCCTAAAAACACCTCCGCCTCATCCGCGGCCTCGCCAAACTGCCGCCCCGTGATGACGATCTCGGTGCCGAACGTACCTGCCTCCGGCGTAAAGCTCTCGATCTGCGGACTGAACGGATCGCCGACGACCACGACCCATGTCTCCAGTGGCGTAGTACGCGTGAAGGGGTTGAGGCTGAACAGGTCAAATAGACGCTCGGCAGCTTGCGCCACCATCACGCCTTGCAGAATCACCAACGAGGAGCGCGCAGCGATGCGGACGCCCTGCCCCATCGCCTTGACGAACGCATGGGAGACCGAGTTTTTGAAGCCGTTGCCCGTCAAGCACTCGGCGCTGCGCTCAATCAGGTTTTGGCTGACGGCGCCCGCGATGTCGAGGGCGATCTCGTAGGCCAGCAGCGTCACCGTGCGGGCGTACTCGGTGTAGCTCATCTCCGAACTGCGCGAGATGATGCGTGCCGTGGCCGGTGCTACGGCCTTGACGACCTTCTTCCAGCCGCGCTGCCCAAGCTGTGCACTGTTTGTTGCCGACTTTAGCCGATCCAACGCCTTCCCCCGTGTGCTCGCATCGCTGCTGCCCAAGTCGCCCACATCGTTCCCTATCGAGCGACATGCGGGGGCTGCTTCTACCGAACTGAGGCCGGCCCACACATCGGCACCTGCGATCATGGCGTTGGTGATGAACGCCATCCATGCTTGAAGCCGCCCATCCTCCAACGCGTTGAGGTGCTCCGCTTCAGCAAGAAGCTCAGGATCGCGAAGTCCTGCGATAGGCCACATGCCGCTGTAGTGCCGGACCACGTATAAGCCGTCGCGATCGGTGGGAATGGTGATGGCCTCGGGGAAGGTGATCGCCCCCGTCGTGTTGATGGCTTTGCCCAGTGAATCTGTTACTGCACGGCCCACGAAGTCCGTCAAGGCGCTGACGTTGCCCACGCCCAGGTAGTCGAGGTTGCTGCTCGACTGCACCACAGTGACCTCTTCGACTGCATCGGCACCTTCTGCGCGCGTCAGGACCGGGCGCCCGTCGGCGCTGGCGAGATTGGGGCGCCAAAAGTCAGGATCGTTGAGGCTGCGGGCGCCCTCCGGAAACTCATCGCGCAGCACGGCATCTTCGATGCGCGAGGTACGGCTGATCCACTCGAGGGGATTGCCCATCGCGTCTTGGATCTGGATGGATGCCGTCTGGGCAGCCCGGTCACGCGTGATCGTCGTTGCCTCCATCACCGTTAGCTCCCCCGTCAAAGCGTCAGGGTAGTAGATGTCGATGATGCGTTGGGCGTCGTTGGCTGCAAAGCGGCGGTGTGTAAGCGCATTGGGTTGGGGCAAAACGGTGCCGCCTCCCCCCTTGCCTGCGAGTGTGCCATCTGTGGGGAAAGGCCGAATGTAGGCGGCCGGCACCTGGCTTAGGATCGCTGCAACAGCTGCATTGAGCGCATCACCCACGGCCGCATCCTCTTCGGGATTGCACGACGCGCCGGTGTAGCACGCCTCCAGCACCTCCGCCAGCGTTTCTGTCTCTGCCACGCTGTGGATGCCTGCACGGACGGCGTCTTGTGCCGCACCGAGATTGGTCTGCAGCGGCGGAGCCATGCGCAGCAGCGCCTCGGCCGTCGTCCGCGTGTCGATGACCACCTCTTCGGGCGCCGCCGCACCGTCGTCGAAGTAGAGCAGCGTGAGCAGGTTGTCTTCCTCTTCTGAGACTACGGTGATGAGCAGCGACGATCCCGGGATGATCTGCATGGCCACGCCGTCTGCCGTGAGGCGATGCTGTTCAAAAAGTGCGCTGGCAATCACATAATCCTCAGGGGAGCGATCGCCCGGCAAGGCGGCGCGGAACCGCCGCTGCGCGAGGGTGCGGAAGGCTTCCTCGGTCGTGGTAGAGCCGCCCAGCCCCAGCACGGTCAGCGGCGCCTGCGTCACACCCGGCGGCATACGGACCAACAAGGTCCCTTCGTCAGCGCCGACTACTTCGGCCTGGGTGTCTCCGAAGAAGACGAGGGTGAACGCCGGGTCGTCGGGTGTGAACCCCGTGCCGAAGACAGCGAGGGTGTCGCCCGGGCTGCCGGACTGCGGGATGAAGGCATCCACCGTGGGCGGCGACACGTTGCCCGTCACCAAACCTTCGTCCACAAGCCCTACCGAGACCTGTAGCAAGCGCTGCGCGTCGTCGCGCGTGAGCATGCCGTCCCCCTGCGCACGGCCTTCGGTGCCCGGCAGGGGATGTACGTCACCCTGTTTGAGATCGACCTCGGTAGGTGCGACCAACCCTTCGGCTACCCGCATCACGCGGAGGGCATCCCGGCCATCGATGACGGCATCGCCATTGACATCGCCGCGCTGCTGCGCCGACACGAGATGTGGAAATGCGAACAGGCAGAGAGCGATAAGACGGGCAGCGGTACGCATAGACGAGGTGCCGTTTGAGTGCAACGTTTACGCTGCCCAAAATGGCTCTTCCTCCATCAACACACCCGACTCATTTCTGCCAAACTCCGATTCATTCCTGCCAAAACACTGATTTCAGTCTAAAAACCAGCCTTCAGGCTTGAAAGTAGTGGCTCGGCGGTTTGCCAAACCGTTTGCCGAAGAGCCGAGTGAAGTACGAGGGGTTCTCGAACCCAACGGCGTAAGCCACCTCAGCGACCGTCCCAAACGCTCGCGCTTCGAGGTAGCGCTGGCTGCGCAACAGGCGGATCTCGCGGATGAACTGCAGCGGCGTCAACCCAGTGAGCGCTTTGGTCTTGCGGTAGAGTTGCCGCTCGCTGGTCTCCAGTACTTCGGCCAGATCCGTCACGGCAAAAGTGCTTCGGTCGAGATGATCCAACACGACGGCCTCGGCCTGCTGGAGCCACGCCTGCTCGGCGCTGATGGGCTCCTCGTCATCCGATGCGTGCGCCTCGCGCCAGGCGTCGCGCTCCTGCTGGTTGCGCAGCAGGTTGTCGATGCGAGCGAGCAGTTCGTCGGCGTTGAACGGCTTGGTGATGTAATCATCCACGCCGAGGCGCCAACCCTGCAGGCGGTCCGCTTCGTCGGCGCGGGCGGTGAGCATGACGACGGGCATTTGGCGCAAGCGGTCGTCGGCACGGACGCACTCCAGCAACGTGAGGCCATCCATGCGCGGCATCATCACGTCTGAGGTCATCAGATCGAACGACGCCTGCCCGAGCAGGTCCAGCGCTTCTTCCCCGTCGTACGCACACGTCACAGCATAGTAGGGGTCGAGGATGTCGGTGAGGTAGGCGCTCATGTCGCGGTTGTCTTCCACGAGCAGGAGGCGCGCCTGCTTGCCCTCGCGCACAAACGCAGGGGTGAAGCCGGGTGCCGACTCCGCAGGCGACGCGGCGCCATCGCCACGCTCATCCGGCGGCAACGGTGCGCTGATTTCGCCTTCCGGCATTGGCAGTGTTAGGGTGAGCGTGCTGCCCTCGCCTAGCGTACTCGTGGCACCGATGGTCCCGCCCAGCAGATCCACCAACCGCTTCGTCAACGCCAGCCCAATGCCTGCTCCGCCCTCGGCAGGCACATCCTCGACCTGATAATAGCGTTCGAAGATGTTAGGCAGTTCATCGGACGGGATACCTCGCCCGGTATCAGTCACACGCAGATGCAACGTCGCCCCCTCCAAGCGTCCATCCACCGTGACTTTTCCTCCGGCATCGGTGTGCTTCAGCGCGTTGCTGAGTAGGTTGTTGAGGATCTGCTCCACCTTGCGCGTGTCGGTGTGTGCGGCATACGCGTCGGGCACTTCGACCGCGTAGGCCAGCTGTACCTGCCGCTGCTCGGCCAGCGATTCGAAGCTGAACGTGATGCGGCGCAGCAAGGTGGCCAGCCTCACCGTCGTGGCGTTGATGGTGAGCGCGCCCGCCTCCAACTTGGACAAGTCGAGCAAGTCCTCCACCAAGTGTAGCAGTTGTTGCCCGCTCTTGCGCGCCACGCGCAGGTGCTTCTGGTTGGCTTGCTTGTCGGGTTCTGCTAGGGCGGCATCTAACGGACTCAGCATGAGCGTCAGCGGCGTGCGTAGCTCGTGCGAGATGTTGGCGAAGAAGCGCGACTTGGCGCGGTCCAGCGTCCGCAGCTGCTCGGCTTGTGCGGCCTGCACGCGGCTCCGCTGTCCGTACAGCCAGACCAAGCCGCCCAGCAACACGGCGATGACGGCCACACCGCCCACCAGCATCCATTGCCGCTGGATCTGCGCCTCGCTGGCGGCTTGCTCCTGTTCCAACCGACTGATCTCGGATGTTTTCTGCTCGGCTTCCAGCTCTTGCAGCA
>JBCCMF010000349.1:0-4803 GCA_039026435.1 Bacteroidota bacterium
CGTGCCGCGCAGCTCCACGGCGGCGTAGACGTGGATGCGGTCGAGTGGCTGCACGGTGACGTCGGCGAGGGCGTCCGTCAACGCGTAGTGTTTGGCCTGGCCCGTGCGGCTGGAGGTAACGCGCACGCTGTCTGTGCCGCTTGTGGTGTTGGCGCCCGCCAGCGCCAGCAGGTCCGCCGCGGTGTCGCCCAGGCGGTGCGGAAACGCACCCGGGTTGGGCACGGCGCCGCCCACAAAGACGGCATGCTGCGCCGGATCATACGCGCCAACCCGCACGACATCGCCGTCGTTGAGGTAGGGATTGTACGCGCGGTCACCCGTAGCCAGATACCGCTGCAGGTCGATGGAATGGCGGGTGCTGCCCGTGCGCTCGATGGTCACGTCGCGGAGCGAGGGGCGGAAGCGCGGATTGCGCACGGGCACGCGGCTGGTGTCGGCGAAGGCGAGGGCGACGACGCTGGCCACCCGCTCGACGGGCATCGCCAGGTAGCGCCCCGGCGTACTGACGGCTCCGGCTACGTGCACATAGAACTGCCGGGGCTGCGCCAGCGTCACGTCCACGGCCACGTTGGAATACTGGGCGCGCAATGCTCGCAGGGCGGCACGGCGCGCCTCGCTCAGCGTCTGGCCTGCTACCTGCACGCTGCCTGCATCCGGCAGCATAAGGTGGCCATCTGCGGCCACAGGCACCTGAAACCCTTCATTCAAGGTGGCGATGGTGACGGCGAAGATGTCGCCCGGGCCCACGCGGTAGACATCGGGCTCTACAGCGCCCTCCATCGGGGCCAGTGGAGAGACGGTGGAGCGAGCGCTGGCCTGCGTACGGAGCTGGTCCAGCGGGTTGAGGCTCCCCAGCCCTTCGCCAATGGATTGGGCGTAGCTTGGCAGGCTGACGCACAGCCCCAAGCCAAGCAAAAGAAGCCCTCGGATGCCTCGCCAGGAGGCCCAGTGGTTGCGCATGAACGCCTCGTAAATATCAGAAGAAGGCTGCCAGTGGTGTGAGGTGCGGCTCCACAAGGCCTGCGCTACGGCGCGGGATCGTTGAACCGGATGGGTGGTACCGTTGTGGCGATAGGCAGTGGGGCCGGGCAGCGTGGATAGACAGGCACAAAGGACGCGGAAATTACAACATAGTACAAGATCACGCAACGCGATGCCCGAGCCGTCTCCGTCTACACGCTTCCTTCAAGCAGAAGCCCATGCCAAAATTAACGCGGGGCTCCACGTGCTGCGCCGCCGCCCCGACGGCTTCCACGACCTCGACACGGTCTTCCTGCGCATCGGATGGGCAGACACGCTCACGCTGCGCCCTGCGCCCACCCTTGTGCTCACCTGCTCAGACCCCACGCTGCCTACCGACGAAGGGAACCTGTGCATGCGGGCTGCCCAGCGTTTCACCGAGCACTTCGGCGTGACGGGCGGCGTGGCTATCCACCTGGAGAAGCGCTTGCCGTACGGCGCAGGCCTCGGCGGCGGCTCTAGCGACGCGGCCGCCACCCTCAACCTGCTGGCGAAATGGCATGGCGTCGAGGCCAAGGCCCACGAGCTGCACACCCTGGCGGCAGCATTGGGCTCCGATGTGCCGTTTTTCCTCGGAACGGACGCGGCGCGCGGTACAGGCCGTGGCACAGACCTGACGCCGCTTGTGCACCCGGAGGGCTCAGCGTACCGCCTGCCGCATGCGCTCGTGGTAGCTGTGCCAGACGTGCATAGCTCAACCGCTGAGGCGTATGCAGGCATCACGCCCAACGCCGTCGGCCGCGCCAACTTGGCCGAGGTGGTGACCTCGAACGACCTCGGCCGCTGGCGTCGAGAACTGGTGAACGACTTCGAACCCGCTCTCATCGCCCAGTACCCGGCCATCGGCGCTGTGAAGCACGCGCTGCTCCGCGCGGGCGCTGGGTATGCCGCGATGTCGGGCTCGGGCTCGGCCGTCTTCGGCGTGTTCACCTCCCCCGCCGCCGCCGCCGCCGCTGCCAACGCCCTGCGCCAGCCAGGCATACAGGTGTGGACGGACGCGCCAGAGGCGGCACCTGCGTAACCCAGGTCATAGGAGGCAGCAAAGCGGTCGGCAGCCCAGCGTTACAGGCTGGCGCGGAACGTTTCCGAGAGCCGAGCGAAGAACCCCCACCTCAGAAAGTTCAACGTGACCCACGCTTGCTAGCGCATGGACGACCGGAAGAAACCAATGGCTGGAGGCATCCAGCAGCAGCTTTACAAATCGCGCATCGTGATGATCAGCGGTGAGATCAACATGGCGTTGGCGGGCACCGTAGCCGCCCAGCTCCTGGCGATGGCATCCGAATCGAAGCAGCCGATTACGCTCTTCATCAACTCGCCGGGCGGGCACGTGGAAGCGGGCGACACTATCCACGACATGATCCGCTTCGTGGCGCCACGCGTGCGCATCATTGGTACCGGATGGGTGGCGAGTGCTGGTGCGCTCATCTTCGTCTCGGTGCCCCTCGAGGACCGCTACTGCCTGCCCAACACGCGCTTCCTGTTGCACCAACCGGCCGGTGGTGCTGGCGGTACCGCCAGCGATATCGAGATCGAAGCCGGTGAGATCCTCAAGATGCGCGACCGCCTGAATCGCATCTTCGCCCGCCAGACGGGGCAGGAGCTTGAGCGCATCGAGAATGACACGCACCGCAACTTCTGGCTCACGGCCAACGAGGCGAAGGAATACGGCCTCGTGGAGCACATCATCGACTCGATGGACGACGTGGCGTAGGCCTGCCTAGGCCTGCCATGTGGCGGCAAGCGCCTTGAGCATCTGCACCGTGGGGCCTACGTCGTGCGTGCGCACCAGCGTAGCCCCTTGCAGCACCGCGATGGCTGTGGCCCCGAGCGAGCCGAATAGGCGCTCCTCTTTCGGCAGAGGCGACCCTGGGGTGCCCAGGACGCTGCCGATGGTGCTCTTGCGCGAGATGCCCACCAGTACAGGCCGCCCCAAAGCAAGCAGCGCATCGGTGTGGCGCAGGAGTCTAAGATTCTCCTGGGGGGTCTTGCTGAACCCGAAGCCCGGATCGGTGACGACCTGCTGAACGCCTGCGGCCTCCGCCGTCTGGATCGCCTCGGCGCATGCTGCTTTGACTTCGGCCACCACATCGGTGTAGGTGTGCTCGTGTGGCATGGCGCCAGGCTGGCCCAGCGCGTGCATCACAATGAGCGGTGCGTCAAAGCGCGCCACCACGTCAGCCATCGCGGGGTAGATACGTAGCCCAGTGATGTCGTTGATGAGGTGCGCACCCGCCTCCAGCGCAGCCTGTGCCACGTGCGGCTTGTACGTGTCGATTGAGAGGATAGCCTCCGGGAAACGCTCGGCGATGCCAGCGACAACAGGCAGCACGCGCTGCATCTCATCGGCGGCGGTGACGGGCTGAGCACCTTTGCCATAGGCTGTGCCCTTGGGGCGTGAGGACTCGCCGCCGATGTCGAGCACTGTAGCCCCTTCCAATAGCATGCGCTCCGCCTGACGGAGGGCCGCGTCAAGTGTGGTGTAGCGTCCGCCGTCGAAGAACGAGTCGGGCGTGACGTTGAGGATACCCATCACCTGCGCGCCTGTAGGCAGCCCGGGGCGGCAGTCCAGCATGCGCCCTCTGCAATTGAGCACGAATGCCGCTTCATCAAGGCGGTGCAGCGTCGAGGCGCCGTCAAGAGGAGGAAGCGCGGCCATGTTGCGGTAGGTCGGGGCTTGCTGGAACTGTTCTGTTTCTAGATGCTTACAAAAAAATGTAACGCACGTTAGGCGCAGCCTAGTTTCTGCCTACTCCGCGTCCTCGAAATGTTGCGGCGCAAAACAGGGGAAGATACACCGCAGCAGTGCCTGTGCCGCGCCAGCGAATTATCAATTTACGCGGAACAAGGGCCTTGGAGCAGGCGTGGACGCAACCCTCATCGAAAATGAGGCTTCAACCGCGCCCTCGTCTAGCCTCGCGCCTGCGTCTGACCCCAACGCTACCACCAAACCGTCTTTAGGCCTATGTACGTCCCTCGCCAGCAGCGGATGCTGGATCAATACCTCCAGGAGATCGGCCAAATCGATCTGCTGACCCCAGACCAGGAGGTAGATCTGGCTCGCCGAATCAAGCAAGGAGACCAAGAAGCCCTGCACCAGCTCACCCGGGCCAACCTGCGGTTCGTGGTGTCGGTAGCCAAGAAGTACCAGGGGCAAGGCCTCACCCTGGCCGACCTCATCAACGAGGGCAACTACGGGCTCATCAAAGCCGCTAAGCGCTTCGATGAGACGCGCGGGTTCAAGTTCATCTCGTACGCCGTCTGGTGGATCCGCCAGGCGATCCTGCAGGCGCTGGCCGAGCAGAGCCGCGTCGTGCGCCTGCCGCTCAACCGCATCGGCACCATCTCAAAGATCCGCAAGACGAGCGCCCGGCTCGCACAGATGCATGAGCGTCAGCCTAACATCGAAGAGCTCGCCAAAGAGCTCGACATCGATGTAAAGAAGGTGCGCGAGGCGCTCAAGCACACGGGCCGTCACCTGTCGATGGACGCCCCGTTCAACGAGGACGACGACAACAGCCTCCTCGACGTACTGCCCGACGAAGACGACATCGCGCCCGACGAGGTGCTGCTCGACGAGTCGCTGAAGATTGACATTGAGCGCGCGCTCAGCATGCTACACCCGCGCGAGGCCGAGATCACGCGCCTCTACTTTGGGATCGGCCGCGAGCACCCGCTGACGCTCGAAGAGATTGGCCAACGCTTCGGCTTGACCCGCGAGCGCGTGCGCCAGATCAAGGAGAAAGCGCTCCGCAAACTCCGCCAAAAGCATCGCCGCGACGA
>JBCCMF010000350.1:0-4800 GCA_039026435.1 Bacteroidota bacterium
ACCGTCGGGGCCAGGGGCGCGTTCGGGCTGGGCGTGTGGGCTGGACCTGAACAACTCAGCTGCAGCGTCAGCAGCACCACGAGGGCAAAAAGCAAGCGCACGATGAACGACGAAGGAAGCGGCATGTGAAGCGATCAAGGCGAAGATACTGCGCCGCCGCGTACGGCATGTTAGGGCGCCATGAGAATTGCACGATCCCTGCACCGATGAGGTTACGTTGCCTCGTGTGGAAATTCGGTGTGCGCAATGAGGCGTTGTGCCTGCCACACGTGTCGCTTCTCATGCCAGACCAGCAGCGTTAGCACCTCGCCCAGCGTCAGCTTCACCAGCGACGAGGCGGGGGAAGGGATTTTATCACCGTTGAGAGGCACGCCGTCGGCGCGGCGCAGGTACTGCCCCATGTGGTCGTGCTGGGTCCAGTAGCGATTCAGCGCATCGCTACCCACCGCGGAAGGCGAGGTCGGCTGAAAAACAGGCAGCGTCTTGACTTTGATGCGCCCGTCGGGCTTGACGAGGTTGAGGAAGAGCTTCCCGAACCACGTGGGCTTGTAGGGGGCAGAGCTCGACGTGGCCTTCCTGGAATCAAGGGCGGTGTTGACGACCGAGCTGTACAATTCGCCTGTGATGGCCAGGTGCTCAAAGCATTCGTCGATGCTCCAGGACTTGGCATTGGGCTTCCACTGGCGCTGCGCATCCGAGTACGCGTTGAGCAGCGTTTGGGCAGCTTCGCCCGTCCAGGCATGCATGCGGGACAGGTCGGAAAGGTGTGGGTGGTGTGGAAGAGACATGAGGCGAACGAAGAGGAGCAGGGCGGCTAAATATACGCCCGAATACCCCGCGCTACAGCGCCACCGTCACCGGGTTACGTTCCGGCGGTCGCGCTGCACAGGCCACGGTATCACATCCAGCCCCGTCGCCTCCAAGGCGTCTTCCACCGAGGCAACCACGCTACGCCGCAGGCGGCGGTCGAGGTAAGGGATCTTGCTGCGGTTTCCTGTGAAGAACTCACGGTAGGGGTGGAAAAGCACGCGCACGTAGTCGTCGCCAAAGGGCATGATTTCCAGCGAGATTTTGACTTCGTAGATGCCCCACTGGCTCAGCACCTTCTCTTCGGTGGCCACCACGCCCTCTACACCGGACTCGCGGAGCGTCCATCCTTCGGCTTCAAGCGTGGCACCGATACGCTCCAGCGTCTCGGCGTCGGCCGCGACCTCGTCGGGTGTCGAAAAATCCTTGTACAGCGGCGCGATGGACGGCGCACAGCCAGTGGCCAACACAATGGCGATCAGAAGGAGTCCGTGGACAAAGCGGGGTGCGACCATAACAGGTGTGGCAGACGATCGGTGGAACGTGACCACAGTACAAAACCGTTGGAGCAAAAAAAAGCCAAACAGACGCACTCACCCGTGCGCGCCTGCTTGGCTCGAGAGGAGTCTTCCGAGAGCGCTCACCCAAACGCTCGATGAACGGGCAACTCCATTGGACCGTCGGCGCATACTCACCCAATGATATGCTACCTCCGGTGGGGAATCGTCTCGCCAGTTGGGCGAAAGGAATCCTTCATATGCCCTGGCGTCAGACGATGGCCAAAAATAAAGAGTGCCTGATAGGTGCACCAAACAAGCATGCAGAATCGTGTGGTTATGAGCACGTGAGGTAGCAGATGTCGCATCTTCCGACAGCACCGCTCGCAAACTTATACACGGATGTGGTGGTACCCGCCACGGCTCGCTGCCCAGGCGGTGCGATACCTACAGCCTCGTCTAATCTTGAAACTGCAGGCGCCGCATCGCGTTGTATTGCTGCTAGGCTGGTCGTACATTATCTGATCAGTCCTTACCAAGTATCCTGAATGAACGACACAAGGTGACAGCATGCCCTGCGGACGCAAACGCAAGCGACATAAGATCGCGACGCACAAGCGCAAGAAGCGCCTGCGCAAGAACCGGCACAAAAAGAAAAACCGGTAGGGGACTCCCGCTTTGGTGACCCCAGTCAAAAAGCTGCGGTCGGAGTCCGGCGGTGGCTTTTTTTCGTTTAACGGCGAGTTATCTATTGTAACACGAATGAGACAGAGACGCATGGCACGTGGGGTTCGCAGTGGCGCATGGGGTGTATTAATCGGCGGCGCGGTCGGCTTCGGCTTGGGGCTGTTGCTGGCGCCCGAGAAAGGCGAGCGGATGCGGCGGCGCCTCATCTACCAGGTCGACCGCCTGGCCGACCAACTCGCCGACTCGGTCAACACGCTGCTTGACGACGAGGCGATCAGCGATGCGCGCCGTAGCGGTGACGCCCTCGTGGCCGATGCCGAGGCCAAGGCCCAGCGCATCCGCGACGACATCGACAACCTGCTCAGCGAGATGCGCCGCCAGGGTCGAAAAACTTCCAACTAACGGTCGCGCCCCACGCTGGCGTGTTTATGCCCAACTTCTCCATCCTTCTACCGCCCGCCGAAGGCAAAAAGACGGGCGGCAATCCGTTCGCGCCTGACATGTTCGACTACCGCTCGTCGGGCACGTTCAACTACTTCAGGGAGCTCAACGCCGAGCGTAAATCCCTCATCAAAGCGCTCCAAGACATACTCGGCGCCCCCGAGCACGAGTTGGAGCGGCTCTTTGGCGTCAAAGGCGACACGCTGGCCGATGCTGTGCAAGTCAACACGGCGGTGTTGAAGGCGCCGTTGATGTCTGCGCTGGACCGCTACAGCCCAGGCGTCATGTTTAAGGCGATGGACTTCCAAGGACTGCCCACCGGCGCGCAACGGCGGCTCTTGGAGAACGGCATCATCTTCTCCGGCCTCTTTGGCTTGCTCCGCCCCGACGACCTCATCCCCAACTACCGCCTCAAGATGGATGCCTCGGTCCCCGAGATCGGCAAGGTGTCCTCCTTCTGGCGACCGCACCTGAGCCCCATCCTCAACACGCACCTCGAAGGCCGCTTCGTGTGGAACTTGCTGCCCGGCGCCCATCGCGACGCCTGGGACGACGCCCACACCTACGCCCACATGGTCGAGGTCAAGTTCTACCGCGAAGTGCAAGGCGAGCGCCGCGCCGTGTCGCACGGCGTGAAGCAGCTGCGTGGCCAACTCAGCGCGCACATCGTCAAGGAGACCATCGAGAGCATCGAGCCGCTGCTGGAGTGGGAGCACCCCGATGGGTACGAGCTCGATCAGGATGCGATGGAGCAGAACGAGGAGACCAAGACCACGCTGCTGGTCTATGTGAAGTATGGCTGACGGGGCGCGGCCGCTCGTCATCGGCATCGCAGGCGGCTCGGGCAGTGGCAAGACCACGCTCGTGAAGCGCATCTACCGCGCCTTCGGTACGGGCAACATCGCGCTGCTTGAGCACGACGCGTACTATCACCCGCAGGACGACCTGCCGCTGGAAGAGCGGGCGTCGGTCAACTACGACCATCCCAACTCGCTCGATACTGCGCTCCTCTGCGCCCATGTTGATCAGCTGATTGCAGGGCTGCCCATCGCCCGACCCGTGTACGACTTCGTCCACCACACGCGCTCCAGCGACACCGTAGAAGTGACGCCCAAGCCTGTGCTGATCCTGGATGGTATCCTGGTGCTGGCCGAGCCGACGCTCGTAGACCGCATGGATATCAAGCTCTTCGTAGACACGCCCGATGACATCCGGCTGCTGCGGCGCATCCGGCGCGACACGAGCGAACGCGGGCGGCCGCTGGCCTCGGTGTTAGAGCAGTACGAACGCACCGTCCGGCCGATGCATCTGGAGTTCGTTGAACCGTCCAAGCGCCTCGCCGACCTGATCATCCCCAGGGGCGGTCACAACGCCGTCGCGGTGCGCATGGTGATGGCGCACATCGCCGCGCAAGTAGCCGATGCCCGTTCAACCGGGCCGTAGCGAGACCTCGCCCGCATGCAGCGCCTGCGTCCCCGTAGGCGTACGCAGCAGCAACTCGCCAGACGGCCCCACGCCCTCGCAGATTCCCGTGACAGGTGCGTGGTACGGCCCCCGATAGACCGCGATGGGCTCGCCCAAGTGAGCCAAGGAGGCATGGTACGCGGCGCGTAGCGAGGCTTGACCGGAAGGGGTGCCTATGCCGTTGAGGTGCTCTTCTAAGCGGTGCAGGATTTGCGCGAGGAGGGCCGCCCGATCAACGTGCTGGCCCGTTTCGAGCACCAGCGATGTGGCCTCATGCACCGAGGGCGGAAACGCCGTCTGGTTTACGTTCAATCCCACGCCCACGACCAAGGTCGGTCGCGCCGTGGTGGTGAGCGTGGTTTCGATCAAGATGCCGCATACTTTACGGCTTTCGATGAGGACATCGTTGGGCCACTTGACGTGGGGGAGGGCGCCCGTCTGTACACGCACAGCCTCAGCAACGGCTAAGGCGGTCGCGAGCGAGACGAGGCCGAGGTGCGCCACGGCGATGTCCGGCTTGAGGATCAGGGAGAAGAGGAGGTTTTGGCCCGGCGCGGCTTCCCAGCGCCGCGCAAAACGCCCCCGCCCCTCCGTTTGGCTATCGGCAACGACGAGTAGGCCGTGGGCGCCGCCGCGACGGGCGGCATCGAGCGCTTGGGTGTTCGTCGAGTCGGTGCGGCGATGCCATATGACGCGTCGTCCCAAACGCGTCGTCTGGAGGGCTTGCTGCAGGGCAGCCTGAAGATTGTGGCGCATCATGGAGCGGGCAGTAGTGTATAAAAGTGGCGACGGCTGGCTGGCGCGTTTCAAGACAATCACCAAAAAAACGCCGTCCTCAGCGCGTGTTCCATGCGGAATAGTTCTTGAGGAGCAGCCTGCACACCACCGCGATTCACTCCGCCAC
>JBCCMF010000351.1:0-4788 GCA_039026435.1 Bacteroidota bacterium
GCCGCTCGGGCGGGAGGGCGATGGTCTCGTCGCGCTCGCCCAGGACCCAGCGCGCGGCGTAGGCGAACTCATCCAGCCAGTCCTGGCGCAATTGCGGGTAGGGGCCGGTGGTGTCGGCGTGGAAACGCAGGATCTCGCGGGCGAAGGCGTCGCGGTCGGCGCGCCCGGCGTCGCGGAGGCTGTTGATAAACAGCAGCTTGAAGCGCGAGTCGTCGGTGACGGTGCCAGGCGGGCCGTAGTCGGTCCAGTGGGCGTACGATCCAGCCCCCATCGGATAGGCGCGCAGGTAAAACGCGTCGGCCAGTTCGGCGATGCCCTCGGGCGTGAGCACCGTGTCGGTGGTCGTCCACGGCCCCCGCTGTGGCGCCTGAAACTCGACCGGCCCCCCCGCTGCATCGCCGATGAACGCGCCGATGAGCAGGCCCTCGATGCGGTCGTGCAGCGACGGCGTGGGCTGGGCCAGGACGTAGGTCGGCCACAGTAGAACTATGGCAAGCAAAAGAAAAAGACGGAGCATAGGCTTCGGCAGGTGATGCCGCTTTCTGGCAAACAGCGACTCATCGAGACAGAAACCGCATGCGTGACCGCCCCCTCCAGGGGGCTGCCCGAAGGGCTGGGGGGGTATCGAGCATCACCTTAACGATGAGCCCATACACCCTCCGACCCGCCCAGCGGCGGCCCACCTCCCTCAAGGGAGGGGTTTGGGAGCGCTCACGGTTTTGCTCGGGACGATACTCGTGAGAGTAATCATCTTTATGAATCGGTAGCATGGGTCGGGGAAGATACAACGTGGCTTTGACGGGGCCTATTGGCGAAGTGCATCCGCTGCCGTAACCTAACGGCTAGCCTGTGCATCACAGGTGTCCTCCTCATTTGCTTGCTTTGCTATTCCATGACGCCCTCCTATCCGCTATTCTCGCTCGACACCCCTGATGACATCACCGCCTACCTGCGCAACATCGGCTTCTTCGCTGCCGATGAGCACGTCCAGATGCTGACGAAAGCAGGGGAGGGCAACATGAACGTGGTGCTTCGTGTGACGACGCCGCGCCGCACGTTCATCCTGAAGCAAGCACGCCCGTGGGTGGCCAAGTATCCGCAGATTCCCGCGCCAGAGGAGCGCGCTCAGGTGGAGGCCGCCTTCTACGCGTCTGCCGCCTCCAACCCGACCGTCACGCAGGCGATGCCCAAGCTGCTGGCGCACAGGCCCGAGGCCCAGCTGCTCTTGTTCGAAGACCTCGGCACCCTCGACGATGCCACCGCGCTCTACACCGATGGCGGTGCTGACGTGCCCGCGCTGCCGATGCTGTGCCGTTGGCTGAGCGCGCTGCACAACAGCTCGTACGAGGACGCCTCGCACGATGTGCTCACCAACCGCGCCATGCGCGAGCTAAACCACGAGCACCTCTTCCGCTACCCGCTCCTCCCCGACAATGGCCTTGACCTCGACGGCATCACGCCCGGCCTCCAAGCCGAAGCCGACCGCCTCAAGCAGAACGGCGCCTATGTGGCTGCCATCACCCGCCTCGGCGAACGCTACCTCTCCGATGACGGCGGCACGCTGCTCCACGGCGACTACTACCCCGGCAGCTGGCTGGCCCGCGCCGAGCAGGTGTTCATCATCGATCCCGAGTTCTGCTTCCTCGGCCCGGCCGAGTACGACATCGGCGTGCTGGCTGCCCACTTGGCCTTTGCGAGGCGACCAATGCGGCTGATCCAATCCCTCCTCGACCACTACGACGCGCCCGCGCACTTCGACCCCGCCTTGGCCCTCCAGTTCGCCGGGATGGAGTGGATGCGGCGGCTCATCGGCGTGGCACAGCTGCCCATCGCCATGAATCTGGACGAGAAGGCCCTGCTGCTTCGGCGCTCCGAGCAGTTCGTGCTCACGCCAGCCGAAGCGCTAGAGGCGTTGAACGTGACCGTCTGATCCGGCTCAGGCCTCGCCGCAACTGGACTGTTGGGCGAGGCGGTCTACCGAGCCGTTGTTGGCTTCGTTGCTCTCGGCGCTGAAGCTGGTGGTGATGCTGGCGTCTTCGGCATAGGCGCCGCGCACGGTGATGCCGGCGTCAGCTCCTGCGGGCAGCGTCACGGTGCGCACCCACGGCAACACGGGGGCTTCGATCCGGGTGTTCACGCCGTTGACATCCTCAAACGTGATGAAGTCGATCACGGCATCGCCCGTGAGGTCGGCGCGGTAGGTGACTTCGTAGGTGGAGACGCCCAGCAGCACGCTATCGAGTTCCTCGGGGCCAACGCCGATAGCGCAGAGTTCGCGACCGGGCGTATCGCTGCTGTCGCAGGCAGCGAGCAGCAGTAAGGGTAGGGTGAGGGCTAGGAAGCGAGGCGCTCTTCGGCGCAGGTGGAGCAGTCGAGCCATTCTTCGGTCGGGATACGTTGCAGCGCGTCGGGGCTTGTGCCACGTTCGAAGACCGGTCGGAAGAAGACGCTGCCTTCGGTGGGCACCGTGCCGCAGGTGTGGCACGAGGCGTCGGCCTCGGCGCGCACCGGGGTGTAGCCCGAGATGACCCACCCGTCGTGGCCCAGGTGGGCCGAGAGGCTTTCGAGCGCAGCCCGCACGGTGTGTGACTTGTTGCCGCCGTAGTAGGTATCGGCCAAGCGCTCCAGCAGCGTAACTGCGTCCGTATCGAGCGTGAAGTTGAGGCGTTTCATCGGCGTCAGTGGGTATGGTCGTCGTCGGTACAGACGTTCTTGTGGAGGCGCCAGTTCATCCAGTGTCCGCTGATAAGCAGCCCACTTCCGGCTAGCGTGATGAGCGTCTCGCTGGGGCCGCCCAGCTCATGCCCCAGCGGAATGGCAACGATGATGAGCACGAGCCCGACGCCCAGGTACCACGGCACGCGCTTCGAGCGGTGCGGCCCCGCGGCGTTGCGCATGGCGATGATCGTGATGGGGATGATGGGGATCACGAGGACGATGTGGACCCATTCGTGAATTTCGCCGAGCCCCGTCCAGAGGGGGAGCATAGCGAGCAGCACGGGCGTCAGGAGGCAGTGCAGCGCGCAGAGGCCGGAGAGGCCGATGCCGAGCCGGTCCCACAGGGTATGGTTGTTCGTGGCGGCGCGAGCAGAAGCGGCCGTGAGGTTGGAGGCAGAGGAGGGCACAGGCGTCACTGAATGGGTATGAGGTGCGCGCGTGTACACACTCTATACACACGAGTTTCCGTTCGATAGATCAACCTTGCATGAAGCCATCCCCCCGTCACCGGCGCGGCCACTGGTTTGCCCGGATGTTGTCCTGCGCCAGCCGCGCCGTCTCGGCGATGCGCTTGGCCCGAGTGGGTGCGCGCTTGGCGTTCAGGATCCACTCCAGGATGCCGCGCTTGGCCGATCGCGGGAAGGCGTCGAAGTGTGCGGCAGCGCCGGGGTAGCTTGCCAAAGCGTCGGCGAGGTCGCCCGGGATGACGAGGTTTTCCACATCGTCCAACGCCGTCCACGAGCCGTCGGCCTTGGCCGCCTCGACCTTGGCGCGTCCGGTCGGTGTCATCTGGCCCGCCGCCTCCATGCGGGCGATGCGCTCCTTGTTGAGGCGCGACCAGTTGCTGCCCGCCTTGCGCGGCGCGAACCACAGCAGCGAGCGCTCGTCGTCCAGCTTATTCGGTTTGCTATCGACCCAGCCGAAGCACAGCGCCTCCTCCACGGCTTCGTCGTAGCTTACGGCGGGTTTGCCTGTGGCTTTCTTGTAGCGGATGAGCCAGATACCATCCTCGTGCGCGTGGTGCGTCTCCAGCCACGCCCGCCACGCCGCGCGGGTGAGCGGATGGGTCGAGTTGGGCGGTGCGGTGGTCGGCATAGGAGTGATTGGCTGGCAATGCGTGGCCTGTAGCCGTGCTGCAGGCCGTAGGACAACTCACAAGATAAAGCGCGAGGTCGCGTCCGCATGAGCCGATGCCACATCGTCACCGAAGCAGGGCGCCGTCTCTGGATCCTGGGCTGGCAGCAAGCATGGAAGGTGCCTCATTACTCATGATCCACGCTCCCATCTACGCATGCCCCTGACCGAGCAGCAGAAGGCGGACGACATCGTGCGCATCCTCAACGAGCTGTATCCGACCGTCGATGTCCCGCTCGATCACACCGACCCATACACCCTGCTGATCGCCGTGCTGCTCTCGGCGCAGTGTACCGACAAGCGCGTCAACACGGTCACGCCGCACCTCTTCGCCCGCGCCAACACGCCCCAGGAGATGATCACGGTGCCTGTAGAAGAGATTCGCGCCATCATCCGGCCGTGCGGCCTCTCGCCCAAGAAGTCGAAGGCCATCTCAGGGCTGTCCCACATCCTGCTCGATGAGCACGACGGCCAGGTGCCGCAGAGCTTCGAGGCGCTGGAGGCGTTGCCCGGCGTGGGGCACAAGACGGCATCGGTGGTGATGGCACAGGCGTTTGGCGTGCCCGCCTTCCCCGTGGACACGCACATCCACCGCCTGATGTACCGCTGGGGGCTGTCGAGCGGCAAGAACGTGGTTCAGACCGAGCGCGACGCCAAGCGGCTCTTTCCGAAAGCGCAATGGAACGACCTCCATCTGAAGATCATCTACTTTGGCCGCGAATACTGCCCCGCCCGCGGGCACGATCCGTACACCTGTCCCATCTGCAGCATCCACGGCATCCCCGAACTGTTTGCCTGACCACTATGGTTGGGCGGACCGAGAGAGATCTCCAGTCTGTGTAGCTCCCGAGCGGTTCACGCTCAGCCATGCCGTGCGCGCCTCCCTGGGGCTCTCGCGTGCTGCGTGGGCGGCACTGGACATCAACCCGCGCACGA
>JBCCMF010000352.1:0-4772 GCA_039026435.1 Bacteroidota bacterium
TACGCGGGCGGCACACACCTGCCGGACATCACGATGGTCTCGCCCGTCTTCTTCGCGGACGAGACACCGACATTCTTCGTAGCCAGCCGCGCCCACCACGCCGACGTGGGCGGCATGACACCCGGCTCGTTGCCGCTCTCCACCGAGATCTACCAGGAAGGGCTCATCATCCCGCCCATCAAGCTCTACGAGCGCGGCCGCTGCAATACAGCCGTGCTGGCCCTGCTGCTTCGCAACGTGCGCACGCCCGACGAGCGCCTCGGCGACCTCGACGCCCAGCGCGCCGCCCATGCCGTCGGTACCCAGCGACTGCTCGCCCTCCGCGACACGCACGGCGCCGAGGAGGTGATGGCTTACGCCGATCACATCCAGACCTACAGCGCGCGCCGTGTTCGAGCTGCTATCGCGGCGTGGCCCAACGGCCGCTTCGCCTTCGAGGACACGTTGGTGCTGGACCACCTCGATCCGCCCCACGTTGCGCCGATCCGCGTTGAAGCCCACATCGAAGATGAGCAGGTGACGTTTGATTTCAGCGGGACGTCCGGCGTGGTGCCGGGGTCGCTCAACGCCGTACGCAGCATCACGCAGGCGGCGTGCTACTACGTGGTGCGCGGCCTCTGCGACGACGACATCCCCGTCAACGCCGGGTGCTTTGCGCCTGTGCGTGTGGTGACGCCCGAGAACAGCGTGGTGGATGCCCGTCCGCCTGCGGCTGTGGCTGGCGGCAACGTCGAGACCTCGCAGCGCATCGTGGATGTGGTGCTGGGCGCGTTGGCGCACGCCCTGCCCGACCGTGTCCCCGCCGCCTCGCAGGGCACCATGAACAACCTGACGATGGGCGGGCGCACGGCCGAGGGCAAGCCGTTCGCATACTACGAAACCATCGCAGGAGGCATGGGCGCCCACGCCGACGGGCCCGGCCTCAGCGCCACGCAGGTGCACATGACCAACACACTCAACACGCCTGTCGAGGCGTTGGAGCGGGCGTTCCCGATGCGCATCCGGCAGTACAGTGTTCGGAAGGGTAGCGGCGGCACAGGGCGGCATCGCGGCGGCGAGGGGCTCGTCCGCGAATACGAGGTGCTGGTGCCCACGACCATCACGCTGCTCACTACTCGTCGTCGGCATGGGCCCTACGGCATCGCAGGTGGTGAGCCAGGCGTCACGGGGCGCAACACAGAAATTCAGCCTGATGGCACAGCGGTCGTTCGGCCGGGGCTGCACTCGGGCACGCTAGACGCAAACACCCGCCTCCGTATCGAAACGCCGGGCGGAGGCGGGTGGGGTACTGAAGACTGACGCGTGTGCTTCGGCCGCTAGCCCATGAACTTGTAGCCGATGCCGTAGACCGTCTCAATGAACTCCGGGTTGGCGGCGTCCTTCTCGATCTTCTTGCGAAGCGAAGCCACGTGACGGTCGATGGTGCGCGTGGTGATGTCACCACTGATGCCCCATACGTCGCGCAGCAGCTGCTTGCGGCTCACCGTGCGGCCGCGATGCTGGATGAAGTACTGCAAGATGTCGAACTCCAGCGCGGTGAACTGAATCTCCTCGCCATCCATCGTGGCGGTGTGGTTGCTGAAGTTGACCGTGATCGTGCCGAAGGTATACACCTCCATCGGCGCCTCGGCGGTCGACTGGCTGCGCTTGAGCACGGCCTTGACGCGTGCGCCCAGTTCATCGACGTTGAAGGGCTTGGTGACGTAGTCGTCGGCGCCCAGGCCGAAGCCGTGGAGTTTGTCGTCTTGGCTGCCTTTGGCGGTCAGCATCAGGACGGGGGAGTCTACGCCGGAGCGACGGGCCTCGCGGAGGATATCGAACCCGCTCTTGTCGGGCAGCATCACATCGAGCAAGACGATGTCATAGCCGGGCAGCGTCGTCATTTCCTGCAAGGCGTCGTCGCCGTTGCCGGTGCGTTTGGTGCTGTATCCTTTCAGGTCGAAGTAATCTTCGAGGCCGATACCCAACTCGGGGTCGTCCTCTACGATGAGCATGCGAACGGAGGTCTGTTCCATAATTGAGGTACCGCTTGAGGAGGAAAAGGGAGGAGGTACTGTTACTGTGTGGCCGTTACACTTGAAACGAAGCCGATAAATCCCCGCAACGAACCAGTGTTACAAGACTTATGCTTTTTGGCGGTCTGAATCGCACGTCTAACTCCAGCGTATGGGTAAAATGAGGCTTCTTCAGAGCCTTTCACCCTCCTCTCGCTCTGTTTCGGTTGCCCGGATGGACCTGTACAACGTCGTCATCATTGTATCCTTCGTAGGATTTTGCGCGTTGGCCGCCATCCTGCTCGTGCCGATCTATCGGTTTCTGAAGCGCGAGGAACGGGCCAGCGAGACGTGGTCAACCGAGGATCTGCTGCGTTTGGCTCAAGAGCGCGAGGCCAAGGAAAACGCCGCCGACTGAACCAGCTTACCCATCGCTCTGGCGCGTGCTGCGCAGGGTGAAAAAGAGGTACGTGCCGAGCGCGGCCGAGCCGATGACCACCGCGGGCTCCAGGTAACGCCGAAGCCACCCTTGCGGCACCTCACCCTGGGTTTCGGGATACGCCGTCGTCTCTACCTGCTCCCGGTCCGCGCGTGCGATCCGGTCCGTGAACGTGTCGGCGCACCGCGCGTCAGCTAGGAGGCGGCCATCGGCGGCCGTGTACGTGTAGGCGAGGCCCAACGTCAGCGCGCGGTCCAGGTGGCGGCGCCCTGCGCGGTCGTAGCGCACGGCGACCTGTTCGATACGATACGAAAACGTGGGCAACGCTCGGCGGGCAGAGTCAGCGGCGGTGTAGACCGTGTAGTCCTGCCGCTGCCAGTGGTCCACCAGCGCTTGTCGCAGATACGGCAGCTGGCCGGGTGGCTCCAGCACGAATGCCGAGGTTGCCGCAGGCGCCTCGGCTAAGCAGTTGAGCGCAATCTGCTGAAACGCCTCCAGGTTGGTGGGCTGTGCCTGCATGGCAATGGGCGCTATCCCGAGCACGGACACCACGAGCGCCATTCGGTATAGGCTTTGGTGCAGGTCGAGCGCAGGCATGCGGCGGAAGTCGGCTGGAGCGGTACGGGCGGGCGGTGGCAATCTACACATCGGGCCGCGCCATACAAAGCACAAGCGGCGCCCCACACCCATGAGGACGCCGCGCTATTTGCTCAAGGGGACGGGCTGTCAGGCGTAGATGCCGCGCAGGCGCAGCGCCGTCGCCACCTTGTCGATCGAGAGCACGTAGGCGCCGATGCGGAGCGAGACGTCGTGCTTCTGGGCCGTGTCGTAGACGTTGTCGAACGCTTGGCGCATGACGCGGTCCAGCCGGCGGTTCACGCGATCGAGGGTCCAGAAGTAGCCCTGTCGGTTCTGCACCCACTCGAAGTAGGACACCGTGACGCCCCCTGCGTTGGCCAGGATGTCGGGGATGACGAGGACGCCGTTGTCCTTGAGGATGGCGTCGGCTTCGGGCGTGGTGGGGCCGTTGGCGCCCTCCGAGACGATCTTGGCTTTGATCTGCCCGGCGTTGTGCTTCGTCAGCTGGTCCTCGCGGGCGGCCGGGACGAGCACGTCTACGTCCAGCGTGAGCAGCTCGTCGTTCGAGATCACTTCTGCCTCCGGATAGCCTTCCAGCGACTTGTTGTGCTGCGCGCTGTACTCGATCATCGCCAGTAGGTCCAGGCCGTTCGGGTTGTAGTACCCGCCCGACACATCGCTGACGGCTACGACCTTGCAGCCTTGCTCGGCCAGCAGCCGTGCGCCGATGGAGCCGACGTTGCCGAAGCCCTGCACCGCTACCGTCGATTGCGAGGGGCGCATGCCGAGGCGATCCATAGCGGCCAGGGTGGTGGTCATCACGCCGCGCCCCGTAGCCTCCTTGCGGCCGTACGAGCCCCCGAGGATGAGCGGTTTGCCCGTGACGACAGCGTTCGACGTCTGGCGGGCGTGCATGGAGTACGTGTCCACGATCCACGCCATAATCTGGTCGTTCGTGTTCATGTCGGGCGCGGGGATGTCGCGCTCCGGGCCGAAGACGTTGATCATGTTGGCCGTATAGCGACGCGTGAGGCGCTCCAGCTCACCCGGCGTCATTGTACGTGGGTTGCACACCACACCCCCCTTGGCGCCGCCAAACGGGACGTTCACCACGGCGCACTTCCAGGTCATCCAGGCGGCCAGCGCCTTCACCTCGTCCAAGTTCACATCGGGCGCGTAGCGGATACCGCCCTTACTGGGGCCGAGGATCTCATTGTGGATCACGCGGTAGCCCTGGTATACCTTCAGCCGCCCGTCGTCCATCTGCACGGGAATGGAGGTGATGTGCACGCGGGTCGGCTGGCAGAGGTACTCGTAGAAGCCGGGGTCGAGTTCGAGGATTTGAGCAGCTACGTCAAACCGATCCATCATCGACTGGAACGGGTTGTCGTGGTCGAGAATAGGCGCAGGTTCTTTATAGAAGGCGCGCTCGTATACGTTGCGTTTGAACGGCATCGGGAACGGAAAAAGGAGGTCAGACGAGTGGAGGAGCGATGCCTAGCGGGCGGCATGACGACGCCAAGCATCGGATGGCACAGACGCGGATAAGGCCGAAAGAAGCGCTTTTTCGCGTGATGGCGCCTGCAACTGTGCCTCTTGCGGCAAGATCCGCCCTCCCACGTCACAGGACGGTCACTCACGCAGATTCGACGAGGTTTCGATATTGCTCCTGCCGCAGGCAAGGTGCCGTGGGAGACTTGCCCTATCGCCTGGCGTTAGTGCGGCCCCTATCCACTGCCCTCCCGCCACCCGTGACCCAA
>JBCCMF010000353.1:0-4748 GCA_039026435.1 Bacteroidota bacterium
GCGCCACGTGAAGAAGCCGCTGGTGGTCATGGCGCCCAAGAGCCTCCTGCGCCACCCGATGGCCATCTCCACGCCCGAGGCGTTCTACGAGGGCGGCTTCCAGAAGCTCATCCCCGCCACCGCCAATCCGTCCACAGCGAAGCGCCTCGTGTTCTGCAGCGGCAAGGTCTACTACGACCTCGTGCAACAGCTCGACAAGGCGGGCAAGCAAGACGAGGTGGCCGTGGCGCGCATAGAGCAGCTGTATCCGTTCCCCGAGGCGGAAGTACGGGCCGAGCTGGAGCGCTACAGCGACGCCGAAACGGTACTGTGGATGCAGGAGGAGCCCGCGAACATGGGCTCATGGCAACACGTCCGCTACCAGCTTGACGATCTGCTCGAAGCGCTGCGCGGCGACTGCACCCACCGCGTGGGCTACGCCGGACGCGCTGCGGCAGCCAGCACGTCCGTTGGGCACTCGAAGATCCACAAGATCCAGCAGCAGGCCTTGCTCAACGAGGCGATGGGCGTCTGATATGCTCTGAGCACGTGATCATCCGATACGCGCGCCCGAGGTCAGCCCGTTTGGCCTCGGGCGTTTGCGTTCAGGATATCACGGGTCGCCGATGCGGGCTTCGAGCTGCGAGGCGGCAGGCGGCGTGCGCGACACGTGGTCCTCGGCGGCGGCCGTCAGTTTTGCGACGATCTCAGGGTGGGCCTCGGCGAGGTTATATTGCTCGCTGGGGTCGTGGTCCAGGTTGAACAGCAGCGGCGTGGCGTGCTCGGCATAGTTGCCGCTATTCAGGTAGCTGCTCTGCGTGACGAAGTGCGCCTTCCACGGGCCTTGCCGGATGGCGTAGAGCCGCTGAGTCCGGTAATAGTACACCGTCTCGCGGATGCTGTCCGTCTCGCCGGAGAACAGGGGCAGCAAGCTGGCGCCGTCGTAGGTGCGATCGTCGGGGATGGCCGCGCCCGACATGGCGGCGGCCGTCGGGAAGAGGTCCATCGTGGTTGCCAGCGCTCGCTCAACCGTCGGCGTGATGGTGCCGGGCCACCAGGCCAGCGTGGGCACGCGCATCCCACCTTCCCACGTCGACTGCTTCCCCTCGTGCAGGAGCCCCGCAGAGCCGCCCTGTTCGCGGAACGTCAGCCAGGGGCCGTTGTCGCTGGTGAAGACGACGAGTGTGTTCTCGGCCAGGTCCATCCGCTCCAGCGCCTGCATAATCTGCCCCGTGCTCCAGTCGATTTCCTCGATCACGTCGCCGTAGAGACCGCGTGCGCTCACGCCCTTGAAGGCGTCATCGGTGAAGAGGGGGACGTGCGGCAGGCTGTGGGCGAGGTACACGAAGAACGGCGCCTCCTGGTTGGCCTCCATGAACGCGATGGTCTCTTCGGTAAAGCGCTTCGTGATGGTGTGCTGATTGGCAGGGCGTTCCACCTCGGTCACGTCGCGCAAGATGGGCACGTTCCAAGACGCGGTCTGCGGATTATTCCACACGTTGGGGTCAAGCCACGGGCCGCCGACGGTGCGATCCATGTCGTTGCTGTAGGGGATGCCAAAGTACGTGTCGAAGCCCTGCGTGGTGGGCAGGAAGGCGGGGAGGTGGCCGAGGTGCCACTTGCCCACGGCCGCCGTCGCATAGCCTTGATCCTTCAGCAGCTCGGCGATGGTGATTTCCTCGGCAGGGAGTCCCAGCTTGGAATCGGGGAAGAGCACTTGCCGACTGGATCCCGCCATGCCGCTGCGCACGGGCAGGCGGCCCGTCAGCAGGGCGGCGCGGCTGGGCGTGCAGACGGCGGCGCCCACGTAGAACTGCGTGAACTTCATGCCCTCGGCGGCCATGCGATCCAGGTGTGGCGTCTGGATGGTCGGGTGGCCGTACGTGCCGAGGTCGCCGTAGCCCAGGTCATCGGCGAAGATGATGACGAGGTTAGGCGGGCGCTCTGCGGTGTTGGAGGCTGGCTGGCACGCCGCCAGGCCGATGAGCAGCAGGAAAACGAGGAAGCGCATGGGAAGGAGCGTTCGGTGGACGTTGCCCGCAAGCTAACCGCCACCCACCACACTTGCTATGTGCAGCACGGCCTCACCCTCCGAAAACCCAAACCGCGCAGCGCGTCCGAACCCCCAAATCCGAATCTCAGTCCTGCCGGATCATGCGGACGAGGCTGATGCGGCTCGGCGTGGCGCGGGCGATGATGAAGCGGTAGCCGTCCAGCTCAACCTCTGCGCGTTGCGCCGGGATGGTGCCGAGGTGTTCCAGGAGGTAGCCCGCGATGGTCTCGTAATCGCCCTCGGGCAGCTCAATGCCGAAGCGTTCCTTCAGATCGTCCATCTCCACGCGCCCGCTGACGAGGTAGCTGCGCGCGTCGAGCTGCCGCAAGATGTCGCCATCGGTGTCGTACTCGTCCTGGATGTCGCCGAAGAGCTCTTCCAACAAGTCCTCTCGCGTGACGATGCCCGCCGTGCCGCCGTACTCGTCGATCACAATGGCGATGGAGGCGCCTTCGCGCAAGAAGTCGCGCAGCAGGTGCTTCGAGTGCTTCGTCTCGGGCACAAACATGGCGGGCCGCATGATCTCCTCCAGCTTCGTCGGCTGGTTGAAGAGGTCGTAGGCGAACGCGACGCCGATGATCTGGTCGATGTGCTCGCGGTAGACGGGCAGGCGCGAGAGGCCGGTCTCGATGAAGCGATCGCGCACTACGTCGAGCGGCGTCGCTTCCTCGATGGCCTCCATGTCCATACGCGGCACCATCGACGCCTTCACACGGATGCTGTTCATCGAGAACACGTTGGCGATGAGCTCGCTCTCCCCCTCGTCCAGCTCGAGCGCGCCACTGGCCTTGCTCTCTTCGAGGATGTTGACGAAGTCGCGGCGGATGAAGCGCGTCAGCGTGTCGGTCTCGACGCCGAAGAGGCGGATGAGCCCTGCCGCCGTCCAGCCCGAAATTTTGATGAGCGGCCAGAGCAGCACGTAGCACACCCGCAGTGGCCACGCGATCACAAACACCGCCTGCGACGACACCTCGCGCAGCACCGACTTTGGCAGGATCTCGCCGAGCAGCAGCACCAGGATAGAGGCGACGAGCGTCTGCCCGATGAAGATGGGGAAGCCCACCGAGGCCTCGGGCACGCCGATGCCCAGGAATGCGGCTTCGAGCGGGACGGCCAGAAAGGTGGCGATGAGCGTGGAGTAGATGACGAGCGCCAGGTTGTTGCCCACCAGCGTGGTGGTGAGCAGCCGCTCGGGCCGTTCGAGGAAGCCCTTCACCACGCCACCCACGTTCTCGTCGCGGCGCGCTTGCACTTCCACGCGCAGGCGGTTGGCGCTGACGAACGCGATCTCCGCACCGGAGAAGAAGGCGCTCAGCGCGAGCATCAGCAAGATAATCAGTAGGTCAACCACAGCCGGGGAGCCTAGCGAATCAGGGCAGCCGCAATCTACGGCATACAGACGACAGCGTACAGGTCAGCCGTCAGCGCCCCTTGAACGTGGCTTGCCGACGTTCGAGAAACGCCGCGGCGCCCTCGGCGAAGTCCTCCGTGGCGCACGCTTGGCCAAACAGCGCGGCCTCGTACTTGAGCCCCTCCTGCAGCGGCAGCGACGCAGCTTGCAACGCGTCTAGCGACATCGCCACGGCCAGCGGCGCCTTGGTGACGATGCTCATCAGCAGCGCCTTGGCCTTGGCCAACAGGCCTTCGGCAGGAACGACGTGGTTGACGAGCCCAATCTCATACGCCCGCTGCGCGCCGATGTGCTCGCCCGTCAACACCAGCTCGGTCGCTAGCCCGTGGCCTACGAGGCGCGGCAGCCGCTGCGTGCCGCCGTAGCCGGGGATGATGCCGAGCTTGACCTCGGGCTGCCCGAAGATGGCGTTCTCCGACGCCACGCGCAGGTGGCACGCGATGGCCAGCTCGCAGCCGCCGCCCAGCGCATACCCGTTGACCGCGGCCACCACGGGCTTTGTCATGCCTTCGATGCGGCCGAAGACGGCCTGCCCGCGCACAGCAAAGTGGTGGCCGTCGAGGGCGTTCAGGCTGGTGAACTGCTTGATGTCGGCGCCGGCGACGAAGCTCTTGGGGCCGGAGCCCGTGAGGATGACGCCCTTCACGGCATCGTCGGTGCGCGCTTGGCTGAAGGCAGCGTCGAGGTCGCCCATGACCTGGTGGCTGAGCGCGTTCAGCTTGTCCGGGCGGTTGATAGTGATCGTGGCGATGCCGTCAGCGTCGATGGTGTAGAGGAGGGTCTCGAAGGTGGACACAGCGGTGTGTGGGGTTTGGCTCTGGAGCGGTTTTGGCGGCGCGCTCCGCTTGGGTGGGTGGGAGGTTCAAGGGGGGCGATGCAATCCGCCGAGGCTTTATCTACCTGCCGTGGCATCGTCTGGCCGGACGACGCGGTGTGGCGCCTTCGGCTGCCTTATGCTGGAGAGATCGTTTGTGGATTCGATTGGCTGGACGTTCATTTTTGAGCGCAAAAACGAACCAAAAACGCTTGTCGATCTCGAAACGCACAGCGGATGTCCCGGCGCACAATCCCGCACCTAGCGAGCCGCATGACTGGCGATGCTCTCATACTGTGCTGCCGTTGCTCGCTAGCTGAACGCGCCCATCCGCTCTTCCCAGCGCGCTCCCGGCACGAGATCGACGTTGACAGCTCGCTATGCTCGATGGCTTGGATAGCTCAACGAAGCGCACGCACTTTCCTTTATCTGGGAGGCTTCCCAACGCGTCCCCTCTCCAAGGGAGGAGAGGGACAGGGTGAGGTCCGAAA
>JBCCMF010000354.1:0-4721 GCA_039026435.1 Bacteroidota bacterium
TCGCTCTTGAGGGTGCGCAGTGCCAGCAGCGGCGCCTGGAAGTCGCGCAGGATGTGGCTGAGCGTGGTGTCCTCGGGCCAGAGCGCGTCGTGGGTGGTGCGGCGGTAGTTGGCATCGCCCTTGAGGATCACGAGGCGGCTGTGCTCTATCGGGCGCTCCAGGTGTTTGGGCAGGTGCCACAGAAAGAGCGGCTCGTTCCAGTAGCCGTCGGGGACCACGCGGAGGCGTCCGTCGTCGAGAAAGCCGTGGAGGCGCTCGGCCAGCTTCGCAAAGGGCCCGCCCTGCTCGCGCATGCGGCGCAGGAGCAGGGGCATATCTGCCGCAATCACGTCGCTCACGAGCACGGGCAGGAGCTTGACGTGCAGGACGACCTCGGTAGACACGTTGGTGCGCAGCACGTAGTCGGCGAAGGCGAGGTCCATCGCCTGCTCGGTGCCTGCGTTGTCCATCACGAGGTGCAGCGGCGCGGGGTCCTGGCTGACGAGGTGATGCACGGCGGCGTCCAGGTCATCGGCCAGGAGGTAATCGTCGTGGGCGGTGGTGCCTTGGTCGGCGGCGGCCTTGAGGCTGAGGTCAATGCGGTTGCCCCACAGCATGTAAAGCATGAGGTGCCGCAGGTGGGCCTCGGCATCGGCCTCCACAGCGAGGGCCTCGCCGAGCACCTCCCACAGCGCAGGGCGCTCGCGCTCCTCGGCTTTGAACGGCGCAAACGGATCGCGGGCCGTCTGCCAGTAATCGACGGCGTGGTTGATCCAGCGGTAGGCGTAGAGTTCAGCGAAGAACCACTGCGTGTTGAGCCACGTCTGGCCCATGAACCAGGCAAACGGCGAGGCCCACGCGCCGAAGTCGGGCGTGAGGTCTGGAAGGAGCGCCATCTCCGCATCCGTCGCGATGGCGTCGTGGAGGCGCTGGAGGTTGTCCTTGACGCGGGCGGGGTAGTCGGCGTTGCGCGCGATCACGTCGGCGATGATGCTGGGCACGCGCACCTTCATGGAGTGATGGGCGAACGGGTGGGCCGGGTCAGTGCGGAGGGGCGGGGCCATGCGAAGGAGGATGTTGATGCAGCACCCAGAAGGTAGGGCGCGGCAGCCCGCGAAGGAAGGCCCGCGGGTTTTGGCGAGGGGTTTGCACACAGCGGGGCGAAAGCAACATGGTAGTATCGACATGTCCGCTAAACCCTTTAAGTTTTCGCTCGAAAGCGTGCTCAAATTGCGGCACCACGAGACGGAAAAGGCCCGTGCAGCCCTCGCAGCAGCCTCCGGCGACCGCCGGACGGCGCAGGAACGCCTTGCCGAGATCCACGCCGAGCAGGCAAAACTTACCACGACGCCGTTCCGCGCGGGCGCTGGGGCAGGCGTGCGGCGCTTCATGCAGCGCGAGGCCGAGCAGCAGCGCTTGGCCAAGGCCATCCAGACCGCCGAGGCCCAGGTCGAAGCCGCCCGCGAAGCCGAGCGGTGCGCCCGGGAGCGCGTGCGCGCCCAGCATCAGCTAGAGGAGGCGCTCATCCGCCTGCGCGACCAAGAGGCTGAAGCCCATCAGGTGCAGGTGCTCGCCGCGGAAGCCCAATTTGTAGACGAACAAGCCATCACCCGGTACTACCGGACCCAGCAGCTATGAATAAAATTGTCCTCTCTGCCCTCCTCGGCCTCGTGGCCTTCGTAGGCGGCGCCTTCGGCATCTACATGGCCATGCCCTACCTCGCGCCCGACAAGGTGGCCGAGACGCAGGCCCGTCTCGATAGCTTGGCCACCATCCGCAGCGCCCAACTCCAGGCCGACTCGATGATGCTGGCGCTCAACTCGCCTGACTCCATCTTCGTCCGCGACTCGCTGTTGCTCTACGGCAACCAGGCCTTCCTGAAGTCGATGCAGGACAAGGACCAGAGCCTCACCGCGATGGAAGACTCAGTACGCGGCCTCAATGGCTCACTCACCACCATGCGGGACTCGGTGCAGCTGCTCAACAAGACGCTCGAACAGCTGCTGAAAGACCAGCGGGAGCTCATGGATCAGGTGTACGACCTCCAAGAGAAGTGGAAGTCAGTGTCGGAGCTGCGTGAGGAAGCCAAAAACATCACGGGCACGCTCACCAAGCTCGACGACAAGGAGCTGGAGGCTATCATCGCCAATCTGGATAACGACATGCTGGAGATGATGTACCTCGAACTGTCGGCGCGCAACCGCACGCGCATGATGCAGCTGATTCCTCCAGACCGTGCCGCGCGGTTCGTGCGCCGCCTCGTGACGAACACGCCCATCCAGGAGCCGCCGCCTCCAGCACCCGAGACAGACGATGCCGACGAGGTCGTGGCCGACGCACCCTTGACGGCGGAGGCGCAAGGATGAGCCGCCTCATGACAATCCGCTCGTTCTTTTCCAACCTGCTGGGTGGGGCATCGTCAGGCAACACGCCAACTGCCGATGTCCCCGCCGATGGGTTCAGCAACCAGCTGTCGGCCTTGCAGATGGCCTCCCGAGAAAGTGCTGTTGCCGAGGCCGCTCCGGCTGGTGAACCGCTCGCTCAGCCCGAAGGCGACGCGGCTGGCGCATCGCCAACAGCTCCTGCGCTAGCCTCAGCCGAACGCTCGCTGACGCTGGGTGCGCACGCGGAGCGCTCGAATGCAGCCGCAAAGCCGCATGCCCCGGATGCTGGCGCGCAAGGCGACACGCCCGTGGAGGCCTTGCCCAGCGAAGCGATGCCCGCAGACGATGTGGTGGCCGCGCCTTCCGATGATCGTGTGGATCAGCAGGACGGAGCGGAGGAAGCACCTGCGGAGGAAGCACCTGCGCCGGATGAGCACCCTGCGCGCGCGCAGGGAGGCACTCCCGTGGGCGATGTGCTCACGCAAGCCGCTCCGCTCCGCGTGCCAGCGACCAGCGAACGGCCTAATGAACAGCAGGAGGCCGCCCCGCATCCCGATGCTACAGAGGAGAAACCCGCGCAGGAAGGTAGCCGCCGTGTTGCATCGGCCGTAATGCCTCCGCCCCCGCCACGTGTAGCCACCATCGCACCCGCGTCCACTCCCTTGGGGCACGCCGCGATGTCGCAGCCTACGGATGAGGCCGTGCCGCAGCCCACACCCGTCACCGCCCAGGCCGAGCGTGGCGGTGGGGGTACGACCGAGGCGCCTCGCGGCGTAGAGTCCCGTACGCCTCTCAACGCCTCGCCTGCGGAGGAGCGCCTGCCGACAGCAGAACGCCTGCCGACAGCAGAACACCCGCCGACAACAGAACGACCTGTGGCAGCCCGGGACGCCAATCCCGCTGAATCGGCCGAGGCGCCTGCGCGCACCGCCGTGTCATCAGAGGCACCGAAGGCCAGCCTGGACGGTCCAGCGCCGCGTGTCGCGCCCGACTCTTCGTCTACGCAGGCTGACCACCCCGCCCGATCCTCTGCGCAGACACCAGACCCGGTTGCTACGCTTCAAGGTGATGCGGAGGAGCCCGCGAGCCCTGGCGTGCCGCGTCCGTCACAGCCTGCGCCACCGTATGCACCCGCTGAAGGTGCGTCGGAAACCGCCGTTGCGCCTCCCGTGCCCGACACGTCGGACGAAGCTGCAGCCGATGCCGTCAAGCCCGGCAAAACGAGGCCTGCTGAGGCTCCGCCGCGCGAGGTGCCCGTGCGCGACCAAGACACGGGGGCGCACGATGCATCGCCATCCGTTCGCGACGCGCCGGCACGCGCCGGCCAGCGTCCAAGCAACCTGCCGCCCGCCAGCGAGCAACCGGAGACGCCCGCCGTGGCACCGAGTCGCCCGTCGCCCGTCGACCCTCGTCCTCTCGTGACGTCACACGTTCCCACTGATGACGCTGAGGGATCAGATCCTGTGGCGCCAACGCGCGCCGCGTCGCCTGAGCCGCAGGCAGCGCAGCCACGGCCATCGGCACCACCGTCACCCGCCGCGTCGCAACCTGCCGCCGTTCGTGCGTCGGCCGCGTCGCAGCCTGTCGAGGGAACGCCTGAGCCCTCGCGCCCACCGACCAGCAACGTTGAGCGTTTGGTGGGTCAGCTCCCAGACGGTCGTCTGTCGCACCCCGAGCGGTTCACCGTGCAAGAGCTGGAGACGGCGTTGGGCCGCGACGTGCGTGTGGCTGCTCGTACTATCGCCCAGGCGGAAAGTCGGCAGCAGAAGCCCACACCATCGTCCACACCTCGCGCCACTGGCCCAACGGACGGGCTCGCAGCCGCCGAGGTCGAGGAGGCGCCGCAGCCCACGGCGATGACGCAGGACCGCTTCTTCCGAGCGCGCACGAGCCCCGCCGTCGTAGTCGATGAACCCAGTACGCCAGCGTCCACATCGGGCACACGCACGGGCGATGTGGCTGAAGACACAGCCATGCCGCCTAAGGCAGCGCCTCGCATCCAGGGACCATCTGTGGCACCCCAGGCGTCGGGTGGCCGTGCGCCGCTGGCAACGTCGGCCCCGCCGCCAGAGGGTATACCGAAAGCACAGCCCCAAGGCCTCGCTGCCAACGCCGCAGCCACCACAACGGAGACAGAAGCCGATCCCAAGTCCGCCCCGCCTGCCCGTCCGCAGCCCGTCTCGCGTCAGGAAGGCGCTTCATCCGCACGGCAGGAGACGACGGTCACGGTGGCTGAACCAAAGGCCGCGCCCACACAATCCAGCGGGGAGAGCAAGCAAACGGCACCAACGCCCGAGCCCGTGCGCCCCAGTCGCCAAGGGTCGCCTTCGCGGCCCCAGGCTGAGGCTGCGTCTGCCA
>JBCCMF010000355.1:0-4702 GCA_039026435.1 Bacteroidota bacterium
GAGCGCCCGCCCGGAGATCGCCGCCTGCGTCAACGAGGGCGTGGGGCAGCCCAAAGTGGCCCAGCACGCACAGCGCCTCGTCGGCGGCGTAGCCTTTGGCGATGCCGCCCAGGTCGAGCAGCATGCCGGAGCGTTCCAAACGCACGGCTTGGCGCTCGGCATCGAAGGAGATGTAGTCGTGACCAACGGATGGGCGCAAATCAGCCATCGCCGCCTCGTCGATCCATGCCTGGCGTCGCATCGCACGGCGCCACGGCTTCGTCAGCGGGCCAACGGTGACATCGAACGCGCCGTCGGTAGATTGGCTCACAGCCTCGCTGGCGCGGAGTACCGTCCACAGGTCATCGCTGACCTCGACCCACTCGCCCGAGCCAGACGTGGCGCTGAGCTGCATCAGCTCGCTGTCGGCGATGTAGTTGGAGAGGCGCTGGTTGAGTTCGTGCATCCGCGCCCACACGGCTTGGGTCGCGTCCTCTGCTTGCGACGCGCTTGGGGCGTAGACGACCACGCGAAACGTGGTGCCCATCAGCGGTTCGCTGAACGCGTAGCGCTGAAGCGGTTGCGCCTGCAATACGACCTCGCCCCCCAGCCAAAGCCAGAGGGCGAGGATCGGAATACAGCGGTATGCTACGTGATGCCGCACCGGGTCACACGGCGATGGTTTTGCCGGGCACAGGTACCGGGTAGCGGCCTATGGCGTCCGGCATGATCGGCGGGTTCATATCCCAGCTGAGGGTGCTGGGGACGAGCTCCAGGTTGGAGGCGAGCGCGTCTTCCATCGTCACCATATTACCCGAGTACGTGGCCATGCGGCCCAGGATGGCGCTCATCGTGGCCATCGCCCCGTTCTCGGCGTCGGCGTAGGTATAGTCGCCGTTGGCGACGGCGGCGAACAGCTCGTCGTGCTCCACCTGGTACGGGTTCGGGTCGTTCTTGTCGCGGTGCTTGTAGATCGCGTTGCCGTCGGCGTCGTAGAGCTCGCCGGGGGCGGGCGCCGTGCCTTTGGTGCCGTGGAAGGCCTCGCTGATTTTATTCCAGCAGCCCTGCTGGTGGCGGCACTGGCTGAACATGCGGCTGCCGTCGGCATACTCGAACTCGACGAAGTGATGGTCGAAGATCTCGCCGTGCTCCTTGCCGTTGCGCACCTCGCGGCCACCCATGCCTTGCGCGCTAATCGGATAGGCGCCCTTGGCCCAGTTCGAGACGTCGATGTTGTGGATGTGCTGCTCCACGATGTGGTCGCCGCAGAGCCAGTTGAAGTAGTACCAGTTGCGCATCTGGTACTCCATCTCGCTCATACCCGGCTTGCGCTCGCGCACCCACACGCCTGCGCCGTTCCAGTAGACGCGCGAGGTGGTGATGTCGCCGATGGCGCCGTCGTGGATGCGCTTCATCCACTCGCGGTAGTTCGTTTGGTAGTGGCGCTGGAGGCCGACGACCACGTTGAGCTGCTTCTGCTTGGCCTTCTCGGCCGTCTCTAGCACGCTGCGCACGCCCGCCGCATCGGTAGCGACAGGCTTCTCCATGAAGACGTGCTTGCCTGCCGCGACGGCAGCGGCAAAGTGCACCGGGCGGAAGCCCGGCGGTGTGGCCAGGATCACCACATCGACGAGCGGGATCACCTCTTTGTAGGCATCGAAGCCGGAGAAGCGCCGCTCCTTGGGCACGTCAATGCGGTCCTTGATCTCGCTCGATGCGCTGCCCGTGTAGTCCTCAAAGTCGGCTGCCGTGATGTTGGCGTAGCTCTCCTCGACCTTGTCCTCGAAGGCGTCGGCCATGGCCACGAGCTTGACGTTCTGCTTGGTGCTGAGCGCCTGCACGGCGGCGCCCGTGCCGCGACCGCCGCAGCCGATGACGCCAACGCGGATGGTGTCGTCGCCGCGCACATAGGCGCTGGCGGAAAGGGGGAGCTGGCTAGCGACGAGCCCGCCCACGACAGCGGCCGACCCACGCTTGACGAAATCGCGGCGGTTCAGACCGCTCGGAAACGCTTTCATTTTCATTGGAAAAACCTCTGGGGTTAAGTTGATATAGACTAATCGGGGAGTGGGGCGGGCGTTATCCGCCTAAGTTAATCATCCAGAACTTGTCAATCTCGTCCTGCGTCATCGGCGTGGTGGGGCGCACCAGCCGGAAGCCCAAGAACTCCGAGTCGGTGTTCCACCAGTAGCTCTTGGGGATTTGCGGGTCGCGCTTCTTCCACTGGAGCGTGGAGCGGAGGCGGTCGCCACAGCGCAGGACCTCGGGGTCATCGTCGAAGGCGCCGCCGCGCACGGTGCGCGGGTGGAGCTTCTCGGGCATGGCCCACGGATTGGCTTCGCCATCGGCCCACGTGGTGTAGACGTCCTCGGCGTACTGGTCTAGCGTCCACTCAGACACGTTGCCGACGATGTCATAGAGCCCCCACGGGTTGGGCTTCTTGCTGCCTACGGGGTGGTACTGCTCGTTGCTGTTGGTGTAGTGCCACGCGTACTCGTCGAGTTGCGCGAGGTCGTCGCCGAAGAAGTACGATGTGGTGGTGCCAGCACGGCAGGCGTACTCCCACTCGGCCTCGGTGGGCAGGCGGTAGAACGTGCCCGTCTTGTCGTAGAGCCAGCGGGCGAACTGGAGCGCGGCCCACTGCGTCATGCCCACGGCCGGGTGGCCTTCGCGGCCCATCCCCTTGGCGGGGTCCTCGTACGGCGGGCTCGGACGCACAGCGGCATCGGCGGCGTAGTCGAAGTCCGGGCGGCGTGTGGCGTCGGTGTCGAGCTCTTCGAGGCGGAAGACCTCGTAGGCGTCGAAGGTGACCTCGTGCGCCATCATCCAGAACGGCGCCACTGCGATGGTGCGCTGCGGTCCTTCGTCGTCGCCGCGGTTGGCCTCGCTAGCGGGTGTGCCCATCTGGAACGTGCCCCCCGGGATTTCGACGAGGTCGAAGCTGACCGCAGTGCCGGGTATGGTTTCCGTGTACGTCTCCATCGCGCTCTCCGAAGCCTGATCGCCGTCCGTCATGGGTGGAGGAACAGGTGCGGCAGCAGTTTCTGCCGCCGTCGTGGCGCTCGTGGTCACGGACTCGCTGCTGCTACAGCTGATCAATGTTAGCAGTAACAGCGTCGCTAGTATCCGTGTGAATGGTTTGGTCATGAAGGCGTGAAATCAATCGAGAATACTACGGTGACCGCGTCGCCCGTCTTGAGCTGTCCGAAGAAGGCGGTCGGTGGCTTGAGGCCCAAGGCCCGAAGCGACAAGCGGTGCTCGCCTTTGAGGCGGAGTGTATCCTCAGCGTGGGGCATGAGCTGTGCGTCTAGCGTTACCTGATGGCGTGCGCCTGCCACGTGCAGCGTTGCTGCTCCCGAAGCGCGGAGGCTGTCGCCCACTTCGTTGAACGGTTCGGTCGCCTCTATAATAACAGCTATCGAGGAAAAGTGCTTGCTTTTCAGCACATCGCGCAGCTTGATCATCATGGGCAGTCCGCCGCTGGCTTCCAGGTCTTCGATGGCGACGCGAACCTCCACATCGGTAAGGCGCGTGCCAGGTGCTGGAGACGCCGGAAGTGCGGCGTGGCCCGTCATGCGCCGCGCCGTCAGCTGCCAGTCGTGCAGCGTCGATGTGCCGCTCACGGTGAGCGTGCTGGATGAGGCAACAGTGGCAAGGCGATGCGACACGTGGTAGGACATTTGGCGAGTTGGGATGCCAACATACGCTGCTCCATCGGCGCATTCAACGGGCGATGCGTGAGAGCTGAGCCAGGGTGGCCGCTGCGGTCTGGGCGTGCTGGTTGGCATGGGGGATGGTGGCCGTGCCCGCGCCTACCTGTCACCCGAACTGCGAGTAGTTACCGCCCTCAAGTACGCACCCAACGTGTGGTCTCCGCCAGGTTGGCGGCAAACTGTTCGACCTCAGGCACGCTGGTCACCCCGTCTTCGGCGGCGTATGCCTTGGTCAAATTTGGTAGCCGTTAAGTAAAATTATTTTGTCCTAATGTAAAACATATTTGTCATTAATCTTGTAGGTTGACCCAACACATGAGCGCTCGCGTCATGTGACCCGATGATCAACTCATGGAGTCCGTTATGAATGCCTCGTTTGAAGAGAAAAGCGTGTGGGTACAGCTGACCAGCCTGTTGCTGAGCCTCGGCGGCTACTTCGTCGTTGCAGGCTCCATGCTGGTCTCCGGCGTCGATGTGCTGCCGGTTTACGTCCCGGTCTTCGTCATCGCGGTGATCGCCATCGTGGTGGTGAACGTGGCGGGGCACATCGTCATTGCGCTGGTGGACGGGGCGGCCGAGCGCGATGAGCGCGACCGACTGATCGGGTGGCGTTCGGAGAGCAATACGTCGTGGATCCTTGGCGTGGGCGTCATCCTGGCCATCACGGGGCTCATCGTCTCGGTGCCCGTGGTCTGGATTGCGCACGGCCTGCTGCTCGCGCTGTTCGTGGCCGAGGTTGCGAAGTACACGTTGCAGTTGGTGTATTACCGCCGGGGGCTTTGATCATGGGATCGACCTCCAACCCGATTCGCAATCGCATCCGCGTCCTGCGCTTTCACCAAGGTGAGATGACGCAGCGCGCCCTGGCTGATGCCGTCGGAGTCTCGGGGCTATCGATGAAGGGGGTCGAGGGAGTGAAGTATGCGCCCTCGCTAGTGGTAGCGTTCCGCATCGCCGCGGTTTTCGGCGTGCCGTTCGAAGAGGTGTTTCAGTATGCACCCGAAAATGAC
>JBCCMF010000356.1:0-4685 GCA_039026435.1 Bacteroidota bacterium
CCGCGAGATCAAGGTCGAGAACGCCCAGCCGGTTGAGTTCGACCAGGTGCTGTTCCTCGTTGAAGAATAGGCTTCACCGCCTGCGCCCCCTCTCTCGCTGGCCGACGGCGCTTGACCGTCCCAGCCCTCCCGTCTGCGCCCCATGAAGAAAGTCCTCATCGCCAACCGCGGCGAGATCGCCCTACGCATCATCCGTTCCTGCCACGAGCTCGGCATCCAGACCGTCGCCGTCTACTCCACCGCCGACCGCGACTCGCTGCACGTCCGCTTTGCCGATGAGGCTGTGTGCATCGGCCCGCCCAGCTCGGGCGAGAGCTACCTGCGGCCGGACCGCATCATCGCCGCGGCCGAGGTGACGGGCGCCGACGCCATCCATCCCGGCTACGGCTTCCTCTCGGAGAACGCCGACTTCTGCGCCATCTGCGAGGACCACGACATCACCTTCATCGGTCCCTCGCCGCACACCATCCAGACGATGGGCGACAAGAGCGTGGCCAAGGACACCATGCGCGCCGCTGATGTGCCCGTAGTGCCGGGCTCCGAGGGCGTGCTGCCCAGCGCGAAGGACGGCCTCGCGCTCGCCAAAGAGATCGGATTCCCCGTCATGATCAAAGCCAGCGCGGGCGGGGGCGGGCGCGGCATGCGCGCCGTGCAAGACGAGGGCGACTTCGTACGGCAGTACAACGCCGCCAAGGCCGAGGCCGAAGCCGCATTCGGCAACGGCGACCTGTACATGGAGAAGCTGATCCAGAAGCCGCGCCACATCGAGATCCAAGTGCTGGGCGACGGCAAGGGCGGCGTGGTGCACCTGGGTGAGCGCGAGTGCTCCATCCAGCGGCGCCACCAGAAGCTGATCGAGGAAGCCCCTTCGCCCATCGTGGACGCCGCCCTGCGCGAACGCATGGGCGATGCCGCCATCAAGGGCAGCCAAGCCGTGAAGTACGCTGGCGCCGGGACGATGGAGTTCCTGGTCGATGCCGACCGCAACTTCTACTTCATGGAGATGAACACACGCATCCAGGTGGAGCACCCGGTGACGGAAGAAGTCACAGGTCTCGACCTGATCGCCTACCAGCTGCTCATCGCGGCAGGTGCCAACGAGCCGCTACCTGAAGTCAACCTCTCGGGGCACGCCATCGAGTGTAGGATCAACGCCGAGAACCCGTTCCGCGGCTTCAGCCCCTCGCCGGGAACGCTCAAGACGTTCAACACGCCCGGCGGCCGCAACGTGCGCGTGGACACGCATGCCTACACGGGCTACGTCATCCCGCAGTACTACGACTCGATGATCGCCAAGCTGATCGTGAACGGCCGCGACCGCATGGACGCCATCTACCGCATGCGCCGCGCCCTGGACGAGTTCGTGGTCGAAGGCATCCACACCACGATCCCATTCCATCAGCAGCTCCTCCGAGACCCGCACTTCCTTGACGGCGACTTCGACACGCACTTCCTGGAGCACTTCGAAATGCAAGCCGAGATGGGTTGAGTGTTAGTCGAGTGGAGTTGTGCGTGACGAGGCGGACGGCGATATTGGAGGCCCGTTCCATCACAGGCGCACCTCCCCATGTCTCGTAGTACCGCCTTTGTCACACTGTTTTTCCTAACGCTCACGCCGCTCGTGCATGCTCAATCGGTGACGGAGGCGGACTATGCCCGCGCCGAGAGCTACCTTGCGCAGCACGTCAATCCGCTGGTGTATGGCGCCACGGTGCGGCCCAACTGGATCGACGACGACCGCTTCTGGTACCGCAACACGACCGCCGATGGCCCGCGCTACGTGTTCGTCGATCCTACGACGGGGACGCGGCGGATGGCGTTTGACCATGCCCGACTGGCCGATGCGCTCGGCGACGCCGCAGATCGCACGTTCGACGCCGATGCGCTGAACCTCCGCAGCCTGACATTTTCCCCCGATGGGCAATCGCTGACGACGCAGGTCGGCGCAAACACCATGCGGTGCGACCTCGCGGCGTACACGTGCTCGGATGAAGGAGCTGCGCCAACGCCGAATCGCCTGAGCATCCTCTCGCCTGATGAGACGAAGGCCGCGTTCATCCGCGACCATAACCTGTGGATGCGCGACGTGGCGACAGGCGCCGAGACGCAGCTCACCACCGACGGCGTCGAAGACTTCGGCTACGCCACCAACAACGCCGGATGGACACGCAACGACCGCCCGGTGCTGCTGTGGTCGCCCGACTCGAAGAAGATCGCCACGTTCCAGCAGGACGCACGCGGCATCGGCATGATGTACCTCACCACCACCAACGTAGGGCACCCTGAGCTGGACGCATGGCGCTACCCGCTGCCCTCGGACAGCGTCGTCTTCCGCATCCACCGCGTGATCATCGAAGTGGATGAGCCGAAGATGATTCGCCTGGATCTGTCGCCTGATCCGCAGCGCAGTACCACCACTGACCACATCGCCGGGCGCGACGGCACGTTCCTGGATGTGCAGTGGAGCGATGACGCCACGCAGCTTGCTTTCGTCTCCAGCTCGCGAGACCACAAAGAGGCCCGCCTCCGCATCGCCAACGCCGAGACGGGTACGGTGCGCGAGGTGATGGAGGAGATCGTGGACACCTACTACGAGTCCGGCGTGCGCGCCACCAACTGGCGCGTCTTCTTCGACAGTGGCGAGGTGCTGTGGTTCTCAGAGCGCGATGACTGGGGCCACCTCTACCTGTACGACCTTGCCACGGGCGACCTCAAAAACCAAATCACCTCGGGCGACTGGGCCGTGCTGCAACTGCGGCGCGTGGACCACGACAATCGGCAGCTCTACTTCACCGCAGGCGGCCGCGAGCCGGGCGATCCGTACTTCCACCACTTCTACCGCGTCGGCTTTGACGGCGATGGGCTGGAGCACCTGACGCCCGACTCGGCGCATCACACCGTCACAATGTCGCCCTCGGGGCAATACTTCGTCGACAGCTACTCGACGCCGACCACCGCGCCTGTCACCGTGGTGCGCGATGCATCCGGTGAGCAGGTGGCGATGCTGGAGGAGGCCGACATCTCGGCGCTCGTGGCGAGTGGCTGGCATGCGCCTGTGCCATTCACGACCAGGGCCCGCGATGGCGAGACGGACCTGTACGGGCTGATGTACAAGCCCTCGAATTTTGACGAGAACCGCAGCTATCCGGTGCTCAACTACCTGTACCCCGGCCCGCAGTCCGGCAGCGTGGGCTCGCGTGCGTTCCGCGCCGCCCGCAGCGACAAGCAAGCCGTGGCCGAGCTGGGTTTCATCGTGGTCGAGGTGGATGCGATGGGCACGCCGGGTCGCTCCAAGTCCTTCCACGACGCCTACTACGGCAACATGGGCGACAACGGCTTGCCCGATCAGGTGACCACTATCCAGCAACTTGGCGAGCGGCACGCGTGGATGGACCTGGATCGCGTGGGCATCTGGGGCCACTCGGGCGGCGGCTTCGCCTCGACGGGCGGCATCCTCCGCTACCCCGACTTCTACAAGGTCGCCGTTTCGGGTGCGGGCAACCACGACAACCGCAACTACGAGGACGACTGGGGCGAGAAGTGGCAGGGCCTGCTCGTCACCAACCCCGATGGCACCACCAACTACGACAACCAGGCCAACCAACTGCTGGCGGGCAACCTGAAGGGCAAGCTGCTGCTGGCGCATGGCCTGCTGGACGACAACGTGCCGCCCTCGAACACGATGCTGATGGTGGACGCGCTGGTGGAGGCCAACAAGGACTTCGACCTCGTCGTCTTCCCACAGGGCAACCACGGCTTTGGGCGGGCACGCACGTACTGGACGCGGAAGCGCTGGGACTACTTCGTGCAGCACCTGCTGAATACGGCGCCGCCCAAAGAGTACGCCTTCGGCGAGCGCACCTTCCGCGCCCCGGTCACGCAGGCGGATGGGTGAGCAGCTTTCATTGACACCTTGCTTTGGAAGTCAATGCGCAAGGTCTACTCGGTCAAGACCGGGCGAAGTCCCCTCTCCTGGGAGCCAGGAGAGGGACAGGGTGAGGTCGAAATAAGGGTTGGCACCAAGGCTGATCTACCTCACCCCAACCCTCTCCTAGCTCATAGGAGAGGGGGCAGGCTGTGCCAGCTTGGCGTGTGATGCTCAAGAGGTGTTTGCGCAAACACCTCTCAGGCCTGATGTGAGCGCTACCGCTCCACGCGTCCTGAACCGCTGCCCTGGACCAGCTTCTCTACCTCCTCCACAGAGACGAGATTGGCGTCGCCGGGGATGGTTTGCTTGAGGCAGGAGGCCGCCACGGCAAACTCCAGCGCATGGCGCGTGTCGGGCTTGGCGAGGAGGCCGTAGATGAGCCCGCCGGCAAAGCTATCGCCGCCACCCACGCGGTCCACCAGCGTGATGGCGTAGCGGTCGGAGCGGTACGGTGTGGCGCAGTCGCGGTCGTCCAGCATCAGCGCGCTCCAGCCGTTGGTCGAGGCTGAGAAGCTCTCGCGCAGCGTGATGGCCACCGTCTGGAAATCGAACGTGTCCTTCAGCTTCTGCGCCAGCGCGGCATAGCCCGCCTCGCTGAGGTGCCCGCCTTCCACGTCGGTGCCGTCGGGGGTGAGGCCGAGGCATTTCTCGGCGTCCTCCTCGTTGGCGATGCACACATCTACATAGTCCATCAGCGGGCGCATGGTGGCTTGCGCCTCGGCCACGTTCCACAGCTTCTTGCGGTAGTTGAGGTCGC
>JBCCMF010000357.1:0-4667 GCA_039026435.1 Bacteroidota bacterium
CTCGTTGTAGAAGACGCGTGCGGCGGTGAGGGTGTCGCCTTCGTCGGTGAAGCGCACGTTGCCGCGGAAGATGACGTCGCCCCGCTCGGTGTAGTACGTGACGCGGTCGGCCTCCATGAACGTCGTCTCCTGGCGGAAGCGGACGTTGCCGAACGCCTGGTCCACCGCCTCGCCGCTGACCACGTCGCCCACCACACGATCGGCGTTGAGCAGCTGGAGGCGCTTGGGACCGCCCGTGGAGTCCTGGGCCCACACGGCAGCGTTAGCCAGTATCAGCCAGCCAACCCAAACCACCACGGGTAGGAGCGAACGCCTCATCGTTCCTCGACCTCAAAAGTGCCCGTGACGCGTTTGATCTCGTAGGGCAGCAGGTCTTCGTCGGCGATGAGCTCATAGCCCTGCACGCGGCGGTCGGGCGTGGTGATGACGACGAAGCCGGGCGTGCGAATCTTGCGCTCCTCCTCCAGCCAGAACAACTGCTCGCTCTCCAGCGTCTTGCCATCCACGGTCTCCACGACGACGCGCCCGCGCGCCTCGAAGCGGCGGTCGTCCTCGAAGTAGAACAGCTCGTCGGAATCCACCGTCGCCGACGAGTCGCCCTCGGCGTCGAACAGCAGCACGCGCACGCGCACCGAGTCCTGCACCATGTGGATGTAGGTGCTGTCGTCGTTGACGTACTTGGCCATGTACGGCGCCCACATGCGCAGACGTGGCTTGAAGCCGTCGGTGGCGTCGAAGCGCGCGCCCCAGCTCTCTTGGTCGGGGACCGGGCCCTCTGTCGCCTCTCGTATGGCGGCCTGTGTGGGCGGCCGCGAGGTGCAGGCCACGAAGAGCAGTGTCGGCAGTAGTACGCAAGCCCAGCGGTTCATGCGAGCGAGGCGGTGGTTTGCGGCAGGACGAGGGCGGAATGGACGGTCACCGCAGCGCCGCACGCGCGGAGGCCATCGGCGAAGCGAGCGCAGAGGGCCTCAAGTCTGTCGTCGCCCCATGTGGCGGGCGCGTAGATGGCAGCAGCCACGCGGGTGCTGGCATCGGTGGTTTTGGTAGCCATGCTGTCGCGCACGGGGTTGACGCAGGGCTCGCCGAGGGGCACATCGAGGTCGAGCACACGGCAGCCGCAGACGAGGTCGTGCAGGCCGATGGCTTGCCCGGCGTTGTTGAACACGTATTGCTCACCCTCGGCGCCTAAGCGGAAGACGAACCGCGATGTCTCGGCACGCTCCACATCCCAGATGGAGATGGGCAGGCCGCTCGCTAGGCTGATGAGGTTGCAGGTGTCCACCAGCGCGTTGATGCGCGGGAACGGCTTGCCCTTGGTGACGACGCCAGCCAGGTACTCGCTGGCAGGCTTGCCGCGCCCCGTCGGTTTGTAGCGGCCGTTGCGGAGCATGTTGCGCGCCGCCTGCCGGGTGCGCTCGGCGGATTCGCTTGGCTCGGCCTGGCGCTCCGCAATCGCCTGCGCGATGGCATCGTCGAGGCTCGGCACACCGGCAGTGGCTTCCACGCCGTCGGCATGGAGCATGCCTAGCGTCACGGTATCGGGTGGGAGGTGATTCTGCACAATCATGCGCGCTCCAACCGCCTGCGCCGATGCCAAGATCCACGTCAGGTGGCCGACTGGTTCTCGATGGCCTCGGCCTTCTGCTCCGCCTCTTGGGCGTCCCGCTCCGTCTCCTCCACCTTCGACCCGAGGACGGGCACGTCCACGCCCAAGGCGCCACGGATGTAGAGCACCTGGATGATCACGATTAGGCAGACCAGCAGCGGCGTAGCCACCAGCAGCCCGGCCAGTCCCACCAACGTGCCCATCACCAACTGCGTGGCAATCGTCAGCTTGCTCACGCTGCCCTTCGACTTCGTCCATCTCGTCTTCGGTCAGTACGCCCCAAGCCTCCTGTACTTTGCCCTTGAACTGCTTCCAGTTGCCAGAGACTTGCTGTTCGGTTTGCGTCCTCATGATGTGGTCCTCAAATGTTGGTTGAAAGAGTCGAGTGTCGATGGCTAATCGATACAGTCATCAATCTATAACGGCTTGATTCTCAGAGGCATAGGATCGGATGGGGGGCAGCGCGTCAGAGGGCGCGGGGCGACCACGTCAGGATGTGTCCTACAGCCTTAGGCCAGCGGTGAGGTAGAGAATCAGAGGCCCGAGAGCGATGCCAAACTACGGGCACGGCCTTACTGCAGCGTGATCTTGAGCGAGATGTCGAGGGCGCGCACCGAGTGGGTGAGGGCGCCGGACGAAATGGCATCCACGCCCGTGGCGGCGATGGCGGGAACGGTGGCGAGCGTCACGTTGCCCGAGGCCTCCGTCTGAAATCGCCCACCGATGCGCTGCACAGCTTCGCGCAGCATGGATGTATCAGACCTACCATCGTCGCGGATGTAGACCATGTTGTCAAGTAGCACGATCTCGACGCCCTCCGTAGCGATGACCTGATCTACTTCGTCGAGCGTGCGGGCTTCGATCTCGATCAGCACACCGGGCGCGTATTGCTCGCGGTAAGCGTTGGCGGCGTGGATGGCCTCGGCGATGGAGCCGCGGGCAGCGATGTGGTTGTCCTTGATGAGGATGCGGTCGTAGAGCCCGATGCGGTGGTTGGTGCCGCCGCCCAGCTTCACGGCCCACTTGTCCAGTGCCCGCAGGCCCGGCACGGTCTTGCGCGTGTCTAGGATGTGCGGCGTGTGCGGCTTTGCTGCCTCCACCATGCGGCGCGTGGCCGTCGCGATGCCACTCATGCGCTGCATCAGGTTGAGCGCCAGCCGCTCGCCGATGAGCAGGGTCCGTGCAGGGCCGCTCACACGGCCGATTACCGTGCCAGCGTCCACCGCGTCGCCGTCCTGCGCCGTCCACGTCACCGTCACCTCGGGATAGACCTGGGCGAAGACGCGCTCGGCCACGAAGCATCCCGCCAGGCTGCCGCTCGCTTTCACCAAGAACTGCGCCGTCGCTTGCGTACCCTCGGGGATCGTAGCCAGCGTGGTGACATCGCCTGCGCCGACGTCCTCGGCGAGGGCGCGCACGATGAGAGCATCGAGGTCGATGAGCGTGAGGTAAGCAGGTAGGTCAGGCATCGGAGGCGGCGCGGCCGTAGCAGGCGGTGAGGTCACGGAGGCGGCTGGCGATGGCATAGGTCACAGCGCTCTCGCGCATCCGCCAACACCAGTTGGGCACGCCCGTGGTGCCGGGGGTGTTCATCCGACCCTCGCCGCCGAGGCCGAGCACGTCTTGGACAGGCGTGATCACAAGGTTCGCTACCGAGCCCATCAGCGCACGGATGAACGCCCAATGCAACTCATCTTCGGGGCAGCTGTCGAGGCCGAGGTAGGTGCTGGCGTAGCTGCGCGCGCGCTGGATCTGCTCGGCGTTCTGCGTGCTGGCGTCGCTGCTCCACCACTCGTGCAGCGGCGCGTTGTCGTGCGTGCCCGTGTAGGCGACGATGGAGCGCGGGTAGTTGTGTGGCAGGAAGCCGTCGTCGGAGCCGTGGTCGAACGCGAACTGGAGGATGGCCATGCCAGGAAACTGGTACCGCTCCATCAACTCCGTGACGCCTGATGTGATGACGCCCAGATTCTCGGCGATGAGCGGCAGGTCGCCCAAGTTTTTGTGGAGCGCGTCGAACAAGTTGGCACCGGGGCCATCCACCCAGCGCCCGTTGACGGCAGTGGCTTCGTTCGCAGGCACCTCCCAGAACGCCTCGAAGCCACGGAAGTGGTCCAGCCGGACGAGGTCGAGCTGACGGAAGGCCGAGGCGAAGCGGCGCGTCCACCACGCGTATCCGTTGGCGCGCATCACGTCCCAGCGATAGATCGGGTTGCCCCAGCGCTGACCGGTCTCGCTGAAGTAGTCCGGCGGTACGCCCGAGACGACCGTTGGCTGGCCGTTGGCCTCCAAGAAGAACAGCTCCGGGTTGGCCCACACGTCGGCGCTGTCATGGGCGACGTAGATGGGGATATCGCCGAAGATGTGGACGCCAAGGTTGTGGCAGTAGCTGCGCAAAGCGGCCCACTGCTCGGCGAAGAGAAACTGCCAGAACTTGCGCATGGCGACGGCGTCGGCATGCGTGATGCGGGCCTCGGCCAAGGCCTCGGCATCGCACTGGCGGAGCGGCTCGTCCCAGGCCGTCCACGGCGCGTCGTGGTGCGCGGTCTTGAGCGCCATGAACAGCGCGTAGTCGTCCAACCAGTCGGCCTCCGCTTCGCAAAACGCCTCGAAGGCATCGCGGGTCAATGTGCCCTCGCCTTCGGCAAACCGCTCGTAGGCGCGGCGGAGTAACTGCTCCTTCAGCTGCTCGGCAGCGGGGTAATCGACGCAGTCATCGGGGAGGTCTGGCAGGTCGGCGAGATCCCCATCGGTGAGCAGTCCTTGCTCGCGCAGGCGATCGGGCGAGACGATCAGCGCGTTGCCTGCGAAGGTGGACGGGCTGGCGTACGGCGAGTACCCATAGCCGACAGGCACAATGGGGAGCACTTGCCAAATGCGCTGGCGCATGCTGGCCAGCAAGTCGGCGAAGCGGTAGGCGCTGGGCCCCAGGTCGCCGATGCCGTAGGGGCTGGGGAGCGAGGTGATGTGGAGCAGCACGCCACTACTCCGCTGCGAGAGCGTCAAGGTCGTGTCAGGCAAGAGGATACGATGGCGAGAGTCCGGCGTCGGCGGCGTCCGGCAG
>JBCCMF010000358.1:0-4654 GCA_039026435.1 Bacteroidota bacterium
ACACGAACTCAAATCCGCGATTATGCTTGCCCCACCCGTTACATCTCCTGAACCACTTCGTCGCACTTGGTCCATCGAGCGGTCGGTAGAACTGTTCGAGGAAGCACTCGATTTGCTGCCAGGAGGCGTAGACTCACCCGCCCGAGCCTTCAAGGCCGTCGGCGGGCAGCCTGTGTTCATCGACCGGGCGCAGGGCGCGTACATGACCGATGTGGATGGCAATAGCTACATCGACTACGTGCTGTCGTTCGGGCCGATGATCCTGGGGCACGCGCCACGAGCGGTCACCGATGCCATCGCCGAGGTGGCGAAGAAGGGGACGAGCTTTGGGGCGCCGAGTCCGCTAGAGAGCGAGCTGGCGAAGCTCGTCAAGTCGTTCATGCCGAGCCTGGAGTTGGTGCGGTTCGTCAACTCGGGCACCGAGGCCACGATGAGCGCCATCCGGCTGGCGCGAGCGTTCACGGGGCGCAACAAGATTGTCAAGTTCAAAGGCCACTACCACGGCCACGCCGACCTGTTACTGGTACAAGCGGGCTCAGGCGTCGCCACGCTGGGGCTACCTGACTCGCCCGGTGTGCCGCCTGCCACCGTCGCCGACACCATCGTGCTGCCGTTCAACGACCTCGACGCGGTCCATGCCTGCTTCGCGCAGTACCCCGGCGAGATCGCGGCCATCATCACCGAGCCCGTGACAGGCAACATGGGCGTCATCCCGCCGCAGCCGGGCTACCTCGAAGGCCTGCGCGCCATCACAGAAGACCACGGCAGCCTGCTCATCTTTGACGAAGTGATGACGGGCTTCCGCGTGCACCCCGGCGGCGCCCAAACGCGCTTCGGCGTCACGCCCGACATCACCGCACTCGGCAAGGTCATCGGCGGCGGTTTGCCCGTGGGCGCCTACGGCGGTCGCCGCGACATCATGGAAGTGGTTGCCCCGGCCGGGCCGATGTATCAGGCGGGCACGCTCTCGGGCAACCCCTTAGCCATGACGGCAGGCCTCGTGACGTTGGGCGCGCTCCAAGAGGACGGCGTCTGGGACGGCATCGCACACACCACGCGGCGTCTCGTAGACGGCCTGGGCGAGGTAGCCCGTGACGAAGGTGTACCAATCTTCCAAACGTGTGTGGGGACCATGTTCTGTACGTATTTTACGGAGGATGTGGTCACCGACTGGCACAGCGCTTGTACTTCAGACACCGAGCTGTTCGGGCGTGTTTTCCGCCATCTGCTCGCCGATGGAGTCTATCTGCCGCCCTCGCAGTTTGAGGCCTGTTTCATGTCATCGGCACATGGCCCCGACGAAGTTGACCACACCCTAACGGCGTTCCGTGCTGCCCTCCGCTCGGCTGCCCATACGCAACGCTAACGACCATCACCGCGCTATGTCGAACCACGACCCTGAACGCACAGGCGTCCTGCTCCTTAACTTTGGCGAGCCCGAAAAGCCGTCGATGGAGTCGGTTGTGCCCTTTTTGGAGCGCATCTTCTACAACAACGCGCCGCTGGAGCGTTTTCCCACCGACGAGGCCCGTAGAAAGCGCAGCCGCGAGCTGGCCCTGCGGCGTGCCCCGGCCCTCGTGGAGGACTATAAGAAGATCGGCGGCTCGCCGCTGCCCAGCCAGGCCCGGCGCCTCGGGAGAAACATCCAAGCGCTCCTCAACGAGGAAGGCTTTGTCTCCCGCGTGTATGTGGGCATGCTCTTCATCGAGCCGACCATTGCCCAAGCTGTAACACAGGCACACGAGGCTGGCGTCGATAGGCTGGTCGGTGTGCCCGTGTTTCCATTGTGTGGATACTCAACCAATGTGGCCGCGCTGGACGCCGTCCAAGACGCCCTCGACATGCTTGATTGGGACGTGCCGTTCTACGGCGTGACGGGCTGGCACTACCGGCAGGAGTACGTGGACATTCGCACGCGCAACATCGCCGACTTCGCGCTGCAGAAAAGGCTAGACCTGCACGACGAGGACACGCTGCTGTTTTTCTCGGCGCACGGCACCCCCATCAAATACCTCGACGCCGGGAGCCGCTACGACGGGTATGTAGAGGAGCACTGCTCCGAAATCGCGCAACGCCTCGGCGACGTACGCTACACGATTGGGTATCAAAACCACTCCAACCGTGGCATTGCTTGGACGCAGCCCGACAACGCCGACCACATCAAGACGATCAAGGCGAAGCGTATCGTGGTGGTGCCCATCAGCTTCATGTACGAGCACTCCGAGACGCTGGCCGAACTCGACATCGACTTCGTAGAGGAGGCGGCTGACGAAGGCATCACGATGTACCGCGTACCTGTGCCTCACGATGACCCTGCCTTCCCGCGTGTGCTGGTGGACGTGGCACGGCCGTTTCTCAAGGGCGATTCGCCCAAGGCGGCGCAGCTCTCCCCATGCCGCTGCCGCCCCAAGAAGGGGACGTTCTGTACGAACGGGCACCGCAAGGTAGACTGTCACTACACCGAGAAGAAGGTCCAGCCCGTGGCTGAACCCGTGTCGCGCTGAGCCTGTGCTAGTCAGCCGTGACGCGGAACGTGTGCGCGTCGCGATGTGTGCGGCCAAACCCATCCACGGCTTCGATCTGGACGACGTAGGTGCCCGGCGCCAATCCGCTCGGCAGCGTCGTCTGCCAGAGGTGCGTGCTCGGCATACGGCGCGGCAGGCGCGAGCCAGGGAAGGTTGGCAGCTGACGCTCGGCGTCGCCATCCCAAAGCGCTTGGATGTCGATGGCCTCGAAGTCGTCCCATCGCTGTGCGAGCAGGCCGTAGTATGGATCTACGGCCTCGGTTTTCGCGAGCGGCATCCACGGCTGGTCATCGCGGAGGCGGTAGCGCACCGTCGTCCGATCGTCGCCGTTGAACACGTTGACCGAGAGCAGCGCCGTGTCGGCAGGCGCTACAGCGCGGGGCGTGTGGATGTGCATCTGGTACGACGCCGGGCGGCCCGCCACCTTGTAATCAATGGTGTAGTCGGCCCCGTCGATGTTGAGAAACGCGTAGCCGTTGGGCGTACCGTCGCGCATCATCGTGTGCGGGATGTCCGTCTCCGACTTGATGCCATTCCACCAACTCCCCGACGTGGTGCCCACGTTGTAGTGGTGGTGCTCCGTGTCGTCCTGCGCCCAGCCCGTCGAGCCGTCGAAGTAGAGGTGGCGCTGCATGTGCGTGTGCGCGGAGAGCGAGAGCGTATGGGGGTGGTCGGCCAGCAGCGCGAACAGTCGGTCTCGGTCATCATGCCGGAACGTGGAGCCCTCGTACTCGATGGGAATGTGCATGTTGAACACCACCAGGTGATCGGTGGGTACGTGCGCCAGGTAGTTCTCCACGAAGGCCAGCTGATCATCGCGGAAGCCGCCCATGTAGCGCCCTCCGCCTAGGCTGGACGGGTAGATGACATCGTCGAGCACGATGAAATGCGCTCGACCCACCTGGAATGCATACGTTGCGGGGCCATAGACGCGCTCGAACGTCTCGTCAGCGAGTATGTCGGTCGCGGCATCGAAGTTCATGTCGTGGTTGCCGTAGACGTTGTACCACGGCACGCCGATGGCGCTGATGGCCTCGTTGATGGGCTGGTACAGGTCGAGGTCATCGCCCACGATGTCGCCCATCGTGATGCCGAACGCCACGTTCTCCACGCCGATGAGTTCTTTGACGATGTCGTTGGCGAGATAGTCCACCTGCTCGATGGTGTACGGCTGCGGATCGCCGAAAACAATGGCTCGGAACGCGTCGGCCTCGGGGCGCGGGTACAGCGGAAAGTCGATGCTGGCGGGCAGCGGTCCCGTGGGAGCTACGCCTGCGTAGTCCAGGTCGGGCGAGCCGTTGGGCTTGTGGATGTAGTGAAAGTGCGGCAGGTTGAGCGCCGAAGTCGGCGGCTGCCAGTGCTGCGGCTTGATGACGAACACGATCATGTCATCGGATGCAGGGAGTGTGTACCTGCCCTCGCTATCGGTACGCACCACCTCGACGCCGTTCGACACGGCTACATCGGCGATGCCGGGCTCGCCTTCGTCATGGATGCGGTCTCCGTTGCGGTCGTGAAAGACCACGCCCGTCGCGACCGATTGGGCGAAGGTGGGTAGCGCGGGAAGGCAAAGTAGGACAAGCAAGCTGAGTGTGCGGCGCATCGATCAAGTGGAGGACGTGCAGAAATTCGATGCAAGCTACTGCGCCGGGGCGCCGATAGGGCAAGGCCCGAGGAGTAATGACGATTTCGTAACCTCAGCCGCTGTAGCTTAGACGGCGGCACAATGGTACTGAACCAAGCGCAGGGGAGACGCTGAGCCGTGGCAGGCAGTAGGTAGCGGGACCTAGCGCCTCCGCTGGAAGAGACGAAACGCGGAGGTTGTTGTGCCTATACTTCACCCCTGAACGATAAAGGCTCCGCAAATCAACGACTTGCAGAGCCTCAATGTACCCCCACTAGGACTCGAACCTAGAACCCTCTGATTAAGAGTCAGATGCTCTACCAATTGAGCTATGGAGGCAAGCGCCTAGAAAACACGGCTTAGCTGATGTAGGTTCGCTCTGCTATGTGCGGAAGACGTAAAAAATACCTCCCTCTCCCCATCCTCAGATGCTCATGGTTCGGCTTGGTAGGGGGTGGCCTGATCGGGCTTGCCCCATTCGGTGTAGAGCTTAGCCAGGGCGGCC
>JBCCMF010000359.1:0-4615 GCA_039026435.1 Bacteroidota bacterium
CCCGTGGGCGCGCCGAAGTCGAAGGCCGTCAAGGCATAGTAGTACGTCAGCCCGTTCGTGACCGTGGAGTCGATGAAGGTGTGGGTCAGGCCCGTTTCGTCCTCGCCGAGGTCGGCGTCGCGGATGTTGTTGCCCATGAAGTACTTGATGCCGTTGACGTCCACCGGGTGGAAGCCTTCGTTCTCGTTGATGAGGTCGAAAATGGCGCTCTTGCCCTCGGCCGAGCGGAGCGGCGTGCGGAAGGTCAGGTTGCCACGCCCATCGGTGATCTCCAGCGGATCGAGGAAGGCGGGGTCGGTGGAGCGGTAGATGCGGTAGCCCTCGAAGTCGCGGAACGGCAGGCCCAGCCCCTGCAGGAAGGCGTCTTCCGATTCCTCCGAGTCGGAGTCCCAGTAGAGCGTCACACGACCATCGCCAGCGACGGCGCGCAGCGTGGGCGTCACGGGCGCCTGCGCAAACTGGTAGTCCTCCTGATACGCCTGCAGCGCGAAGTCGCGGCCTTGCAGCGCCTCCTCCTGCGTCAAGCCCAACTGCACCGACAGCGAGATGCGCTCGGTCTGCCCGGCCACCAGCGGGAATAGGCCGCTCGATACCGTCAGGTCGTTGTCGCCGGGTTCGGGCTGCTCAGTGTCGAACTCGCCCGGCAGCAGGAAGTCGAAGAAGAGGCGGCGGTCGGACACGTTGCTGATGTTGAGGGCGCCCGAGCCGAAGTTCTGGACGTTGGTGATCCCGATCTGGTCGGACTCGGAGACGTCCGTCTTGTCGATGTTGCGTTCGCCGGGCAGGTCGGTGCCTGCGCCCGTCGTGGGCGACATGTCGCCGTCGCCCGGGTCGCCGTTGAAGGCCACGCCGTCGAGGCCCACGTCGTCGCGGAGCGGGTTCCAGTCGCCGTCGTTGTCGATGCCGTCGGAGCGGCTCTCGTCAATCATCTCGTCGATGCCTTCGTCGATGCCCTCGTCCACCGCGCCGTCTTCGTCGTTGTCGATGCCGTCAGCGTAGGCCTTGCCCAAGTCTTCGGGGCCGACGGCGTACAGGATGATGTCGGTGCCCGGCACGCGGAAGCGGCCGTACGGGTCGCTGGCGGCGGCGTCCACCATCTCCTGCGTGACCGTGGGCGAGCCCGGCTCGGTCAGGTACTGGTACGGCGCCTGCGGACTGACGTAGGAGTCGTCGTTGTCGATGTTGTCCTTGAAGCCGAGGGCCTGATCGTCCTCTTCCACGCCCACGAGGTGGATGATCGGCGTGCCATCAAGGGCGGTCTGCACCGGATCGCTCTCGGGGTTGGGCGGCCAGCGGTTCCAGCGATCGCCCGACGAGGCGCCGACCATCTCCAGCGTCACCACCGGGCTCATCGGCTCGCCGTCGCCGTCGTTGTCGATGAAGTCGGCATAGCCTACGCCCACCTGCTGCACGTCCTGGCTGCTGAACGGAATGTGCGTCTGGTTCTCATCGACGAGGCCGTTGCCGTTGTCATCGATGGCGTTGAGCGGGTCTTCGCCTACGAGGAAGCTCTCCGGCACGACCGGGCTGCTGCACTCCCCGACCATTGCATCGCAGTTGATGTCTGTGGAGCCGTCGGCGTCGTTGTCGATGCGGTCGGAGGCGTTGCCGGGCGTTTCGAGGAACGCGATGGCGGCCACGCCCACCGGGTTGCTGCCAAAGTTCTGGTCGCCGATGCCGTCTTGGTCGGTCATCCACGCCACGTCTTCGAGGAGGTCGAAGAACGGCACGTCGTCGCTACAGTCGCCGCCCACACAGTCGGCCAGCCAGACGGCGATGCCCACGCGGTCGAGGTCTTTGGTGCCGTCGTTGGTGATGCCGTGCAGCGCGAAGATGACGTCGTCGATAAGGATCTGGCTCCACGCCATGACGCGCGTGTCGGCAATGATGCCGAGGCCTTTGCGCGTCAGGTCGGTCTCGTCGGGGAAGTAGTTGGGGTAGCGGTTGTACTGGTCGTCGCCCGCTTTGTAGAAGAACTCCTGGTCGGCGTTGAACACGTCGCGCCCGAAGAAGCCGTTCCACGACCCCGACCAGCCCGGGTCGTTCACATCGCTCTGCTTATCGGGCCAGAACGACGGCCACGAGGTCGGATCGTCGGACTGTGCGATGCCAGACTCCGCACCCGCCGGGTTGACGTAGCCTTTGATGGGCTCGAACGTCCACGAGATGTTCTCGTCGTTGGGGTTGGTGCGGAAGTCGGAGACGTTGACGATCCAAATGTCCTCGCCATTGTCGTCCTGCACCTGCGAACCCACCCACAGCTGGGTCAGCGCTACGTAGCGGCGGTTGGTGTTCTTGGGCCACTCGTACCAGAAGTCGCCGGGGTCACCGGACTGCGCCGTCTGCGTCCAGTTGGTGATGGTCGCGCGGATGTTGTTGGCGTCGATGTTGTCGCGGCGGCGCTCAAACGGGTCCACGCGCTCCTGGCTCGGTACATACGTGCGGTCCACGCCCGTGTCTTGCGCCTGCGCGCTCACGGGAATCGCCAGGGTGAGCGCTACCAGCGCTGCGGCCCATCGGATGGATGTCGTCATATATCGGGTCATAATGGTCATCGTTAGAACCGCACCTGCACGCCTAGTTGGATGCGGCGCGGCTCAGAGTAAAACTCGGGCCGTACAAAGAAGCCGGGGTCAGCGGCCGATTGGCGTTGGTTGATGGTCACGTCGGGCCGGCCGGAGTCGCCGTAGACGCCCTGCACGTTGCGGGTGTCGAGCAGGTTGAGGATATCGACGAACACGCGGGGGCGCACGGCGCCGAGGTCAAACTCCTTGTAGACGTTGATGTCGAACTCGGCAGTCTGGGGCAGGCGGCGCGAGTTGGAGGGAAACTCCGGCACCACGTCCGAGCCCACGAGGGCAGCCTGCGGGAAAGACGGCGTGTACGGGAAGCCCGTGCCCGTGCGGAAGCGTAGCGAGCCGCCCCAGTCGCTGCCGCCCGTATACACGGCGCCCGCGATGCGGTGGCGCTGGTCCCAGTTGAGCGGCAGCAGTGCCAGCGTGGGCTGGCCGTTGCCCAGGAGCGAGAAGAATTCGTCGGCGGGGTTCGAGTTCGAGCCTTCCACGACCTGGAAGGTGTAGTTGAAATCGAAGCCGAAGCCACCCGTATACTTCTTCGAGAACGTCAGCGTGACGCCGCGCGTGTTGGCATAATCGCGGTTGGTGAACACGACGTAGTTAATGCCCGGCAAGGCGGTGCGGATGGGCACCGAGGTAGACACCCAGTCGCGCACGTCGCGGTAGTAGGCCGTCAGGTCGATCAGGTAGTCGCCGAAGCCCTGCTTGAAGCCGATCTCGTACATTGTCGTCTTCTGCGCGTCCAGGTCGGGGTTGCCGAACGGGCCGTAGTTGCCCGAGAGCGCCGGGACCTTGTAGCCGAAGTTGTCAAACAGGTTGTTGAGCGTGGGGATCTGGAAGAAGAGCCCGTACGAGAAGTGGATCACGCCCTGCTCGGTGATCGGGTAGGCCACGCCCAGGCGCGGCGAGAGCTGGATCTTCGGATCGACCTCGCGCCACCAGTAGGCCTCGCGGTCTTCGATGCTCAGGCGGTTGTCGTCGCGCTCCTCGTCGTCGGTGATGATGCCATCGCCGTTGGTATCGAAGAAGCGGTTGGTCAGCTTGAGCGGGTTGAAGATGTTGGGATCCGACGAGTCGGCGGGCACCTCGGCGCGGGCGTCGAAGTAGTCCAGCCGCAGCCCAGCGTTCACGATGAAGTTCTCAAACTCCATCTTGTCCTGGATGTACGCGTTGATCGTGATCGGGCTGACGTCCTCGAAGCTGTTGAAGCGCGACGAGTTGGGGTCGGGGATAGCCGTCTGGAACGGCATCACCGGGTTGCCCGACACGGGGTCCACTGCCGCCTGGAGTTGGTAGGACTCGAAGAAGAGGTTATCGACCTTGGCCTGGAAGCCCGTCTTGATCAGGTGGTTGCGCCCGAGCTGTGTGGAGAGGTCGCCTTTGATGAGGTAGGAGCGCGTCGTGCGTTCAAACTGGCCGAGCGACGTGCCGCCCCGGGCGTAGAAGAAGCCGCCCGCTGGCACCTCCTGGAACACACCGGGCTGCACCTCGACGGAGTCCGGCTGGTTGAGGAAGAAGTCGTTGTAGCGGTCGTCGAACGGGTCCTCAAAAGCATAGCTCTCGGCGCGGCGGAAGAAGGTCCCCACGTTGAGCGTGTAGAACGTCTTGGCGCTGATCAGGTGCGTCATCTTGAGGCGCACGTCGAAGCCGCCGTCGTAGTTGGTGGGCTGCGAAGACGGCACCCAGCGCACGCCGCCCCCGTAGCTGTCGCCTACCGACTGCGAGCCCAGCGTGCTGAGGTTCAGGATGATGCTGTTGCTGAGCTGGTAGCGGAGGTTGGCCTGCCAGCTGCCCTTCTCGAAGCTGTTCATGGAGACCAACGAGGAGTCGCCAAACGTACCGTCCTGGTTGTAGATGTTGGCGCCGTAGAGCCACCCTTCGTTGCGGAAGTAGCGGCCGAGCGCAAAGATGGTCAGCTTGCTGCCGATGATGGGCCCTTCGATGGAGACGGAGCCGTTGGTGAAGTGCGTGGCGCTGACGGGCAGGTAGGAGTACGGGTCGATGTCGCGGTAGGGCACGCCCGCGCTCGTGAACTCCTC
>JBCCMF010000360.1:0-4603 GCA_039026435.1 Bacteroidota bacterium
CGTTCGTGGAAACAGAAGCGCCTGACTTGGCCGTGTACCGTACCTCGCACTCCATCGACGTCCACAGCCCCAACCTGACCAAGGCGGAAGGACTGCGCTGGTTGGGGGAGCAGGTCGGCGTTGACCTTGCCCACATGGCGTACATCGGTGACAGCGAGGGCGACAAGGGCGCGCTGCTGGCGGTGGGTCACGCGTTAGCGCCCGCCAACGCCCGCCCAACCCTGCAGCATGACGCGATCCAGTGGATGGAGGCGTCGTTCGCTGCTGGCACCGTAGAGGCCTATGAGCATTGCACTCGCGCCAACGCCCGTGCGCGGTGAAGCGGCGTGGCCTACACGGCGTAGAGTTCGTATGTTGAGCGCTCACCGACGCTGCGTTTTGCCATGCTGCTCCGTCTCCTCACCGTCGTCCTGCTCGCCAGCTGGTCCTCCGACGTTTTTGCCCAGGCCGACCTCGACGCGCTGCCGATGTTCTACACGGTGGAGCGCAAGGTGACCATCTACCGCGACTCGTCGATGACGAAGCCCTACGCCGGCCTGCGCTTCCGCGACCGGGTGTACGAGATCGAGCGTGGCGCCACCTGGCAGCGGGTGCGCTCGCAAGATGGCGCCGTGGGCTACGTGCGCCCCGAGCAGCTCTCCAACGTGTGGATCCGCGTGTCGAAGTCGGACGCGACGGTCTACGTCTACGAGGGCATGACGCTGGCCCACACCTACCCTGCCGACTTCGGCTACAACCAGTTCGCCGACAAGGTGCGGCGCGGCGACCCGCTCAACCAGGACCACTGGCGCACACCGGATGGCGTGTTTTACGTCGCTCGGAAGAACCCCCGCAGCAAGTTCTACAAGGCGTTCGTGGTCAACTACCCAAACACCGAAGACGCCGTGCGCGGCATGCAGCAGGGCCTGATCTCGCAAGCGCAGCACGACGCCATCGTCCGCTCCGAGCAGACCTTCTCCATGCCGCCGATGAACACGCCGCTGGGGGGCTGGATCGAGATCCACGGCAAAGGCACAGGCGCCCGGTCCAACTGGACGCAGGGCTGCGTGGCCATCACCGACGCCGCGATGGACGAACTGTGGGGCATCGTGCGGGAGGGGACGCCGATCTTGGTCGAGTTGTAACGGCTCGTGCCGAACCCGGCGAATGCACCCGTCGTACGACGCCCAAACCAACTGCTTCTGCGCCATGAAACGGTTCCTGCTATCCCTGTTCGCTGCCACGCTCTTTGCGCCTGCAGCCTTCGCCGATGACACGCTGACCTTGTCTGACCTGGGCGATGGCGAGGTGTTCATCGTGCCCGTCCACGGCACCATCGACAAGCCGCTGTCGATGTACCTGGAGCGCGCCCTCGCGGATGCTGAGGAAGCGGGCGCCGCCGTCATCATCTTCGACATCGACACGTTCGGCGGCTTGCTAGACGCGGCCGACCTGATCCGCAAGGACCTGCTCGACACCACCATCCCCACCGTCGCGTTCATCGACAAAAACGCGGCCTCGGCTGGGGCCCTCATCGCTTACGCCACCGACCGGATTGTGATGGTGCCTGGTGCCTCGATGGGGGCGGCTACGGTCGTGGAAGGGATGAGCGGCGAGGCGGCGCCCGACAAGTACCAGAGCTACATGCGCGGCCTGATGCGCGCCACCGCCGAGGCCAAGGGCCGCGACCCGCAGATTGCCGAGGCGATGGTCGATGAGACGCTGGAGGTCGAGGGCATATCCGAGGCGGGGCAGGTGCTCACGCTGTCGGCGCAGGAGGCGCGCAAGCTGGGTGTGGCCGACGCCATCCTGCCCAGCATCGACGCCGTGGTAGATGCCCTCGGGCTAACGGAGACTCAGCAGGTGGCACACCGCGAGTCCGGCGCTGAGCGGCTGCTGCGCTTCTTCGCGAACCCGGTCCTGCAATCGATTCTGATGCTGATGATGATGTCGGGGCTCTACTTCGAGTTGCAGTCGCCCGGCGTGGGTTTCGCCGGGCTCATGGCCGCCGTCGGCGCGGCGTTGTTCTTTGCCCCGCACTACATGCTCGGCCTCGTGGAGAGCTGGGAGGTGGCGCTTTTCGTGCTCGGGGTCATACTCATCGCCGTCGAGATCTTCGTGATCCCCGGCTTCGGCATAGCGGGCATCGGCGGGCTCACGCTGGTCATCGGCTCCTTGATAGCCGCCCTTATCGGTAACGTAGGCTTCGACTTTCCGACGTCGGAGGGCATCGGGCGCGCCCTCAGCACGCTGGCTGCCACGATGGTGCTGTTCGTGGTGCTGCTCTTCTCGATGGGCCGCTACCTGCCGCAGACGCGCCGATTCAACCGCTTGGTGCTGGCCGAAACGGTAGGGGAAGGCTCGGGGCTGACGCTGCCCCTCGTATCCGAGAGCACGCTGCTGGGCGAGCGCGGCCGTACGCTCACGGCGTTGCGCCCGTCGGGCACCGCTGACTTGGGCGGCGAGCGGCTGGAAGTCGTCTCTGGCGGCGAGTACATTGAGCCGGGCACCCGCGTTGAGGTCGTCCGCGTACGCGGGCAGCAAGTGATGGTCCGCCCGGTGGCCGAGTAGCGGGTCCATTTTCATCGCCCTCGAAACTTCAAGAAAGAAGGCCGTACATTAGCGGCATCTTCACCACTTCACTCGCCACGAACGCACGCTTGGAACTGCTCATCCCTATCGGACTCCTCGTAGCTGGCCTGCTGCTCATCGCCCTTGAGGTGTACGTGGTGCCCGGGTTCAACGTAGTAGGGCTGCTCGGGCTCGCCATGATGTTGTTCGCGGTGGGCTTCGCCTTCAGCACGGCCGGGCTGCTCGGCGGCGTTGCGATGCTCGGCCTCTCCACGGTCAGCGGCGGCGGGCTGTTCTATTTCCTCTGGAAGTCGGGCGCCTGGAACCGGTTTGTGTTGGATACCAGCCTGAAGGCGGACGAGAACCTGCTGGCCGAGGAGAGCGAGCAGCGCGCCCGGTACCTCGGCAAGCTGGGCGTGGCGGTCACACCGCTCCGGCCCACAGGCGTCATCGAGGTCGAGGGCGAGCGCATCGAAGCCAACACCGAAGGCGACTTCATCGCTGCGGGCAGTGACATCCGCGTGGTGGCGATGGACCGCCGCCGCTACTTCGTGCGGCTGGCTGCGCTCGAAGGGTAGAACCACGGCCCACCGAGAAACTTTTGCACGGCCTCAGCGATCTCAACACCGTAGCTCCGGCGGATGCCCATGCGGGCGTCCGCTTTTTTTGACTCACTCTGCCCTAATGATGGTTGTGCTTAAGCGATTCCGCCTTCCTGTTGTGCTCGCCCTTGCGTTGTCTGGTAGCCTCGCGCTGTCAGGCTGCCAGTCGGGCGGACCGCCTGATCTGGGCGCGCCGAGTGGTTGGGAGACCAGCGCCGACGGCATGCAGTGGTGGCAGGCGGATACAGACACCACCGGCCTCTTCCGCGACCTGACGACGCTCGCCGCCATGAATGTAGCGGGTGAGAACAAGGTCTACGTGGCCGGGCGGAACGTGTCGGCGCAGCAGGAGGTGATGGAGATCCGGCTGCAGCGCGCCCTCAAGCGGCAACTCATCCGCATCTACCGCAACCAGCCCGAAATCGTAGATTCGTTGTTCCTGGCCTACGTAGCTCCCGACTTGAGCGTGGCCAAGTACGAGCGTGACACCGAAGCGGAGCTGCAGCGTCTCAAAAAGCAGGGCTACAGCACCATCCGCAGCCACTTCCGCGAGCCGACCACCGTAAAAAACCTCGGCTCAGACATCCCCATCTCGTATCCCGATAGCCTGCAGGAAGCCGGGATCAGCGGCTCGGTGCACATCCAGGCCTATGTGGACGGCGAGGGCAAGCCGCTGGTGCTCGAACTCATCGAACCCGTCCACCCCGTCCTCGACGCCATCGCCCTGCAAGCCATGACGCAGATGCAGTGGAACCCCGCCTACCTCAACCGCTCCTTCGGTTGGAAAGCCATCCCGTCCTGGGCCCGCTTCCGCGTGACCTTCGCCAGCGGGTGACCGCTCGGGCAAAAAAATAGGCCCGATCCCCACCACAGGACCGAGCCCGATGCCTTGGTGCCGAAGCACCGAAGAGACATGCACTGGTATAGATGACGGTGGCCTGAAAGCCGTTCAGGTCGCGCACCGAAAAAAAGTGACCCGCCATCGAAAAAACCTGACGGTCACTCCTTTCCGAACAGCCAGTAGATGATCAGGCCGCCGAGTGGGAAGAAGATGATCAGGAGCATCCACAACACTTTGCCAACGGTGGACTTGGTGCTGCCGCCGATCTCGACCAGGGCGATGATGTCGAGGAGGACGAGGATGGTGCCGCAGATGCCGAGGCCCGCGAAGCCCACGCCATCGACCATCTCGAGGAGGTTCGGCCCGCCGCAGCCCGTGAGGACGAGGGTGAGGGTGCCGAGGAGCAGAACGGAGGCCAGAGACGAAGTGCGTTGCATGGCGTGCTAGAATGGGTTGAGGGGGAGTGTCGTGCTCACTATACGTGACCCGGCGTAAAGGATGCGTCGGAACTGTCAGAATTGGCATCGGGTTTAGAGCCTATCCGAAAACCCCATCCGGCCTCCGCTTGGCTGCGCAAACCGTGCGCGGCGTTCCTCTGCATCGCCGTAGC
>JBCCMF010000361.1:0-4593 GCA_039026435.1 Bacteroidota bacterium
CCCCCGCACGCGGACGACGCCACGGAGCTGCTGCCCGCCGATCCGCTCGAACTGGAAATCGGCTACGGGCTCATCTCTATTGTGGACCCGAACCAGGGCGGCGACCTGCTGGAGCGCGTGAAGATGCTGCGGCAGCAGTTGGCGCGGGAGCTGGGCATCGTAATCCCGCCCGTGCGCATCCGCGACAATATGACGCTGGGGCCCAACCAGTACATCATCAAGCTGCGCGGCAACCCCATCGGCGATGGCGAGGCCATGCCGAACTACCACATGGTGTTGCTGGCCGAAGACGACGGTCCGGCGCCTCCTGGCATCCAAACCACCGACCCCACCTTCGGGCTGCCCGCCGTCTGGGTCGCCACGCGCAACCTCCACGAAGCCGAGCGCCTGGGCCTGACCGTCGTCGAAGCCCCGGCCGTCGTCACGACGCACCTGCTCGATGTGCTGCGCAAGTCGGCATATCAGCTCCTCGACCGCCAGGAGGTGCAGAAGCTAATCGACAAGGTGAAGGAGTCGGCGCCCGCGCTCATCGAAGAGCTGGTGCCCAACCTGATGACGGTGGGCAGCATCCAGAAAGTCCTGAAGCGGCTGCTGCAAGAGCGCATCCCCACCCGCGACCTGATTACGATCCTCGAATGCCTAGCCGACAATGCTATCAGCACCAAAAACACCGACGTGCTGGTGGAGATGGTGCGCGTGGCCTTGGCGCCGACCATCACGCGGCAGTTCGCCACCGAGGCGGGCGTGCTCTACACGATGGTGATGGACCCCGTGCTGGAACAGCACTTGCTAGAACTGGCGCAGCGAGGCGAGTTGAATGCTACCACGCTGGGCCTGCAGCCCGACCGGATGGACCGGCTCGTCCGCGAAACCGACCGGGTGGCCAAGGCCATGATTACGCAGGGCTTCGCACCCGTGCTGCTCACCAGCCAAGTCCTCCGCTCTACCCTGTTCACATTCCTCTCGCCCATGATCTCCGACATCGCCGTGCTGTCCTACAACGACGTGATGCCCGAGGCCAAGGTCGAAGTCATCGAACAAATCAAGATTTAGAGGCGGTCTATGACGTTATCGCATCACACAAACGCTGCAGATCGACTCCCAGAAGGGCCGAAGGTGCCTCTCACCTTTCATTTCGCTACCACATGCCTGGACTAGGACCCGAAAACCCAAAGCGCGTAGCGCGTCCGAACCCCAAAAGCGAGCGCTAGCGAGCGTCCCCACGTAGTATGAACATCCAGACCCTGAGTGCCCCCACGATTCAAGACGCGATGACCGAGGCGCGACGGCGCTTCGGCGACGACGTGCTGCTGATCGAGTCGTCCCCGCCAAGCGACGGGCGTCCTGCCCGCGTCAAGGTGATGGCCGACAATGCGCCCGCCTTCACGCCGCCGCCCCAAGCGGGTGGTGGACGCTACGGCTACGGTGCGCTCAGCCGCGTGCGCCAAGCCGCGATGGCGGCAGAAGCGCCGCAGCCGAGCGCAGCTTTTGCCGGACACGACGGTGCCACACGCCCCGCCGAGCCGCCGACCTCGTTCGACAGCCACTTGCGCCAATCCGAACCGCAGCGTCCACGGATGCCCGAGCCGCAACGCCGTACGCCTGAGCCGCAGCGCCGTGCACCTGAAGGGGCGCGTCCGCAGCGCAACGCGCAATCAGGTCGCGGGCAGCTCTTCCCTTCGCAGCCCGATCTGCTGGCGGAGGCAGCCGCCGAGCAATCCGGCGTGTCTGAGGACATGCAGGCGATGATGGCGCAGATGGTGCGGCAGATGGAGGCGCAGTTTAAGCTGATGCACACGCGCATGGACGCGATGGAGCGGCGCATCGGCGGCAGCGTCTTCGGCGCGTCGATGGCATGGGCCGCGCACCCGCTCTACGCCGAGCTTGTCGAGAAAGGTATGCAGCCGTCCACGGTCATCCACCTGTTCAACGGGCTGATGGAGCGCGGCTTCCACCCCGACGGCGACCCGGATCCCGTCCGCTGGGCGGTGGCGCAGGAGATTCGCAAGCTGCTGGACACGGGCGCACCGCCTAAGCTGCAAGGCACGCAGCTGTTCATCGGGCCGAGCGGCGCAGGCAAAACGTCGCTGCTGCTCAAGCTGGCCACGCACCCTAGCTTCTTCGCTCGCCGCGACACGGCCGTCATCTTCATCGCGCCCGACCAGGAGGTGGTGACGCCCTACCAGAACCCGGCCGAGCTCTTCCGACGGCATGGATTGCCATTCCAGGTGGTGCGCAACGAGACCGAGATGGCGATGGCCCTCGACCGCGCGCAGCACTTCGACCAGATCCTGATCGACACGCCGCCGATGCCCATGCAGGAAGCCGCCGCCCGCAAGATGCTGATGCGCGTCAAGCGGATGGTGCACGACGTCGTGCCCATGCAGTCGCACCTCGTCCTCAACACGACGCGCGCGCTCGACCCCATCGACTACAGCTTCGTGCAGCGCCTGCCGCTACGGCCGGACACGCTGGCGCTGACGCATCTGGACGAGACGCCCGCCTGGGGCCGCGTGGTCGAGTGGATCCGCGCGCTCAAGCGGCCCATCCTGTTCACCTCGACGGGCCAAGCCTTGCCGGATAGCGTGGAGGCCTTCTCGGCCGCACGCTTCGTCGAGGAGATGATCACGGCCTGATTCCAGCCCTGCTTTTGACCTCCGGCCCGCCGGACAACCCCCGATATCATGGAAGTATCTGCATTCAATGCCGCCCAGCGCACCCGCGAGGGTGAGACCAAGGTCTTCGCCATCACGAGTGGCAAGGGCGGCGTAGGCAAGAGCGTGGTCGCCGTCAACTTGGCCGAGGCGCTCGCCGCCCAGGGCCAGCGCGTCGCCCTCATCGACGCCGACTTTGGCCAGGGCGCCTGCGCGCTGCTGATGAACGAGGCGCCCCGCGCCAGCCTCATCGACTACGTGACGCAAACCGCCCGCGTGGACGATGTCATCCACCAAACCGAAGCTGGCATCACGCTCGTGCAGGCCGTCGCTGAGCCGGGCCAAGCCGACGGCCGTGAAGCCGACCTCTACCGTGGCCTCGACGCCCTGCTCAAACGCTTCCGCCGCCAATGCGATGTCGTCCTGATCGACACGCCCGCAGGCACCGAGGGCGCCGTCCGCTGGGCCTTGGACCGCGCCGACCAAAGCCTGCTCGTGCTCGTCGGCGAACCCACCGCCATCACCGACGCGTACCGCCTCGTCAAGCTCGTGTGGCAAGCCGACCCGTCGTATCCGTTCGCCACCGTGGTCAACGTGGCCGACGACGACATGGACGCCGATTCGGTGCATGAGCGGTTCTGCACCATCACGCAGCACTTCTTGCAGGCGGTACCAAACTACACGGGCTGGGTACCTTTTTCCCTAGAGGTGCGCCGCTCGGTGCGCGAGCAGGAGCCCGCCGTGCGCTACCCGTGCGCCGTGCAGAAGGCGTTCTACGCCCTGGCTACGCGACTTCAGACACCGTCTGCGCCCATTCCGTCGCTCGCCAGCCTCTAAACCTGACGCGCCCCCATGACTTCGGCAAAGGTGGCATGCCGCTTGCGCTTAGTCTATGTGTTTGTGCGGCTTACCCAGTGAACCTCCACCAGCACGTAGTACCATGCAAGGCTTATTTGCCCAGCTCAGCGCCCTCGTCGGCATCATCCTGTTCATCAACAACCTGTCGAGCGACGCCCCGCTTGCCCAGGCGTTTCAGATCGCCATCCCGACAGGCTTGGTCCTCTACCTTGTGCTGACGGTGGGTACGGCGACCATCGCCAAACTCAACCGAGACGCCCAAGCGCGCGCTGACGAACCAGCTGCCAAACACGAGGAAGCCGCATCGGCTGCTGAGTCGCAGCCTGCAGCGTAGCTTTCACGCTGCCCATAGCGTTCTTGCATGCCTCGCCTGTTGAGACGCAACCTGCACAGGGAGCAGACACCCACCGTACGTTGGCCTAGGCGACCGGGCAACTCCACCTGACCTCTGCCGTACATGCGGCACATTACTGTGTCACCTCTCCCTTTCGCGTACGATGTCTGAAGACCTCACGCCGTCCGGGCCGTCGAAAGACGGCATGCCAGGCCAGCCCGCTGAACCCGTTAACGAGCCTGCGGCGGCGGAAGAACAAGCCGCTGCCGAAGGCCAAGCCGCCGAAGCCGAGGCGCCGCCACCCGCTCCCACTGAGTCCGTTCCCGAGGTCGCGCCCACGCCTGAACCGGAGCCGGAAGCCGACCCGAACGCGCCGATGACGCTGCTCGAAAAGTACACGGCGCACTACCCCGGCTGGGCCAAGGAGTTTGCGCGCAAGTACTTCACCAAGACGCTCTCGGCGTTCGTCTTCCACGGCAACGTCCGCGACCTCGTGCCGACGGAAGATGCCGACGGCAACACCGAGTACCTGGGCCTGCGCGACTTCCTGGTCAACGACCTCTTCGCTATGCGGGACGTAGTCGTCTTCTACGACCGGTCGTCCGGCATCCACTTCCTCGACAACGCCTCGCAGACCGACTTCAACCGGGCGCTCTCGGGATACGACACCATCTTCGGCACGGAGTACGCCAAGAAGCTGCCGAAGGACCCGGTGCGCGTGATGTCGGTGCTGGAGAACTACTTCCG
>JBCCMF010000362.1:0-4591 GCA_039026435.1 Bacteroidota bacterium
GACCAACACCGTGCGCCTGCTGGCCGACCCGTCGGCGGTGGTGCAGGACCCCATCGGTGCGGCGCCGGGGGCGGACCGGGTGAACGACAGCCTCGTGGCCGATCTGGCGGTGTACCACCACCTGTTCTGATACCATCTATGGAAGATGATTGTGGATGTCCCTGACACGACGCCTTACGCTTGTGGCGAGCATCAGAACGCCTCCCTGGAGGGAGGTGGGCCGCCCTTAGGCGGGTCGGAGGGTGTATGGGCTGGAGTTGGATACACCCCCAGCCCTTCGGGCAGCCCCCTCAAGGGGGCGGTTGGGTGTGCGACCTCTACCGATCTGCATAGCATGTTTCCCGAATTGCTGTGACGAGGGACTTTTTCAACTTCGAGCGCTATCGCCCCGTCGTGGATGACTGGGGGGCTTTCGTGGACGCGCTGCGGCGGCCGTTGCCCACGTGCGTCTGGACGAACACGCTGCGTACCACGCCGGATGGGCTGGCGGAGCAGATGGCCGCGTTTGGGTTCGACCTGGAACCCCTCGACTGGTATCCCGACGCCTTCCGCGTGCCTGCCGATGTGCCCGTGGGCGCGACGCTGCCGTTCGTGAGCGGGTGGTACCAGGTACAGGAAGAGGCGGCGCTGCTGCCCGTCGCCCTGCTCGACCTTCGACCCGGCCAGCGCGTGCTCGACCTTTGCGCGGCGCCCGGCAACAAGACGGCGCAGGCGGCGGTGCGGATGCAGGATCGCGGGCTGGTGATCGCCAACGACGTGAGCGAGGGGCGGCTGCGGATGCTGCCCAACCTGCTCCAGCGCCTCGGCCTCACGAGCGTCGCCACTGTCGCCTCAGACGCCACGGCGTTTCCCATCGCCGCGCCCTTGTTCAACGCCGTCATCGCCGACGTGCCGTGCTCGTGCGAGGGGACGGTGCGGAAGCATCCGCGCGCGCATCGGCGGGCGGGACGGGCGAACAGCCTCCGCCTCCAGGTGCTACAAACCGCCATCCTGCGCCGCGCCATCGGCTGCTGCCGCGTGGGCGGGACGGTGGTCTACGCCACCTGCACCTTTGCGCCGGAGGAGAACGAAGCGGTCGTGGATGCCGTGCTCCGCGAGCAGGCGGGACGCGTGCAGATCCGGCCCGTGACCGTGCGGCATCTCGACACGACGCCAGGGCTGACCGCATGGGAGGGCGATGCGTTCGATCCCGCGCTACAGCATGCGCTCCGGCTGTGGCCCCATCACAACGACACGGGCGGCTTCTTCGTGGCCGTTCTCGACAAAACGGGCTGACGCATGAGCTTTGCCACCCATCAGCGCATCGACCCGGCGCCGTACCTCGCGTTGGTGTGCGACCGATTCGGACTGCCGCCGCGCCTGTTCGACGGCTATGACCTGTACCGCGCCACCAGCCAGACGCTGTACCTCGTCCCCGCCGACCTACCTGTGGAGCCGCCGCCGCTGTTTGCAGGCTTCGCCTTCCTGCGCGACCACACGCGGTATCCCAAGCTGACCACCGCCGCCGCCATCAAGTACGCGCCGCACGCCACGCGCAACGTGGCCCGGCTCGACCAGCCGGAGGCGCAGGCGTTTCTCAACCGCGAGACGTTCGCCTTCACGCCCGAGGCTACCTGCACCGGGACGGGCTTCATGCTGGTGCAGCACGGCGCGTTGCCGCTCGGGCTGGCGTTCTACAGCGCCGAGCATGGCACCGTGCGCAGCCTCTTCCCCAAAGCGTGGTCGGGGGTGCAGCACGACAGCATCGTGGTCGGCGCCGTGTAGCTCAGCCCTCGCTCATCCCAGCCCGTCGGCGCGCAGGTAGGCGGCGCAGGTGGCTTGCCCGCTACGCTTCCACCGCTTCACGGTTTGCAAGGACACGGCCAACCTCGCCGAGGCCTCGCCTTGGGTATAGCCTTCCAGGTGGCACAACCGCAGCACCCGCGCCTGCCCGGCATGCACGCGCTCCAGCGCCGTCAGCGCCTCTGCCACCAGGCTTGGCGCCTCAGCAGAGCTGCCCGAAGGCGTCTGCCGTGCGGCAGAGAGGGGCACCCGGTCGAGGTGACCGCCATGCCGCGCGCGCTGGCGCCACCGGGCCTTCTCTACGAGCAGGCGGCGCATGGTGAGGGCGTAGAGGCGGTAGCCGTGTGCGTCGTCGCTCAGGTAGGGCGCAGCAGACGTTAGGCGCAGGTAGGCATCGTGGAGCAGGTCGTGCGGTGCGCAGGGCGGCGTGGCCTCGCGCTGTAGTAGGCGCTGGGCCAATTCGTGCAGTGCTGGGTAGGCGCGCGCGGTGTACTGCTCAAAGCCGGGCATGATAGCAGAGGGTGTGGGAGAGGGCTACCGCAGTGAGGCGTGCGGGTGAGTGGGGAGAGGCGCAGCGTGGGGCACGGCTGCGGAACACGCATAATCTGCCCCAAAGCACGTATCCAAGTGGGACAATCTCTTATCCACTTCTGCCAATATGCGTCAGTGTGTGCCGTTGTTGAACGGCGGGCACCGGAAAGCGAGGCACAACGTCAGCAGAAAGCAGCGTGCGCTACTTGGCGACGGTGATGGGCTGCGTAGCCACGAAACGCTCGCCCACGGCACGGATCACGTACACGCCGCTGCTCAAGCTCCTCTCGTCACTCCGCCGTACCTTGCGCGCTCCGTCTGGCTCACCGCCTCTGCCCATGTCTCGTCTGTTGCTCCTGTTGCCCGTGTTGGTCTGCGCTGCCTGTGCGCCCGCCTCGCCAGAGCCGCCCAACATCCTCTGGCTTACCGTCGAGGACCTCAGCGCCCGCCTGCCCATGTACGGCGACTCCACCGTGGCCACGCCCGCGCTGTCGCGTTTAGCCGAAGAGGGCGTCGTGTTCGAGCATCTGTACGCCACGTACCCCGTCTGCTCGCCCAACCGCTCCAGCATCATCACTGGGCAGTACCCCAACGCCATCGGCACCATGCACATGCGCACGGGCGGCGACCTGCGCTTCAAGGGCGGCATCCCCACGTACGAGGCCGTGCCGCCGCCGCACGTCAAGGCGTTCCCCGAACTGCTGCGCGCCGCTGGCTACTACACGTCGAACAACGTCAAGACCGACTACCAGTTTGGCGAGCCGTTCACCATCTGGGACGAGTCGAGCACCACGGCCACCTGGCAGAACCGCGCCGAGGAGCAGCCCTTCTTCTCGGTGTTCAACTTCACGGGCACGCACGAGTCGCGCGCGTGGCCCAACGCCACCACCATCGAACTGGCCCAGTGGCTCACTGGCTCGGAGCGCCCCGACACGCTCGAACAGCGCTACGCCGACCTAATGGCCGCCGGACAGCCCCCGTCGCAAACCGATCCGGCATCGGTGCCCGTGCCGCCGTACTACCCAGACACCGATACCACCCGCGAGCACATCGCCCGCTACTATGACAACATCGTCGAGATGGACGCCTGGGTGGGCGACCACCTCGACGAGCTAGAAGCCGCTGGCCTGCTCGACGAGACCATCGTCGTGTTCTTCTCCGACCACGGCGACGGCCTGCCGCGCGGCAAGCGCTGGCTCTACGACAGCGGGCTCCACATGCCGCTCATCGTCCGCTGGCCCGACGGGCGCGGCGCCGGCACCCGCCGCAGTGACCTCGTCAGCGTCATCGACCTGGCCCCGACGATGCTGTCGCTGGCAGGCGCCACCCGCCCCGAACGCCTGCCTGGCCGCGTCTTCCTGGGCGACAGCACCGAGGCGCCGCCGCGCTACGTCTTCGGCGGGCGCGACCGCATGGACGAGGCCTTCGACCGCAGCCGCTTTGCCCGCAGCGAGCGCTTCAAGTACATCCGCAATGACTTCCCCGAGATCCCGTACAGCGAGCCCTCCGTCTACCGCGACCTGCCGCCCATCTGGCGCGCCTTCAAGGCCGCCGCCGATGCGGGCACGCTCACCGGTCCGCCCGCCGCCTTCTTCGCACGCACCAAGCCCGCCGAAGAGCTCTACGACACCGCCGCCGACTCGCACGAGGTGCGCAATCTGGCCAGCGACCCCGCCTTCGCCGACACGCTCGCCGCCATGCGCAACGCCGTCGCCGACTGGCTGCTGCGGGTGGACGACCGCGCCGAGCAGGACGAGCGCGCGATGATCCAGGCCATGTGGCCCGGCGGCGAGCAGCCGCAAACGCCAGCACCTGTCGTGGTCTTGGTAGAGAACGAAGCGGGTACGCAGGTCGTCGAACTCACGTCGCCGACGGAGGGCGCGTCGCTAGGCTATCGCCACGTCGATGGCGACTACGACTCGGGCTGGCAGGTCTACACCGAGCCGTTGCCCGTCGCCACGGGGCAGATCCGCGCCAAGGCCATTCGGTATGGCTACCAGGAAAGTCGGGAAACTGTAACGTATCTTAGTTCGGATGGGCTCGACACCCCCTGAGCGCTTGCGGTACGCCGTTTGATGACGATAGATTGTCGTGCCCCTCTTCTGCACGCCGTGCGCCCCAGTACCCGCCTCCCCAGGAGCACCGCCGTGCCTACAGTGCCAAGACGGTCCGCCAGCCCAGTGCTGCCAATGGACGCTACATATAGACCGACGCCGTTCTCACTTCATTAGTCGCTGCTGTTCATGCGTTTTCGCTTACTCCTTCTCGCCACGCTCGC
>JBCCMF010000363.1:0-4568 GCA_039026435.1 Bacteroidota bacterium
CCCAGAGCTAGCATCAAATGAGCGTTCGTGCACGCTCGTATTGCTTCTTCTTGAAGAAGGTATCGAACTACAACATTCGTATCCAGCCCGATTACTGGTCACGCGGCTGGCGCGATCACGGTCTGGCTGAACCGCTCGGGTACAAACAACTCACGCGCCACCTCTTGCACCTTCGCCTCGTCCACCTCATCGATGAACGCGGTGACCTCGTCGAGGCTGAAGTAGCGGTTGTAGTAGATTTCCTGCTTGGCGATGCGGTTCATGCGGTTGTTGAGGCTCTCCAGCCCCATCATGAGCGCGCCCTTCACCTGATTTTTCGCCATGTTGAGCATCCGCTTGCTCACAGGCTTCTCGGTCAGCTTCTCCAACTCGCGCAGCACCACCGCTTTTGCCCGCTCCACCTTGGTCGGATCGGTGCCCATGTATACGCCGAAGTCGCCAGCGTCCTGCAGGAAGTTGACGAACGAGTAGATGTTATAGCAATAGCCGTACTTCTCGCGGACGTTCTGGTTGAGGCGGCTCGACATCCCGCCTCCCAAGATCGTGTTTAGCACCGAGAGCGCGGTGCGGTTTTCGTGATGGAGGTCGTAGCTCGGCGCGCCAAGCACCACGTGTGCCTGCTGGATGGGTCGGGTCTTGCCCATGACAGACGGTGAGTAGCCGTCCAGAGGCGATCTGCGGTGCGGGTTTGGCTCGCGATCCGACTTGGCGAAGGCCTTCTGGATCAGGCCGACCACGTGCTCGTGCTCCAAATTCCCAGCGGCCGCGACAACGATGCGACCGGGCGTGTAGTTGCGGTCCACGTACTGACCGAGTTGCACGGGCGTAAACGACTGCACGGTCTCGGGGACGCCGATGATGGGCCGTCCGAGGGGATGATCGGCGTACATCTGCGCCTCGTACACGTCGAACACCACATCTTCGGGGTTGTCTGCGTACATGCGGATCTCTTCGAGGACCACATCCTTCTCCCGCTCAATCTCCTTCGCTGGAAACGTCGGGTCGAGCACGATATCAGAGAGCACGTCGATGGCGCGGGGCAGGTGCTCGTCGAGGCAGCGTGCGAGGTAGCACGTCTGCTCCTTGCTCGTGAACGCGTTCAGGTAGCCGCCCACTGACTCCATGAACTGGGCGATGTTGTGCGTGCGCCGCCGCTTCGTGCCGCGAAAGACCGCATGCTCAATGAAGTGGCTGATGCCTGCCTCGTGCTCGGCCTCGTCGCGACTGCCTACCTCGATCCAGATACCGATCGCCAGCGAGCGCACCGACGGGATGCGTTCGGTCACGACGCGCACACCGCTGTCGAGGATGGTCTTCTTGAACATCGAGACCTCAGTTTCGAGAGGTCGAACGGTAGCTTTCGTCGGCATAAGCGCAATCAAAACGAGAGGGGGCGCCTCAGACGAAGCGCCCCCCCTTTGGTTTCCCTATGGCAAACCGAATCGGCTTAGTCGTCGCGACGACGGTCGCCACCGCGTCCGCCACGGCGATCACCGCCTCGGCCGCCACGACGATCGCCACCGCGTCCGCCACGGCGGTCACCGCCTCGGCCGCCACCGCGACCACCGCGGTCACGCTTCGGCTCCTCGTAGCCTTCCGGCTTCGGCATCAATGCTTTGCGGCTCAGGCGGAGCTTGCCATCGCCGCGCACCTCAATGAGCTGCACCTTGACCTTGTCGCCGATCTGCAGGTGGTCCTCCACCTTCTCGACGTAGCCGTACTCGATCTCTGAGACGTGCAGCAGGCCTTCTTTGCCCGGTAGCACCTCGATGATCGCGCCGAAGTCGATGATCTTGCGGACCACGCCTTCGTAGACTTCGCCCACTTCCGGCTTGGTCACGATGCCCTTCACGATCTCGATAGCCGCATTCGCATCTTCGCCGTTTGTCGCGGCGATGGTGACGAAGCCTTTGCCTTCGCGCTCTTCGATCTCGATGACCGTGTTGGTGTCGCTCTGGATGCCTTTGATCACCTTGCCACCGGGGCCGATGAGGGCGCCAATGAACTCGCTGTCGATCGTCAGCTGCGTCAGACGTGGGGCGTACGGCGCGATTTCCTCACGCGGCGCTTGTAGCGTCTGATCCATGACGTCGAGGATGTGCAGGCGGCCTTGGCGCGCCTGTTCCATCGCTTGCTTCAGCAGATCGCGGGAGAGGCCGCTGATCTTGATGTCCATCTGGCAGGCCGTGATGCCGTCACGCGTACCCGTCACCTTGAAGTCCATGTCGCCGAGGTGGTCCTCGGTGCCCAAGATGTCGCTCAGGATAGCCGTGCGCTCACCGTCGCTGACGAGACCCATCGCGATGCCGCTCGTCGCTTTCTTGATCGGCACACCGGCGTCCATCAGGGCGAGGGAGCCAGAGCATACCGACGCCATCGACGAGGAGCCGTTGGACTCCAGCACGTCCGAGTTGATGCGGATGGTGTATGGAAACTCTTCGTTCGGCGGCAGCATGGCCGTCAAGGCGCGCTCGGCGAGGTAGCCGTGACCAATCTCGCGGCGGCCAGGGCCACGCAGGAAGCGTGCTTCGCCCACGCTGAACGGCGGGAACGCGTAGTGCAGGAAGAACCGGCGGTCGGTTTGGTCAAACACCTGGTCTACGCCCTGCACGTCTTTGCCTGTGCCCAGCGTCACAATCGACAGCACCTGCGTTTCGCCACGCGTGAAGATGCCGGAGCCGTGCGCACGCGGCAGGTAGCTCGTCTCGCACCAGATGTCGCGTACATCGGTGAGGCCGCGGCCGTCGATGCGGTAGCCTTCGGAGAGGATCAGCTCGCGCATCACCTCTTTCTCAACCGCAGCCACAGCGGCTTTGATCTGGCCCGAGGTCCAGCCTTCCGGCGTCTCGTCGGCCAGGTGGTTGCCCTTCTCGTCCTCGATCAGGAGCAGCGCTTCCACGGCTTCCTTCTTGATGTCGGAGATACCGCCGTAGAAGTTCTTCTTCTCGTAGGGCGACTTGATGTGGTTCGTGAGGCGCTCGGTGAACATCTCGGCGATCTTCGCTTCGAGGCCGTCCGGCAGTCCATCCACAGCGTATTCGAACGGCTCCGCACCGCCAGCCTGCTCCAGCAGGTCGAGCTGTGCCTGGCAGATCACCTTGATGGCGTCGTGGGCGATTTCGAGCGCTTCGAGCATCTCGTCTTCGCTCACCTCGTCCATCTCGCCCTCCACCATCACGATGGAGTCGAGCTTGCCCGCGACGATCAGGTTGAAGTCCGTCGCGGCCATGTCGGTGATCGTCGGGTTGACGACGAATTCACCTTCCACGCGACCGATGCGCACTTCGGCAATCGGGCCATCAAACGGCGCACCCGCGAGCAGCAGGGCCGCCGAGGCGCCGTTGGCAGCGAGGATGTCGCCGTCCACTTCGGGGTCAGCGGAGATGACGCTGCAAATGATCTGGACTTCGTTGAAGAAGCCATCGGGGAAGAGCGGCCGGATGGCGCGATCTACCAAGCGGCTCGTTAAGATTTCCTTGTCCGTGGAGCGGCCTTCGCGCTTGATGAAGCCGCCCGGGATCTTACCGCCCGAGGCGAATTTCTCGCGGTAGTCCACGGTGAGGGGGAAGAAGCTTTGCCCGTCCCGTACGTCTTTCGACAGGACCGCAGTACAAAGCAGCATGGTGTCGTCGAGTCGTACGACGACGGCTCCGTTGGCTTGCTTGGCGAGGCGGCCCGTCTCGAAAGACATGGTGGCCTCAGGGGCAAACTCAAACGAATGGGTAGTTCCTTGTGCTGACATTCTTTTCTACAGCTAACAACGATAAACAACAGCCTGCCCTGGCTCGCTTCCGGCGCACGCGCGCCGTCCAGACATGAAGCGACAAACGGGCAGGTTGGCCCACAGCGGGCCGACAGTGTGTGTCTGGAGTTTTAGCTTTCTCAAAAGCGTGGTAAAGCAAAGAAGCGGCCCCACACGGAGCCGCTTCGGAGAAAGCGGATGATTACTTGCGGATGCCTAGCTCGCGGATGATGGTACGGTAGCGCTCGATGTCGCGGTCCATCAGGTAGTTGAGCAGGCGGCGGCGCTGGCCGACCATCTTCAGCAACCCACGTCGCGTGGAGTGGTCTTTGGTGTGCTGTTTCAGGTGCTCGGTCAGGTTCTTGATCCGCGTGGAGTAGATTGCAATTTGAACCTCGGCGGTCCCCGTGTCGGTGTCCGACTTGCCGAACCGCTTGACCAGCTCAGCCTTTTCTTCTTTGGTGATCATCAGGATCTCCTCTTTAGATTATGCCATCGTAAAGAAGAGGTTCGTAAACCTCAGCTCGGCCCAGTTGGCCTATGATGTGAACCCGAGTGTGTCTAGAATTTGGACCTTATCGGATTTCAGTTGCGCTATCAACGCGTCTACGCCGTCGAATTTCCGCTCATCGCGAATGCGTTTGACGAATTCCAGGCGAATCGTCTGTCCACACAGATCGCCCTCGAAGTTAAAGAGGTGCACTTCAGCGCGTTGCTCTACGCCGTCAAAAGTGGGCCGGATGCCAATGTTCAGCATTCCCCCGTGCTTCTCGTCCCCCAGATAGACCTGCACCGCGTAGACACCATTTTGCGGAATCAGCTTGGC
>JBCCMF010000364.1:0-4562 GCA_039026435.1 Bacteroidota bacterium
ATCACCATCGTGCCGGGCGATGTGGTGGACTTGGAGAACCCGTTTGAAACCCCAAGTCCTCGTACCGATGGACGCATGGGCAGTGGTCTTGCCATCGAGGGCGACTATGCCTTTGCCGGTGCCGGAGGCTGCAATACCAATAACCAAAGTGAGGCCGCTGATGCCGGAGAAGGCTATATCTTCCGCCGCAACCTCACAGCCAACCAGTGGGAGTACGTCAGCACCGTGCAGCCCACCGCCCCTATTGCCAAACAGGGCTTCGGCGGCGTAGCAGACCTCTCCGGCAACTACCTGATCGTGGGCAACTGCCGCCACTTGGAAAACACGTCCGCCTCGGCTAGCGATGTGGCGGCCTACATCTTTAAGGGGAACGGCGACACATGGGCGCAGCACGCCAAATTGGATAACGCTTCCGCCACCAAGGCGTTTGGCGCAGCCGTAGCCATTGACGGCGACTACGCCGTGGTGGGCGATTACCTCTATGACAGCGAAAGCGGATGGATTCACCTCTACAAGCGCAATGGCGATACCTGGACGTTGGTTGAATCGCTCGATGGCTCGATCAATGACGCCACTGACTTCGGGCGGGCGGTCGCTATCGATGACGGCTATGTGGCGGTGGGCATGAAGGAGGCCTACGGATCCGGTGGGGTATCCGTCTATCCTATCGGAGACGACGGGTTCGGCGCCGAAGTCAGCCTCACCCCATTCGACGACAACCTCGCCAATGACACCCAGAACATGGACTTCGGCCACGCCGTGGCCCTGAGTGGCCGTTGGCTGCTCGTGGGGGCCGACGATGCAGACGATGACCGAGGCGCAGCGTTCATCTTCTACCGCAATGACGACGGGTCGTGGTCGAGGCGCCAGAAGCTGCAACCCGACAACCTGCAGGACAATAGCGGTGGCGCGGGCACCGGAGACGACTTCGGGTGGTCCGTGGGCATTAACGATGACGTAGCTATCATTGGCGTGCCTGATCGCGACACGTTCCGCGGGCAAGTCTATCTTTACCGCTACAACGGTGAGGTGTGGGTGGAGCAGCAGCAGTTGATCGCTTCCGACCGTGTACCCAACGACAAATTTGGCTACACCGTAGCCATTGACCAGGCGCGGGCCGTGATTGGCGTCCCGCAGCGCACGGTAGGCAGCAGCGCCGAGGCCGGTGCGATCTTCATCAACGAGGTTGTCTCGGCCCCCGATGCCGTAGCCGCCTCCGATGGCACACTCAGCAACCGCGTCCAAGTGAGTTGGACCGACGACGCCATCAACGAGGAAAAGTATCTCATCTACCGCGACGGCGCGCTGCTCCAAGAGGTGGGCGCCAACGCGACCTCGTACAACGACACAGACGCGAGTGCAGGCACCGTGCATCTCTACTGCGTGGCGGCGTTCAAGGAGCGTGACGGCGCGTCGGCGCAGGTGTGCGACCCTGGCTGGCGCCCTGCCGATGGTGCCATCAGCGGGCGCATCGCTTCGCAACAAGGCGCGGGCATCCAGGGCGTAGACGTGTGCGCCGTCCCCAGCGCCGACAGCCCGCTCGCCGCAGGCGGCGCGCTCTTGTTCGACGGCCTCGGTAGCGGCATTGTGGTAGGCAACGAAGCGGCGTATGACTTCAGCAGCACGCCCGGCTACACGGTAGAGCTGTGGATCAACGCCGCCGAAGAGAACTTCGCCGAGCACGCCCCCTACCACCTCATCAGCCAGTGGGGCAGCGGCGGCGCAGGCAACGCCGCCTATGTCCTCGCGCTGCGCGAAGACCTCAACGTCTCCATTAGCAACCACACGGGAAGCACCAATCACAGCGTAAACTCGGGTGGCCTCATCACACCGGGCGAGTGGGTGCACGTGGCCGGCACGTTCGACAGCGCCACCAACGAACTCCGCATCTACATCAACGGCGTCCTCCAAGGCACGACCACTGACGCCTCTGCGCCCCAGCGCTCCGACATTTACGACCTGATGTTCGGCGTGGAGCCCTCGGGCGGCAACGAGTTTCGCGGGCTCATGGACGAGATCCGCATCTGGAACGTAGCGCGCACCGAAGCACAGATTCTGGCCGCCATGAAGGTGCCCCTCACCGGCGATGAAGACAACCTGGTGGGCTACTGGCCGATCCAGCAAGGCGGCGGCAACGTGGTGGGCAACTTCACGCAGAACGGCCTCCACGGCACGGCCAACCCGGGCGTCTACTGGACCAGCGAAGCTGCCCCGCTCAACGACTGCACGGCCACCGACAGCGATGGCAACTACCAACTCCTGCGCATCCGCTACGGCGAGCAGACGGCGTTCCAGGTAACGCCCACCGATGCCATCCGGCAGTTCCAGCCTCCCGTCAAGAGCATCAGCCTGACGACCGCCAGCCCGGTACAGAACGAAGTCAACTTCACCGATGTCTCGGCTTACACCGTCTCGGGCGTCGTGCAGTACGCAGGCACCACGGTAGACGGCAACGCCTTCACCTGCCCTGTAGAAGGCGTGCAGATGCTCTTGGATGGCGTCTTCCGCAGCGAGAGCGAAGCCGACGGCGCGTTCGCCGTCCCGGCTGGTCTCGGCACTCGTACACTGACTGCCGAGTTGGAGACACAGGCAGAGAACGGCGATGTCACGGTGGTCCACAGCTTCACACCTGCCCAGCACACGCTGGACGTGCAGGGCGACCTGTTCAACATCAACTTCGTGGACGACACACGCCGCCCGTTGGTGCTCAACGTGCAAGGCGGCTGCGGACACAGCATCGGTACGGCCACGGTGCGCGTCACCACCGCCAACAGCTGCTTCACCAGCGACGTCGCGCTGAGCAGCGGCACGCCCACCGTCCTCGCCCTACCGCCGCAAGCGTATCAGGTGCAGGTGCTCGACGTGCAGGATGTGCCCGCCGGCCTCGACCGCGCCGACATCCTCGCCTTCTTCGACGCGCTGGGCGTGCAAGACATCGACCTCACCGCCACCGCGGCCAACGCGCCCGATACGCTGACGCTCACCTACCGCGCCCCGGCTACGCTCAGCATCAGCGGGTTTGAGGCGAAGGACCAGCTGTCGGAATCGACGTGCGCGGCAGGCGCCCCGCTCTCCGTCCTCGACGACAAGGGCAACCTGCTCCAAACGCTGCCCCACGTCCCCGTCCTCTTTGGTCAGTCAGGCGAGACCACCCAGCCCATCCCGATGACGATCAAACTGGTGGAGCAGTACGGTACGGAAAGCTGCGCGGTGGAAGGCGTAACCGTAAGCGTCCTCGACCAGATCAACGACCAGGGCGCCCCCATTGAACTGATCACAAACGCCGAGGGCATCGCAGTCTATCAGGAGGACCAAGGCACCCTTCCCAACAATACCGCAGGCCCCAGTGCTGGCGACCGCTACCAAACGTACGCGAACACGTCGAATGTGACGGAGGGTTTGGTTGTAGACGGCGTCAATCGCTCGTTCCAGAAAGCGCTGACGGCATCGGTCAACATCGAGGGGCGGGACCAGCTGAGCGAGACGGCGTGGGCTGTGGTCCTGGGGCGCCGCACGCGTACCGGCACCTTTAGCACGCTGCCTACCATCGACGTGCCCATGCATGTGCTGCGCGACCCGCCTGGTGATGCCTCGTTCAGCTACCTCACCAAAGGCGAATCGGTGTGCCAGAACTACGGCTTTGAAGGGGCCTTCACCCTCTCAGGCGCCACCGACCTCAAGATAGAAACGGGCCTTGAGTTTGAAGCCGGGTTCTTTGGCTTCACGACAGAAACCGATGTGGAGGTCAGCCCAGGTTTCGAGCATTCGCTGTCCGGTACGATTACGTCGGGCGGTACGTGGGAGACGTGCCTCACGCTGGGCTCTACCATCTCAACCTCCGACGCCGCCACGTTCATCGGCGAAGCCGCCGACGTCTTTGTAGGCGTAGGAACGAACTTCAAGCTGGCCCTCAGCGACAAGCTAGAGGCCACGGCCGCGTGCGAGATTGAGCTATCGGAAGTCGCCTCAGTGGGCTTCGACGAGGACAAGGCCTTCGAAACCGTGTACACGTACACCCGCGGCCAAATCGAAAACACGATCATCCCCACCCTTGAAGGCCTGAAAGCCACCGACTCTGATCATGAAGACCGCTACCAAGATGGCATTGATAGCTGGGAAGCCCAGCTGGCCTACGACGAGATCGAGAAGAAAGCGGTGGCCAATGCCTGCAGCGACCTCGAAGGCACGCTGCGCAATCAGCCCAAAGCGGACATTTGCGCAAACCTGATTGAGGCCAAGAATACCACACTAGATGCGCTTCAGACCGACGTCATGGAGCAGTGCACGACCAATCTGAGTGGCGACGACAGCGACACCACGTCCGCGTGCGAAGGGCTGGTTGACCCCGTGATTGACCAGCTGCGCAACAACCTCAGCCCAGAGGCCCAGAAAGAAAATCGCTCGTTCGATGCGGGCGCCTCGTATTCGTACACACATACACGGGACCGGATCACCACCTTCGACTTCGGGGTGGAGGTGGAGTTCAGCAACGTGTGGAAGTACAACGTCAAGAGCACAGCAGCGGGGAACGGCGGCGAGCTAGAAACCTCGATAGGCGTTAC
>JBCCMF010000365.1:0-4555 GCA_039026435.1 Bacteroidota bacterium
CCGCCGCTGAGCCGCACGTCGGCGCCTTTGCCTTGCACGCGCTCGAAATCGACCTCGCCGCCCCCGGAGCCTTGGACCTCAAGGAAGCCGACGCGGCCATCAAGCACCTCCAGCACGGCACCGCCCGAGACGCGGATCGAGACGTCGGCAGCGCTGAGTTTGCCTGCGGCTGTGGAGCCACCGGAGAGCGAGAACTCGAAGTCGTCCATCGTGCGGATGTGCTCGAACGTAGCCTCGGCGCCGCCGCTGAGGTGCAGCGCGTTCAGGGTGGGCACGGTGACGTCCAGACGCAGCGTGACGTCCTTGTAGTTGTTGCGGTACGGATCTTCCAAACCCACCGCCAGCCGCCTCCGGGTGAGGTCGAGTTCGAGGAAGTCGTCCAGGTTATCGTCGTAGGTGAGTTCGGCCCGCGCCTCGTCGCCGATGAAGATGCGCACCCTGAAGTCGGCGCCTGCCGAGAGTTCGGTCACGCCATCGAGGTCGATGGTTTGCGTCACGAGATCGCCTGATCCGCGAATACCTTGGGCATCCGCGTCAATGATGGCGAGCACTTCGCATCCAGAAGCGAAGACGACGAGCAGCAGGGCGGTGAGTAGGCGGGACATGGAAGCAGGGCATCTGGTGAATAGCTGCCTCTTCGTATTCCAAGCGCTGTGCCAAGGTCACAACCTGCGTTTTCAGCCTCTATTGTGCGGTTGGTTCGATAGTATCCGAACAGAACCGTCCGCAATCGGACAGTTGATGCCGATGGTTACAATCCCCTCAGCCTGGAAAACGCGTTGTGCGGACTCAGCTCGTGGCGGCGGGCATGTCATCCATGATCTCCCAGCCGAATTCTAGCAGCGGCAGCGTCTGCGCGGTGAGTTCGACGAGTTGCTCGGTGAAGGCGGGCGACTGCGCCTCGGCGTCGCTGAAGGTCTTCATCGCGAAGAACGACTTCCACTTGAGGTAGTCGGCGATGGGCGTGTCGGCGGCGTGCTCGAAGCCGCGCGGCATCCGCTTGAGCGAATCGCGGAAGCTCATTTTCAGCCCGTGCGCCTCCAGGTCAGACACCATACCAAGGAAGGCCTGCGGATCGTCGGTCATGCGGGTGCGCCAGTGGCGGAGCAGCGGCGAATCGGGCGCCCAGTAGCCTGCGCCCGCGAACACGTTGCCCGGCTCGATGTGGACGTACACGCCGCCCGGCTCCTTCTTGCTGCCCGAGCGCGAGAGCACGCCGCTCACATGCGTCTTGTACGGCGCCTTGTTCTTCGAGAAGCGCGTGTCGCGGTAGATGCGGAACGCCGACTTCTTCGGGTTGCCCTGCACCGGAAGCCCCCGCTCGTGCGCCTGCCGAGATGCGTCGGCGATGAGGCACTGCAGTGGCCACTTCAACTCATCGTCGTACGTGGCTTTGCGCGGCTTGAACCACTCGCGCTCGTTGTTGGCTTTCAGGTCGCTAAGGAACGCGAATGCTTCGGGACGGAATCCGGGGAACGGTGGGAAGTCCATGTGTCGGGGTTTGGGGCTCGTTTTTCGAGGCTTGGGGTGCGAGGTGTACGCGCCACGCTATGATCTGCATCGTGCGTTGCTGTAATAAACCCTGCACGATGTGACGGCACTATGTCACCCCGGGCTGTCATCCCGAGCGACGGCCGCAGGCCAAAGCCGAGGGATCTCCCATGTTTAAGAATTGCAAAACCTGGCCGGGGGAGATCCCTCGGCTACGCTCGGGATGACAAGGTTGGGCGGTGTGCTGCGCCCACAGGAGTCAGAAAACCCCCACCGCATCCACGTTGATGGCGACGCGGTATTGCTTCGGTGGCTTTTTGGCCGTGTCGCGGGCGGTGCGGAGGGCGTGCTGCACGGCGCGCATGGGCACGGTGCGCGGGATCTTGAGCAGCGTGTGGTAGCGGTAGTTGCGCTTCACGCGGCCGATGAACGCGGGCTCGGGTCCCAACACCTCTACATCCTTCGGCGTGTGGCGCTTGAGCTCCGTCGTCCAGGTCTTTCCGAGGTGCTCGGCACCCATCTGACTCGGCCCGCGAAACTCGACGCTCACGAACCGCCCGAACGGCGGATAGCGAAACAGCTGTCGGTCGGGTAGCACCTGCTCCACGAAGCCGAGGTAGTCGTGCTCCATGGCATACTGGATGACGGGGTTCTGCGGGTTGCGCGTCTGCAAGATCACCTCGCCCTGCAGCTCGGACCGTCCCGCCCGTCCGGCGACCTGCGTGAGCAGCTGGAACGTGCGCTCGTCGGAGCGGAAGTCGGGCAGCAGCAGTCCCGTGTCGGCGTTGATGACGCCGACGAGCGTGACGCGCGGGAAGTCCAGCCCTTTGGCGACCATCTGCGTGCCGAGCAGGATCTGCGCCTCGCCGCGTCGGAAGCGTTCCAGCAGCTTGTGGTGCGCGTTCTTGCGGCTGGTGGTGTCGAGGTCCATGCGGATGAGGCTGGCGTCGGGGAAGCGTTCGGCAAGCTCCTCTTCCACGCGTTGCGTACCTGTGCCCAGGAATGAGAACTCGCGGTGGCCGCACTTGGGGCACGCCGTGGGGACACGCTGCGTGCGCCCGCAGTAGTGGCAGCGCAGGTGCCGCGTCGGCTTGTGGTACGTCAGCGACACCGAGCAGTCGATGCAGGTGGGGGTGAAGCCGCAGTTGTGGCACTCCAGGATGGGCGCGTAGCCGCGTCGGTTTTGCAGCAGGATGACTTGCTCGTCGCGCTCCAGCCGGGTGCGGATGGCAGCGTCCAGCGGCTTCGAGATCGCACTGTCGGCGGCGAGCTGGTGCTTGCGCTTCTCTAGCGTCAGGTCTACCAGCGTGACGATGGGCAGGCGGGCGGCCTTGTGCCCCGGCACGGGCACGCGCGTGGGCATGCGCAGGTAGGTGTACTTGCCGCGCTTGTCCCGGCTGCCCTGTGCGTTAATAAACGTCTCGATGCTGGGCGTGGCCGAGCCGAGCACGCAGACGGCGCCGTTCATGTGCGCCCGCATCACCGCCATGTCGCGAGCGTGGTAGCGCGGCGCCGGATCGAACTGCTTGTACGAGCTCTCGTGCTCCTCGTCCACCACGATCAGGCCGATGTTCTGGAGCGGTGCCAGGATCGCCGAGCGCGGGCCGATGACGATCTTGAAGCGCCCGTCGCGCAGCGCCCGCCAGGCGTCGTAGCGCTCGCCGAGGCTCATGCGCGAGTGCAGCACCGCGATGGCGTCGCCGAAGTGCTGCTGGAAGCGTCGCACCGTCTGCGGCGTCAGCGCGATCTCGGGGACGAGGATGATGCCCGTCCGGCCCAGCGCCAGCGTCTTCTTGAGCGCGGCGATGTACACCTCGGTCTTGCCGCTGCCTGTGACGCCATGCAACAAGAACGCCTCGAACGATGCCGTGCCGAGCGCGCGGTGCAGTGCGTCGATGGCGGCCTGCTGGTGCTCGTGCGGTGCGAACGCGGGCGCGGCGTTGTAGAGCCGGGCCGAGACGGAGCCGAGCGGCGACCGAAACACCTCCTCCTCGAAGACCTCCACCAGCCCGCGCTTCACGAGGCTCTGCACGGTAGAGCTGGCGGCGCCCGTCTCGCGCAGCAGATCAGCTTGGCGGGGCGGTTCGGCGGCTTCGCTGAGTGCTTCGAGCACGGCGATCTGTTTCACGCCGCGCAACTGCTCGATGGCTTCGACCAGCGCAGCCGGCTCCTCCAGCGTGGGCACGAGCCGGACGTGCTTCTCGTGCTTCACACTCGCCTGCGGCGTCTTGAGCGAGGACCACCGCTTGAGCAGCCCGTCGGCCTCCAATCGATTCAGCAGCGGCGTCGAGGCTTTGGACACCGCCTTGCGCAGGGCGGCTACGGTCGTCTCGGGGTGCTCGTCGAGGAAGCGTAGGATGGCTGAGGCCGTCGGATGGTCGCGCCACGCGTCGGCGTCGCCTGCGTCGCGGCGGTGCAGGTGCTGCTGGCTCTCCACGCTCGTGCCCGTCGGCAGCGCCGCCTTGACGGCCTCGCCCCAGTGGCACACGTAGTAGTCGGCCATCCACCGCGTCAGCTGTAGCAGCTCGTCGGTGAAGGCGGGGCGGTCGTCCAGCACGTCGATGACATCTTTCAACCCATCCCGTGCGGCCTCGCCGACCTGCGTCACTACGCCTGTCAGCGTGCGCGGGCCGAACGGCACCACGACCCGGCTTCCGCGCTGCACGGCCTCCCGCAGCTCGGCCGGCACCGCGTAGCTGTACGGCTGATCGACAGGAAGGGGCAGGACAACATCGACGGTCATGAGCGGGGCGGTTGTGATGGGCCTGCCCCGTACCGCCTGATGTCATGTGAAGTTCGCCAACGGATGCAGGCTATGCAGCAACCTCTTCCCCGGCCAACTGTGGGTTTTCCACTTTCACGTCGCTCTCGATGAGGCCGTCGCGGAGGCGGATGATGCGGCGGGCGTGGTGGGCGATGTCCTCTTCGTGCGTCACGACCAGCAGCGTGTTGCCGCGGCGGTAGAGCGTCTCGAAGAGGCGCATGATCTCCTCGCCCGTGCGCGTATCCAAGTTACCCGTGGGTTCGTCAGCTAGGATGAGCGAGGGCGTGTTGACGAGCGCGC
>JBCCMF010000366.1:0-4545 GCA_039026435.1 Bacteroidota bacterium
CATGCTGGGCGCCGAGGGCGTCACGCGCGCGACCGAGATCGCCATCCTCAACGCCAACTACATGGCGAAGCGGCTGGAGGGTCACTACAACGTGCTGTACAAGGGCAGCCAGGGCCGCGTGGCGCACGAGTTCATCCTCGACATGCGCTGGCTGCGGCAGCACACGAAGATCACCGAGGTCGATGTGGCCAAGCGCCTGATGGACTACGGCTACCACGCGCCCACGATGTCGTGGCCCGTCTTCGGGACGGTGATGGTGGAGCCCACCGAGAGCGAGAGCAAAGCCGAACTGGACCGTTTCGTGGACGCGCTCATCGCCATCCGCACCGAGATCCAAGAGGTCGAGCTGGGCGTGGCCGATGAAGAGGACAACGTCCTCAAGAACGCGCCGCACACCGCCGCCCTCGTCACCGCCGACGAGTGGAGCTTGCCCTACGGCCGCGAAAAAGCCGCCTACCCGGCCGCGTGGCTGCGCGACTACAAGTTCTGGCCCAGCGTCCGCCGCGTAGACGACGCCTACGGAGACCGCAACCTCGTCTGCTCCTGCCCGCCCATCGAAGCGTACGAGACGGCGTAACTGCCTCACATGAGCTGGCAATACGCTCGAGGATTGTCATCCCGAGCGAAGTCGAGGGAATCCCCAAAGGCTCAGCTACTCCCGGTGCCACCAGATCCACGCGATGAGCAGCGGCTGGAGCACGACCAGACGCACCCATGAGACCCAGAGCGGGGCGCAGAGCGCCTTGGACACGCAACCGTCCATCTGGATATGGTAGACGTGCGCCGGGACGAAGGCGATCATCAGCCCGACGAGGCCGTACGCCCCATAGCGTTGGAGCTTCGGCACCCAAATCATGATGCCGAACAGCACCTCCAGCACGCCGCTGACCATGTTGATGGCGTCAGGGAACGGGAAGTATGGCGGGATCAGCGGGAGGTAGAAGCCCGGGTCGATAAAGTGGTTGAGGCCGGCCAGGATGAACGCCACAGCCAAAACATGCTTACTTACGCGTTTCATCGGTCAGCCTCCAGCCCGTTTCAGTATGCGCGCGGTACAGGATAAGACCGAACGGGATCCACCAGATGAGGTCGTTGGTGATGAGTGTGTAGCCAAACGCCGCCGGTGCTGCACCGATGGCGTAGTTGAACACGAAGCCGATCGGGCCGAACAACTTGCCCAGCATCCCGACGGCCACGATAGGCCAGTGCCGCACGGCGTCGTAGCTGGCCCACCAGTAGCCGAGACCGTACACGCCAATCACCATACCCATGCCTTGCCAGATCATCGGGTGGTTGAGCGGCTCCATGCCCGTGAGTGCAAAGAAGTGGTTCGGGAAAAGCACCGTCCAGGCACCCCACACGATGTTGTAGATCGCGGCAGCGCGGAGCGTCAGCCGAGCGGCGTTGTCGGTCATGATGATCTGCGGATGATGCGGAGTAGATAGCGGCGCGGAATGATGCCCAGCAGCAGCAAGGCGGCGACGTAGCCAACGAGCAGCCCTGCTTCGGCGTACCAGACTTGGAGCGCAGGCGTGTAGTGCCACGTCAAGAACAGCGCCAACGCCACAGCGCTCGCCAGCAACACGCGGCCCCACTGGTACGGCACCGCGTAGTGGCCTCGGATGAGGAGCCACAGCAACAGCGCCATCGTCGCGTAGGCCAGCGTAGTCGCCCAAGCAGCGGCCACCATGCCATACTGCGGCACCAGCAGCGCATTCACCACGACGGCGACGGCCGCACCTGCCAGCGTACACGGCACGAACAGCTTCGTCTTGTTGGTCAGGTAGGCGCCCGCCGAGAACGTGTAGTACCACCCTTGAAAGAGGTAGCCCAACAGGCCAATGGGCAAGATCGGCAGCGCCATCCAGTAGCTCGGCGCAATGAGGTAGGTGCGGCTGCCGGGGATGTCCCAGGCTACCAGCTCGGCCACGTAGAACGAGAGGCCGAGGAGCACGAACAGCAGCCCCACGTGCAGCACGGTGAACGTGGTGGCAAAGAGCTGCGGCGCGTCGTCGTCCTTGGCGTGGTTGAGGAAGAACGGCTGCCACGCGTACCTGAACATCTGCACGAACAGACCCATCAGGATGACGAGCTTCATGATGCCCGTGAAAGCGCCGACCATGTAATCCGGCGCCTCGGCAACGCCCTGGGGGATGTCGGTGCTGTAGAGCGTGCGCACCTGCTCGTCCGTCATGCGGTCGAGGAAGAACACGTTGACGCGCTCGGCCACGGCATAGCCCAGCCCGCCAGGGATGAACGGCAGGCCGAAGACGAGCAGCTGGCGCCAGAGCTGCCCATCGAACGCCGCCCGCACGTTGCGCGCATACTCGGGCACGAGCAGCAGCAGCGCCACGCCCGACGCCACCGCGTTGGCGATCACGATGAACTCGACGCGGGGCTCAAACAGCGTCAGCAGCAGCACGTTGAGGCCCACGTTCACGCCGATGTTGATGAACCGGATGACGGCGAAGCGAATGGCGCGGTTCTCCAGACGTAGCGCGGCGTACGGGATGACCGTGAGCGCATCCAGCAGCAGGATCAGCGCGCCGTAGTTGAGCAGGTTGAGGTCCGCCGCCGAGGCGCCACCGCCAAAGACGAGCAACCCGACAGGTTCGCGCAGCAGCAGGATTAGCCCCGAGAGCACCAGCGACGACACCAGCAGCGAGACGGTGGCCGTGGTAAACACGCGCTGCTTGTCGGGCTTGGCCTCGGCCGCTGCCGCGTACTTCAGGTATGCCGACTCCATCCCGTACTGGTACAGGATGTTGAAGAACACAAAGCTGATGTAGAGCAGCCCGATGGGCGCGTACACATCCGGCGGGAAGAAGCCCGAGTAGTACGGAAACAGCAGGAAGTTCAGCATCCGCCCCACAATCGACGACACGCCGTAGATGGCCGTCTCGGAGGCGAGCTTCTTTAAACGCTGAACCAGGGACATGCAGGGCGGCAGAGAAGGAGCAGCCGCTTAACGTGCGCTCAGTTTGGATGTTTTGATCTGAACGGCTGCACCGCTTCCCGACAGATCTGTTGCCAACACATCCGTTGGCATCCTCACTCGCCCTTCCGCAACCGCTCGGCAAGGCGTTTGGGTATCCCGGCGTCGATGATCCGCCGCGCTACCATCTCGTAGTTGTAGGGCAGGCGGATGAGCTCGTACGCGTAGCTCTCGGTGTCGAAGAGGCCGTAGGCGAGGCGAGGGTCGCCGTCGCGGGGCTGGCCGATGCTGCCCACGTTGATGAGGTAGCGGTTGCCTTTGCGCACACGAAACGCGCCAAACTTGTTGCTCATCACAGCGGGGATGTGGGTGTGCCCGATGAAGCACAGCGCCGTCTGGAAGTGCTCAAACTGACCGCGGGCTTGCATCGGGCTCGCCAGCCGATTCCACGTGTCGGGCGCCTCGGGCGAGGCGTGGGCGAACGTGCAGTCGTGCGCCGAGAACGTGAGCGGCAAGCCGCTGAGGTAGGCCAGCTGATCGTCGCTCAGCAAGGGGCGGTTGTGCTTGGCAGCGGCCTGGCCTGACTTCGGCAAAACCTCCACGTCTTGCCACGTGGCAATTGCTAAGTCGTGGTTGCCCAGCACGACCCCGGCGCAGTTCGCCCGGACCAGATCCACGCAGGCTGCCGGGCTGGGGCCGTAGCCGACGATGTCGCCCAGGCAGTAGACTTCGTCGGCGCCGCGTTGCTCGATGTCGCGCAGGGCCACGCTCAGGGCTTCGTGGTTCGAGTGGATGTCGGAGATGATGGCGAGTTTCACGAGGGCACGGGGCGGTTGGCGTGAGCAATTCGGGCGGCGGCGCGTAAGGTACGGTATTCTGCGCGCTGATATTTCGTGCGCCGAAAGCGCCTCTTCCACCAGTCCTCCTGCGTTTGTGCTCACCGTTGGCATTGTCATGGGCGGCGTCTCGCCCGAACACGAAGTCTCCGTCATCTCGTCGCTGCAGGCGGCGCACGCGCTGGACCGCCAGCAGTACCGACCGGTGCCCATCTACATCGCCAAAGACGGATCGTGGTATACGGGCGATGTGCTGATGGACACGGAGGCGTACCAGGACCTCGACGCTCTGCGCAAGCAAGCCACGCCCGTCTGGCTGGACGGGAGCCGGTACCGCCAGCTCGTGCTGCGCCCCGCCCACACCTCGCGTTGGAGCGCTCCGCCCACACCCATCGTCATCGACGTGTTGCTGCTAGGGCTACACGGCGGCCCTGGCGAGGACGGGAGCCTGCAAGGGCTCTGCGAGGCGTTCAACGTGCCGTACACGGGCAGCGGCGTCTTCGGCTCGGCGCTGGGGATGGACAAGGTGCTCTCGAAGATGCTCTGCCGCGACCAAGACATCCCGGTCGTCGACTTCGTGGCGTTTCGCGAGTCGGAGTGGGGCGGCGAGGAGGAGGCGTGGATGGACCGCGTGGAGGAGCAGCTGGGCTACCCGGTCATCGTCAAGCCTGCACGGCTCGGCTCGTCCATCGGCATCGCCAAGGCGGACGACCGGGCGGAGTTGGATCACGCCATCGAAGACGCCTTCCGGTACGATGAGAAGGTGGTCGTGGA
>JBCCMF010000367.1:0-4542 GCA_039026435.1 Bacteroidota bacterium
CTGGCACCGAGGCGGCCGAACTCGCTGCCAGCCGCCCGCACCCGCGCCACTACAACAACAACGAAGAGTACGAGTACCGCGATGATGAAGCCAAGGTGACGCACATCGCCAACTTCACCAAGGGCTTGCCCCACGACACGAAAACAGGGCTGCTGCTCAACCCGGTCGATTACAAGCTCTTCGTCACCGGCATCCAGTCGGGCGACCCTGTCGACTTTAAGAACACCCCGCTGGGCCCCGGCGAACGCGCGTTGGAGAAGCCGGGTGAACCAATCGAGAAGACCCCCAGCATCGAACACATCACCGCACGATCCGGCAATGCCGACCGCAGGCGCGTTTGGATGTCGTTTGCTGCCCGGCATTTGGGCGTCGGCCAAACGGCTGTCCCCTCACCTGTTACGGATGTGGAGAATGCAGCCGCAGCGGCTGAACTAGCAAGGGCAACGGCCGAAGCGGCCCGAGCCCAGGCCGTTCAGAAGAAAACCGGAGCTGCACGGTCTGCAAGGACGCAGGCAGAGGATGATCTGCTAGACGCGGAGGCAGCCCTAAAAACCGCAGACAACGCTGCGAAATCCAGTGCAGCTGAGGTGCGCGCATGGGAAAGTGCTGGGGCAGGCAACGTCTTTGACCTGCAAGGCCCTGACGCCCAAGCTGTGACGATGCCACCGGCGCCACGTTTCGATAGCGAAGAACTCTTGGCTGAGATCGCTGAGGTCTATGCGATGGCTTTGCTCCGCGATGTGCCTTTCAGAGAGTTTCCCTTAGCAGGAATACGCCCACTTGCACAAAACCCCGATTACATGGACGCACTGAAATTCATGCGTTCATTCCAGTGGCTCAATCCGAGAGCTAGAAAATCCCTGGACGACCCTCACAACCGCCGCCGCCGCATTAAGCGGGATTGGAACGGGTTCCGGGGTGTCACACCTGGGGAGAACGTCGGTCCCTACTTGTCTCAGTTCTTGCTTCTGGGCAACAATTCTCTCGAGATGCGCGGCGTAGACTCACCTGCTCGCACGCCAGATGATGGTTTCATCCTGTATGGAGCATTGGGCATTGAGCAGAAGGTACGCGTGGCTACGCCCAAAAGGGATTACATGACAGCGTGGGAGCCCTACATCGACGTGCAGAACGGCGCAGACTTCCGAGGGCAGGAATCCTACGAAGAGCCACGAAAGGTGCCCAAATCGAAAAAAAACCCTGGAGACATTTGTTTAGACGAACAGGCACTCCAAGCAAAGCAGCACAGGTTCATTGCCACGCCCCGTGATCTGGCAACCTATGTGCACTACGATGCCCTCTACGAAGCCTACCTCAACGCGTGCCTCTTTCTCCTCTCGAGCGGCGCTCCTTTTGATCGAGGCATTCCCTTCCTAGAGGCCGATCCCTTCGACAAGCAGCAGGGATTTGCTCACTTTGGCGGCCCACACATCTTGTCTCTTGTCACCGAAGTGGCCACGCGTGCGCTGAAAGCAGTGCGGTACCAGAAGTTCAACATCCACCGCCGCCTCCGCCCGGAAGCAATGGGCGGATTATTCGACCGATGGATGAACAACAAGAATTTGCGTGGCGGCCAGCTTACCCCATTTAGCACCATCGCCGATGGTCTGAAGAGCGCGAGGTGGGGAAGCCGATACTTCAAGACGCACCTTGCCAGGTTCAATAAGAACAACAACAAAGCAGTCTATCCCCAGGAGACTTCTGTCAAGGCGAAGTCAAGCAGTTACTTGTTGCCTATGGCATTCCCCGAGGGCTCGCCGATGCACCCGTCGTATGGAGCAGGCCATGCTACAGTAGCCGGCGCGTGTGTGACAATCCTCAAGGCCTACTTCGATCATGGCTGGACGCCCCCGGCACTCCTCGATAAAGGCAAAGCTGTTGCCTACGAGCCCTCCATGGATGGGAGTAAACTTGTCCAGGTCAAGCTAAGTAAGCCACTCACCGTGGAAGGCGAGTTGAACAAGCTGGCCGCGAACATCGCCATCGGGCGGAACTGGGCAGGCGTGCACTACTACTCCGATTACATCGAGTCGATACGCATGGGCGAGGAGATCGCGATTGGGCTCCTGGAAGAGCAGAAGCTGCAGTACCCGGAGAACTTCACGATGACGGTTCCGCTGTTCGATGGCGGCGCGATCCGCATCTGACCCTGTGGACGAGGCCTGTGCTGGCTTCGTTTCCTGTAGCCCGTCCATTTTGCAGCGAGGTACGCTCACTTCCGAGGGTACCTCGCTGCTTTTTGTTGGGGAAGGACTGAGCACTGGCCTGTAGAGGCTGTGAGGACTGTGACCTGGAGGACGGCACCAGCACCTTGACGTCATGCTGCTCGGCACCTGCTACATAGGCGGCGCGCCTTATCCGACGCCCAGGGAAGCTTACGGCCGGGTGGGTGCCCTGTGAGACCTGTAATATTTTGCCGCCTTCCGCACCTTTTTTGACGACAAGAACAGTCGATATGCGCAGTGTCTGAAGTGCATCCATCAACCGTTCTTCCCTCGATGTTAGACCGTTACCTCAACACGTTTGCGCCTGTGGGGCGCAACGACTTCCAGCGCGCCCGGCTCACGCTGTTCATTGCCTTGGCGTGCCTGGTGTGCGTGCCCATCTACAGCGCCTTTTACCTGTTCGTCGGCTTCCAGACAGGCGCCGTCCTCGTGGTTGCTGCCGGCGTGGCCTTCTGCATTCCGCCGTTTCTGCTACGCGGGTCCTCCTCAGTACGGCCTGCTGCCAACACGCTGGCGGCCTCCACATTCGCCGTCATTGCCGGGCTCGTTTGGACGAGCGGGTGGATTGACTCACCTGTCAACGCGTGGCTCGTGTTACCGCCACTGCTCGCGCTGCTGCTTGCTGGCCGAAAGTCGGCGTGGTTTTGGACCGGAGTCACCATTGTGCACATCGCAGCGCTGTGGACGTTGGACGCGCGTGGCGTTGAGGCCCCTGTTGGCTACGATCCCTCTTGGGATGCGCTGATGCAGTTCATCCTGTTCGCTGGCATCGTGGTCATGATCGTTGTGATCGGGCTTATGTTCGAGCGCGGCAAGGAAAACGCTGTGGAGGCTGCTCAAGCAGCGGCCGACAACGCGCAGCAACTGGCCGACCAAGTCACGGCTATTGTGCAACAACTGGAAGCCGAGCAGCAAGCCACGGCAGCCTCTCAGCGGCAGGTCGTTGCCGAGCAGACGTTCTTGCGCGAGCATGTGCAGCACCTCGTGCGCGCAACCGAGCGCCTCGCCTCGGGGGACTTCACGGCCACCCGCGCCCCCCGCGCATTCGATGCCGACGACGTGAACGCCGACACCGTGCAGGCTGTGCAGCAGCTCTACGCCGGGCTTGACGCAATCGGGCAGGCCCTGGGCCACACGCTGCAGCAGGTGCGAAACGCGGTGACCGCCACAGCATCTACCGCCGCCGATATCGACGCGGCCACCCGCGACTTGGCCCGCGGTGCCGATACGCAGAGCGTGCAGACGCACGAGATGGCCGAAGCCATCCAGGCGCTCGCGGCCACCGCCCAGGACAACGCCCGCAACGCCGCCCAAGCCGACGAGGTCGCGCAGGCCAACAAGTCGGAAGCGCAGCACGGTGGGCAAACTGTGAACGAGACGCGGGACAAGATTCGAGCGGTGTCCCAGGTCGTCAGCGCGTCGGCGGGGACGGTGCAGAAACTGGGCGCCTCCAGCAAGGAGATTGGCGAGATTGTAGCCACAATCAACGACATCGCCGATCAGACCAACCTGCTCGCGCTCAACGCGGCTATCGAGGCCGCCCGCGCAGGCGAGCAAGGCCGTGGCTTCGCCGTTGTGGCCGATGAGGTGCGCAAGCTGGCCGAGCGCACCGCGCAGGCCACCAAGCAGATCGCCGCGATGATCACCACCATCCAGACCGAGACCGAGGCGGCGGTGCAGGCCATGCAGCGCGGTCAGGCCGAGGTAGAGCAGGGCGTGAAGCTGGCCGAGCAGGCCGGGGACAACCTAGGCCGCATCATCCACGGCGCCGACGCCAGCGTGGACCGCATCGTCCAGATCGCAGCCGCCAGCGAGGAGCAGTCAGCCACCACGACCCAGCTCAGCCGAACGGTGAGCACGGTGGCTACCATCTCGCAAGGCACCATCGACGGGCTGGAGCACGTGACGGCACTGGCTGCCACCATCCAGACGGCCACCGACGAACTCGACGCCTTGCTGCGCCGCTTCCAGACGGAGACGCCCACCGGAGGCTCCCTGCGCCGGGCCGCTTGAGAGCTGCGCGTCGTCACACGCTGGTGCGCACGGTGAACTGGTGCAGCCGCCCAAACGACGACCACGAGTTGAACCCGTAGTCCAGCACGAAGCGGCGGATGCTCAGGCCAAAGCCGAGGCCAAAGCCCGCGAAGTCGAGCCGTGACTTGGTCTTCAACTCCTGGTGGCGGCGGTGGTTGTAGCCGATGCGCGCCTGGAACGCGTCGCTGAACTGCAGCTCGCCGCCGAAGGTGAGGTGGCTGAAGATGTCATCGGCGGGCGTGCCGCCTTCGGGGCCGTTGCCGAGGTCGTGCAGGTTGTAGCC
>JBCCMF010000368.1:0-4539 GCA_039026435.1 Bacteroidota bacterium
TCGGTCAGCGGCGTGTACTCCCGCCGGTACAGCCACTGCAGGCCGATCGACTGCATCCGGCCCTGCGGCCGCTCGCCCCGCAGGGTGATCCGCGTGGCCAGCTAGGTCGTAGTTGTTGGGGTTGCCGTCGCCATCGATGACGGGTGCACCAAGCTGCCACGGCCACGTTTCCATGTCGCTCGTAGCCCCAGCACCTGCGTCGAAGCGGTCAAAGTCCTGCTGCGTGACCTTCCAAACGTTGTCGAAGGCCGAGCAGTCTGCCGGAGGATTACCGCCCTGATCGAGCGGTCCTGGCCAGAACTCCCAGGGACCGTAAGCGGTGCCTGCGAAGCGGAGTTCGCCGTTGGTGTCCAAGCCGCCGAGCCAGATGCCCGAAGCAAAGATGGCGTTGGCCTCGCCGTTACTCGGAACGGTGTAGACGTTGCCTGAGCCGCGCCAGAAAAGGCCGCCATTGTTGTAGAGGCGCGCCCGGACGTTGTTGGCGTCCAGGTCTTTGGTGGCCGAACCAAGTGCACACGACCCAGGGGACTGTGCAACGGCTGGCGCCACAGGACCCATCAAGATGCCAAGCATCAAGAGTAGGCCCGCTATGCTAAATTTTCGCATGAATGTCTCCAATCTCTTGTGAGATAAGTTCAGAGGTCAAGGGCGATGGTGCAGGCTGGGGAGACAGGGGGGATATGCGCCTCCCCAGCCATCAATCGCTCCATCGCGTCGATGAAAAACCGACCTCAACCCTAGAAGTCGAAACGCAGCCCAAGGCGGACTTGACGCGGAATGCCGTAGTTGAACGGTGAGTCCGTCCGGAAGCCGTAGTGCGTAGCGAAGTTATCTGCTATCTGTGCACCCTGGGATGAGGTGATCGCGTTGATCGCGTCTATTCCCTCGGCCCGGTCTAGCCAGCCGTCGTTATCCGCTAGGCCTGTCTGCGACCACACCGTCTGCACATTGTCTGTGTTCAACAGATTCTGCACCCACAGGTAGACCAGCAGGTTGGACCTGTTGCTCACGCGGAAGCGGCGGTCTAAGCGCAGGTTAATGAGCGATGTCGTTGGGCGGCGTTCGCCGTTCAGTTCGCCCTGTAGGAAGCCGTTGAAACCCGTGTAAAGCGGGCTGTTGTCATCGCGGCGCGTGTAGGGCAGGCCTGTGCCCACGGTAGCTACCAGGTTGACTCCGAAGTTGCTCAGCGGATGCACACCACCGATCTCTGGGCCCTCGTTCTGACCGAGGCGGTAGTCCAGGTTCACATTCACCTTGTGGCGCTGGTCAAAGTCGAGTGCGTTGAGGAAGTTCGGATAGAACGGCGCGGTTTCCTGACGCCACGTGATCTGCGCGACCGAGTTGGCGTCAGCACCCGTACCCTGCGCAAACGACAACGTGTAGTTGGCGTTGATCGACAGGTTGTTGGTGCGGCGCAAGTCAAACTCGACCTGTGCACCCTTCACCGTACCGAAGTCTACGTTCTCGTAGCTCTGGTAGTTGTTCGGGAAGGCGTTTTGGATGATGCGCCGTGCGATCTTGTTCTCTACCTGACGCGTGAAGCCCGAGAGCTGGACCGCAGCCCGCTCGCCCACACGCTGGCGGAAGCCGAGCTCGTACTGCGTCGTCCGCTCAGGGCGCAGGTTCGAGTTGTTATTGCGCTTCGAGTCCTGCGTAGCCTGCCAGTACTGTTGGATCGTATCGAACGAGTTTTCCGACGGGCGCTGCGTTACGACGTCGTAGCTGGCGTAGAAGAGCGCCTGGTCGGTGACCGGGAAGCTCACGCCCACGCGAGGCTGGAAGTCGAACTGGGGCTCGTAGTCTTCGAACTGGTCGGCCGTCAGGCGGCGAATCTCGTTGCCGTCGCCGTCGCGCTGGATGCGCGGCCGACCGCCGAGATCGTTCAGGATAGCGCCGGGCGTGACTTCCTCACCACCGACGGTATAGAACTGGCCTTCCAGATCACGATAGCCCGCCAGATCGCCCGTGGCCTCGTTGTAGTACGCCGCAAAGTCCGCGTCGATGTTGGATGGGCGGCCATCTACGCCACTAGCCCGCTCAATGGGGAAGTACGTGAATGGGTCTTTGAGGACCAAAGCGTTGTTATCGAACGCATCGATGCGGAAGCCCAACTGGAGGACGATGTCCTGGTACTCCAGCTTGTCTTGCACGTAGCCTGCGTAGTAGATCGGCTGGTAGGGCGCGATGTTCAGGTCGGCCTGGTTGGGGTTTGCTGACGTAGTTGCAGCGACAAACGTATCGACGTCTTCGTTGTCTACTTCTTCGGTACCCAGGAAGTTGTAACCGTAGTAGTAGACCCGCTGGTTCATCACGTTGAACGGCAGCTGGTCATAAGCCGTCACCGCTTGGTCTGCCCCAGCTTCCACATCGCCATCGTCAAAGAAGCGAGCCAACGAGCGGCTGCCACCGCTGAAGAAGCGGTTGGTGCGCTGCTCAAACTCGCCACCAAACTCGAGCTGGTGGATGCCAATCTGGGTCGTTGCTGAGGCGCGGAACCCGATCCGCTGGTTGCGGCCCTTGCTGTAGCCCGCACCCGTCGTCCCAGGCGGTCTGTACGTGGAATGCACGTCGCTAGAACCCGGCAATGACCCGTCGAAGTAACGCGGCGTGTAGGTGTTTGCCCCGCTGTCATAGATGTAGTACCGGGAAGCAATCTCGTTCGTCGGGTGGCTGATGTCACCGTAGAAGAGCACGTCTTCCACGTTGTTGCTGAACCCATTGGCATAGTTGTGGAACTCGAAGTCCTCGTAACTAGCTTGCAGCTGATAGAACGTGCTTGCGGAGAAATACTGGGTCCATGTCGCGTTCAGGCGCACCGTCTGGTTGTCAAAGCGACCAAACTGTTCAGGAGCGTAGATGGAACGTGCGTTGCTGAAGCTGTTGCCTTCGCCACTCACAAATGTACCGCCGAGCCGGATGTTGGCGTTGTCCGTTACGTTGAAGGTCAGGTTACCGCCGATGTTGTAGCTGTAGCGCGAGTTGTTCGGGCGAGCATTCTGGCGCGAAATCTGGCCTTCCGACACCGTCAGGGCCGCTAGGATAGGATTGTGCGACTGGAGGCTGAAGCCTTCTGGGATTGAACCGTTGGCCGCGAGTGCCTCATCCACCTGCGCCTCGGTCACTACGCCGTTCTCATCGGCCTCTAGACCAATCGGGAGCGGGATGTAGCGCACGTCCGTCGGATCCTCATCGTTCACGATGGGCAGTGACTGCGGGTTGGCTTGGAGAGCTTCCAGCAGGCCGTCTTGCAACACCGGGAAACCAATTGCGCGTGGGCCTGCATCGCCGCGGTCGCTGTACTGCGCCGAGAGGAAGAAGGCTACCTTGTTGGCCACCAGTGGCCCGCCAATGGTACCCGTGAAGTCGTTGTAGCCGTAGTCGTCCAGGGCCTCGGAGGTGATGGCTTCCACGGAACCGAACAGGTTGCGCGCGATGCCACCCTTTGTAGTCACCGAGATCACGCCCGACATGGCGTCGCCATACTTGGCTGGGATGCTACCAATGAGCATCTCCTGCTCCTGGATGGCGTCCGTCGGCACGCCCAGGCTACCAATCACGCGGACGCCGTCCACGAAGAAGGCAACCTCTTGCTCGCGGCCGCCACGGATGAACAGATTGCCGCTCGTCTCGCTGCTCACCACGCCGCCTTGGAGGGCCGCAATGTTGGAGACGCCGCGTACCGGCAGGCTGGCAATCGTCTCAGCCGTGACGGTCTTGGGCACCCCGATGGCATCCTTCTGGATGAGCGGACGCTCGTATTCAACGACGATCTCGTCTAGCTCGACGCCTGCCGAGAGCGACGCGTTCTGCTCACGTGTCCGGTTCGAGATGATCTCGACGCCCGTAACGGTTACCGTCTGGTACCCCACGAACGAGAACTGGACATCGTACTGCCCCGAGGGAACCCCGAGAACTACATAGTTGCCGTCGATGTCGGTTACGGTACCTCGTTGCGTGCCTACGAGCAGCACCTGCGCTCCCGGGAGGGAGTCACCAGTGTCAGCATCGATCACCTTGCCCGACAGCTTACCCGTATTCTGGGCAAGCGCGAACATCGGTGTGGCAAGCAGCAAGAGTACAAGCGTACCCCATTTACGTAACATATGCTACCTCCTCTAATGATGTGATTGGATGTGTGGCTAGAAGTAAGGGGTGCTGCGTATCGGCAGCATTACCTTGGTGGATGTGGTGCAATCCAATGGGAGTAGGACCCGCGCCAAAGGGTTCACATCACACGCAGACAGGGCTCTTGGGTTGGGCCGCCACTGGCCGATCATCCGATGCACAGAACGTACGGCTCTGCAGGTGAGGTGGATGATGAGGGGGGGAGTAGAAAGGCTGTAGCCGTGGCGCCATACAGAAGAAGCGGGGGGTCTGCGCGAGTTGTTAGTGGTCTTTTCGCGGTTGAGGCGCCAATATATACGGCGCTTCCAGTTATTGTCAAGGGATTGTGTAGCCCCCTCGAAGATCGGCACAGCCGATTGTGCTTCCCGGAGGTCTCACACCCTCTAGTTTCACAAAGAAATTCATGTTTCCAAA
>JBCCMF010000369.1:0-4531 GCA_039026435.1 Bacteroidota bacterium
CCGAGGTGGAGTTCGGTTCGTAGGATGGCCTCGACGCTAGTCGTCATGGGTCGCCTGCAGGAGAAGGACGTGTCGCAACGCCAAGCTCGGCAGGCGACCCCAAAGCGTCAAATCAGCTTAAAACTGTCCGCAGTATTGAAAGGGTGCGTCCATATGGAAATATGCCAGGTGATCCGGCCACTCTGCTTGCCGATAGGTGCGGGGTAGCGGCAGAGCCAGGGTGTCAGCCTCCAATCGAGGTACCGTCACCACAGTTCGCGCTGTGGTATCGTAGCGCACATAGAAGGTGTGGATGAACGGGCCCAACGTCCCCACGGCCAACACGGAATCCCGTCGGATATAGTAGCGGCGGTTATTCACCAAAGTGTCGGCCGTGATCGTGGCTACGTACGCGTTGAGGCCCCCGTACGTCCACGTATTGCCTATCTCAAGCGGGTAGTACCGCTTCCAATCCAACGTGTCGGCCACGATGGGAGACGTGTCCTGTGCCGAGGCGGAGCAGGCCAGCAGTACCGTGCATAGTGCAAGGGTGATAGACTTCATACGCGGCCTCCCTGTTTGGCTTGTCCTTGTTCTTTGCCTGTCGAATCGCCATACAGCGCAAAACTGCGCTATACGTAAGCAGCTGGGTAGTTCCATCAAAAAAAGAGCCGCCCACCGAAGCGAATCGGCGGGCGGCTGTGGGTACAGTTTGTTCAGACAACGCCTAGTCGTCGGCGTCGAGCACGCTGTCGATGCGGGCTTCGATGTCGCGGAGGTGCAGGCGCGTCATCGAGTCCGACGTGCGGTTGGCCGCACGGCTCACTTGCGTCTTCAACGTCTCCATCTCCCCGCGCACGAGTGCCCGGATGTCGGACTGGGCGACGTTGAGGTTGGTGAAGCCATAGCTGCGGACGAAGACAGGTGGCGGTGCTGGATTTTCGGTCATCAGGTAGGCAAGGCGTCCCACGTAGGCGCGTTGTAGGTTACGACGGAACGGATCGATGGCCTCGGCACGGCGGAGCTCCGTCCATACTCCATTGCGGGCATCCTCCATCATCTCAACGACGGTGTAGGTGTCGGCATCCATAGCCTCGGTCTCGAGCATACGCGCCATACGCTGCGGGTCGAGAACGGTATTGAGCGCGCCCACTTGGTAGCGACGCACGCGGTCCAGGGCACCTACGCCCTCGAAGCGGCGCAGGATGTCCTCGTGCACGAGCCACATAGGCGTCTGAAGCACTTCGCGGGTGATCCACTCCATCGCCTCGCGCTGTTGTGCCTCAGGCAGCGACGTGTAGACGGGGCCTTGCTGATCGTAGGTCTTGAACGTCTCGTTCAGCCCGCCGATGTTGCGCGCCACGTGGCCCACATAGCGGTTCCACTGCCCAGCCACGTTGGTGTACAATTCCTGGAGGTCTTCGTAGTCCTTACCGTCCTCGGCCGTCCAGTCCACGAGGTTGTCGAGGATGCGCTTGAGGTTGGCGATGCCGTAGTCGCTGGCTTTCACCGCGTCGTCGCCCAGGTCTTCGTTCTGCGAGCGCGGGTCTACGCGCGGCCCTTGGCGACCGAAGAAATACATAGGGTCGTCGGCGCGTGCCACCGTCCAGTCATCCAGTGTTTCCCGCTCCTGCATCGGCGAGTGATCGTCGGGGAACCACGTGTAGCCCCACTTGACCGACCACTTGTCGTAGATGCCGATGCCGGGCATCAGGTTGGTGACGCCGTCGCCGGGCTGGGCCACGTAGTTGAAGCGGGCGTAGTCCATGATGGAGGGCGCCGTGCCCATCGCATCGGTGAAGGTTTTGGAGCGGAGCGAGTCGACCGGGTAGGCGGCGCTGCTGCCCCAGTTGTGCGGCAGGCCGATGGTGTGCCCCACTTCGTGCGCCGAGACGAAGCGGATCAGCTCGCCCATGATCTCGTCGCGGAACTTGGTCTTCTGCGCCTCGGGGTTGATGGCGGCCGTCTGCACGAAGTACCAGTTGCGCAGCAGGTTCATCACGTTGTGGTACCAGCCGATGTCCGACTCCAGGATCTGCCCGGTGCGCGGGTCGTGCACGTGCGGGCCGTACGCGTTCTGGATGTCGGAGGCGAAGTAGCGGATGACCGAGTAGCGCACGTCTTCGGGGCTGAACTCGGGATCTTCTTCCGGCGTCGGAGGGTCGAGCGCGTAGATGGCGTTCTTGAAGCCGGCAGCCTCGAAGGCGGCCTGCCAATCGTCCACGCCCTGCTTCAGGAAGGGGCGCCACTTCTCGGGCGTGGCCGGGTCGATGTAGTAGACGATGGGCTCCACGGGCTCCACGAGCTCACCGCGCAGGTAGGCCTCGGGGTCTTTCGGCACCAGCTGCCAGCGCGTGATGAAGCATTCCTCCTTCGCCTTCTGCTCGTCTAGCCCATAGTTGACCATCTCCACGTTGAAGTAGCCCACGCGGCGGTCGCAGTGGCGCGGCTTGGCCGGGTCATCCGGCAGGGCGATCATCGACTGGTTCATCTCCAGCGAGATGCTGTTGGTAGAGCCGTTGGAGGGCGGGCGCGACGCATCGTAGGTGAGCACGTGCTTCACCTCCACGTTGCGCGGGTAGCTGTTGGCCGAGACGATGAACGAGCGCGCCCCGTCGAGGCGGCGGACGCGGTAGGCCTCGCGGCGGAAGCTCGGCAAGCCGAGGCTGGCCACGTCGCTGGTGAACATCTTGCTCGTCTCGAAGACGACGGCCGTCGAGTCCTCGTTGAAGGCTTCGATCTTGAACGAGGCAACGATCGGCTCGAAGTTCGAGTTGCGGACAGCCTCGTAGATCGGCTGGTCGGGGTCGGCCACGTTCTCGTAGGCGGCTACGCGCAACAGGATGTTCTTGCCCTGACGCTCCCAGCGCACGACCTGCGTGTTCGTCTTTTCGCCGCCGTAGCCAATGTTGTCGGCCGTCTTGGAGATACGGCTCACAAGCAGCAGCTCGTCGCCAATGACGTCGAAGGGCACCTCGTAGAACAGCTTGTCGTCGATCATGTGGACGTGCACGAGGCCCGAGTCGCTCATGGCCTCGTCGGTGATGACATCACCGTAGTCTTTGAAATCCGACTTCTTCTTGGGCGGGGGCGGTGTCGGTGCTTCGGCGGCGGCCGTCGCAGCGGTGTCAGTCGCGGACTTGGAGCTCGAACAGGCGGCCAGCCCGAACGAAATCACGACCAAGCCGCACACCATGCGTAGTACACGCTGTGGCATGGTAATCAGGGGGTTGATGATGTGAATGTGGCGGTAGTGTTGTCTTTACGATAAGAGTAGGAGGCTCATTTCATCTCGCAGACGCGCACCCGGGAAGATACAATGAATCGCGGGGCGTGGGCTGCCCCCAGCCGCCGTTCGTGTGACGAGGCTGTTGCGGAGGCATGCCGCAGCCCTAACCTGGCGTGCCAGAGAAGCCGCTTTACTTCACGAGCACCATCGTCCGCGTCTCCGTGTAGTCGTCGGTGCGGAGGCGGTAGAGGTAGGTGCCACTGGGCAACGCAGCCGTCTCGAAGCGCACGGCGTACGTGCCAGCGGGCTGAAGCTCATCGACCAGCGCCGCCACGCGGCGGCCCAGCAGGTCATACACCTCCAACTGTACTGTCCCCGAGCGGTCGAGGCGGTACGGGATGGTGGTGTGCTGGGCAAACGGATTCGGGTAGTTGACACCCAGCCCCGCTTCCTGCGGCACCTCGTCGCTTTCGGTGGCTACGTAGACCGCGCTATACGGCAGCGTCGGCAGCTGCGGTACGGTGAAATCGACATTGTCTTCGGTGATGAAGATCGCCGTCTCGTAGGGTGCCAGCGTCACAGTGAACCCGTCCAGCTCGGCATCGGTGTAGGTCGTGTCGGTAGCGAGGTCGGTGTACGGGATGGGGCCGTCGGTGCTCATGTCTACCACGCTGGTAGGATCGAGCGTGAAGGTACGGGGGGCGCTGGCGAAGTTGATGGCGACGACGGCGTTCTGGTCGTTGAACGGCCGCGCAAAGGCGTAGACGTTGTCGCGCCCATAGATTGACCGCACCGTCTGGCTCCAGAAGGCGGGGAAGGTGGTGCGGGCATGCGAGAGGAACTGGTAGGTGCGCGCAAAGGTGGTGTTGTCCTCGGTCTGCCACGTGACGGGCGTGCGGCGGTTGTCGCCCGGCACATCGCCGTAGCCCACTTCCTGACCTTGGTAGACCATCGGCACGCCTTGCGTCGTCAGCAGCAAGCCCGTGAGCGGCAGGATGCGCTCGGGGTTGGCGCGCAGGCGATGGGCGATGCGCTCCTCGTCGTGGTTTTCGAGGAAGCGGAAGTAGCGCGCGTTCGGCCCCGGCACGAAGTCGCCGTTGCGGGCGAACTGGTCGTAGCGGCTCGGTGAGCCGTAGGTGCCGAGGATGCCGTTGAAGTAGAAGTTCCAGTCGTACGCGGCGTCCAGGCCGCCCACCACGGCGCTGCCGTTGTCGTCATCGGCGAAGTAGACCTCGGTGCCGCCGCCCGTGCCGGCGTTCTCGCCCAGCAGCCACTGGTCGGGCTTGATGCGCTTCATCAGCTCGCGGATGGGGCGCCCGAAGC
>JBCCMF010000370.1:0-4519 GCA_039026435.1 Bacteroidota bacterium
GCGCCTTTGTGGCCCTGGTGGCCGGCGTTAACTACGTCAACCTGATGACGGCGCCTTTGTGGCCCTGGTGGCCGGCGTTAACTACGTCAACCTGATGACGGCGCAGTCGATGCAGCGAGCGCGGGAGGTAGGCGTGCGCAAGGCCTTGGGGTCTGACCGGAGGGCGTTGCGCACACAGTTTTTGGCCGAGGCCGTCGTCACCACACTCGCTGCTTTTGTGCTGAGCCTTGTGCTGATTGGCGTGGCGCTGGAGCCGTTCAACCTGCTCGTTGAGAAAGCGCTGACGCTGTCCGACCTGTTCACGCCACTGTTGATGCTCTCGAGCGTCGGCTTGGTTGTGGGTGGAGGCGTGCTCGCCGGGCTCTACCCCGCGTTTGTGCTCTCTAGCCATCGTCCCGTTGATGTGCTCAAGGGCCAGTTTGTGCGCTCTCAGGAAGGACAGCGCGTGCGGAAAGGCTTGGTGGTGGCCCAGTTCACGCTGTCGGCGGTGTTGATGCTGGGCACGCTGCTTGTGCTGAACCAGCGGCAGCACATGGCGGCGCAACCGCTCGGGTTCGACCAAGAGCAGATCATCGTGGTGGATGCGTTCCGCACCCCGTCGCAAGCGCGGCTTCGGCAGTACGAAACCGTTAAGGCCGACTTGCTCACCTCGCCTGCCGTCGAAGCGGCATCGGTGGCGCAGACGATGCCGGGGCGCGCAGGCTGGCGCGGACAGATCGTGCAACCCGAGGGTCGCGCCCTCGCTGATGGCTTGGCCGTCGAGTACATCCCCACGGACCACGACATCGTGGCGACCTTGGGCTTAGACATCATAGCGGGCCGTACGTTTGACCGCGCCTACTTGACCGATGCCGATGATGCCGTGATCGTCAACGAGACGGCCGTGCGTACGTTTGGCTGGGAGTCGCCCGAGAAAGCCGTGGGCAAGTACCTGGATTCCCCTTCGGGCCATCCGCGCGGACGCGTGATTGGCGTCATCCGCGACTTCCACCAACACGGCCTGCAAAATAGTATTGCCCCGGTGGTGTTTGGCGTGGCACCGCAGTACCAACGTTTTGTCCTCGTCCGGGTGCGGCCCGAACAGATCCAGCCTGCCCTTGCGCAAATTGAGGAAACGTGGACATCGTTTTACCCGGGCTACCCACTCCAGACGTCGTTTCTCGACGACCGCTTCGCTGAACAATACGAGCAGGAGGCACAGCTCACGCGCGTCTTTGGCACGGTCGGCGTGCTGGCCCTGCTGATTGCGTGCCTCGGCCTGTTTGGGCTGGCCACCTTCTCGGCCGCGAGACGCACGAAGGAAATCGGGGTGCGTAAGACGCTGGGTGCATCCACGGTGAGCCTCGTGCAGCTGCTCACCCGCGACGTCGTGGTGCTGGTGAGCATCGCGCTTGCTGTAGCCTTCCCCATCGCGTACTTCGGCATGGTCCAATGGCTGGAGTCCTACGCGTACGCCGCCCCGATCTCGCCGACCAGCTTTGCCGTGGTTGCGGCCGTGCTCCTGGGTGTGGCCATCGCTACGGTGAGCTATCGGGCGTTTCGAGCAGCGATGGCCAACCCCATCGAGAGCCTGCGTCACGAATGACTAATTGTCCATGAGGACATTGTAGTACCGGAGCGTGGCGGGCGGCTCGACCACGGGGTCGCGGATGAGGATGCCTTCGGGGTATCGCACGCGGGGCGTCACCCGGCCCGTCGTGTCGCGGCGGATCTCGTCGAACGACACGGTGGCAAAGAAGTCGTTGGCTTTCAGCGCGGCGTTGTACTGCTGCAGGGGCACGCGATACCGCACAATAATGCTGCGCGGATCGAGCTCGGCGGTGGGGCGCCCCCCCATGAGCGTGGTCCCTTCCACGCGCACCTCGAGCTCACGTCGGCCTTCGGTGAACTCAACGGCTTGCGCCACCACCTCTACGGTGTTCACCTCGCGCTGCACGAGCGCGCTCAGCGTGTCCACGAGCGCCACCTGGGTTTGGACGGAGTCGCGCAACACATCGACGGTCAGGCGCTCGGTAGGCCACACGGTGATGCCGTCCACGATGGAGGCTGCCCCCGTGATGCGGACGGAGTCTGGCACGGCCTTGGGCGCGATAAGGTAGCCGAAGGTGGGCGGGAGGGTGATCGCTGCGTCGATGCGGATAGGCACGACCTTGGTGGCCCGCTGCTCCTTGTCAAAGTCGACGACCCGGGGGCTGATGCCCGTGACGTTGAGGGGGAGATTGAGCAGGGTCTCATCGAGCACCACCTGGTCGTCGGCGGCGTCGAGCTGTAGGGTGGGCGGGTTTGACCGCAGCTGGATGATCTCGAAGCCAATGCCCTGCACTTGCACCGTGATTGCCTCGGGGGCGGGGTTGCGCAGTGCTTCATCGTCGGGCAGGTTCACGACAAGGGCAGGGATTTGCACGACCGTGGTGTAGCTGCGCTGCAACGAGAAGACGAACCACGTGAGTATGGAGACCAGCACACATACCGTGACCACGCCCGGCCTAGCTTCTGGGGTCGTGCTGCCCCCGTAGGCCAGCGCACCGGAGGGACGCCTGTGGCCTGCCACTCGGCTGGCAATCACCTCAAGAGCGGTTCGGAAGGACGCGGCCATAGGTCAGCCCTGCGCCTTGGTTAATGCGTCGATGAGCTGCTGCTTGGTAGCACGCGACACCGCACGGCCCTGGAGGTCAATGCCCGGGTGCGCCCGGACGCGCGCGCGCAGTGCTTTGACAGAGAGCGAGGCCAGCGCTGACACGTCAGCCTGCGGCTCGGCTGGCGCCTGGCGCCGCGGTAGTGCAGGGGCGACGGTCCCGTCTTGCATGGCCCACACGTCGCGGGCAGGCCTGGGGATGACGTGCACGCCCACGAGCGTGCCTAGGCCGTGTGCTGCTATGCTGCCTGCCTCCACGGCGGCTTTGACAGCGGCCACTTCGCCTGCTACCTGCACCGTTACGAGCCCGGCCTCTGCCTTCTCGATGCCGATAATCTCGACAGCGGCCGCCTTGCCCATCGCGTCAGCGGCGGCGAGCGCGGGGATCAGCCCGCGGGTCTCCACTAGACCCAGCGCATCGGCATCACGATTGGGCATGCGAGGAGGTAGTGGGTTAGCCTTGCTTCGGTAGGATAAGCTCTACATCGGCGTGTGGGCGGGGAATGACGTGCACCGATACCAACTCGCCCACGCGTTCCGCCGCGGCAGCACCGGCATCCGTCGATGCTTTCACAGCACCCACATCGCCGCGCACCATCACGGTCACGAATCCGCCGCCGATCTTCTCTTTGCCCACCAGCTGGACGCGTGCGGCCTTGACCATCGCATCAGCGGCTTCGATGGCACCCACGAGGCCCTTTGTTTCGACCATTCCGAGTGCGACGCCGTATTCTTCTGCCATTGGATTGTATGCGGATACGTTGAGTGTAGCTGCGCGAACGGGTAGTGCCAAAGAAGCGCTGCCGCTGCGCATTTCGACGAATATAGACGGTCGCTTCCCGTCTTGTCAACGCGCCCGGCGCAGGCGGGCTTGAAGAAGCCGCCAAAGCTGGATCACCTCGTCGCGGCGATACAAACGGCAGACGTAGAGCAGCGGCACGTAGGCGGCAACGAGGCCACTGCGAACAGCAAGACGGGGCCAGGGCGCCCACGGCTGCGTGAGTTGCCCCACGCCCCACAGCACCCCCACGAGGATCAACACCACGGCCAGCGTCCGCCACGCGTAGTCCACCGCGATATGTTGGCGTGCGCGCCGGATAGCCAAGGCAGCCAGCAAGGCATACGCTCCTCCGGTCGTGAGCGCCGCGCCGAGGCTTCCCAACAGGGGTATGAGCACTAGGTTGAGCCCTACGTTGGCCAGTGCCGCTACGATGACCAAGCGGGCAATGTGCTGCGTGTCGCCTGCGGCGTAGAGCACGTTGACGGCGATGTGGTAGATGCCGTACGCCATAAACCCAAGGCCGATGGGCAGCACCAGCCGGTCGGCCGCCAAGTAGGACGCCTTGTTGGCGATGAGCGACGTGAAGTCGAGGGTAAACAGACTGAGCCCGAGCACGCCCCAGCCTGTCCAGATGACGAAGTGCCGGAACGTTCGGCGGTACACGGAGGCACCCTCTTCGCGGAGCGCCAGCGCCTTGAGCCCAATCACCCCGAACGCGAGCTGGAAGCTCTGCACAAACAGCATGTTGATGACGCCGCCCAGCCGCGCCGCCCAGTCGTAGACGCCCACCGCGGCGGGGTCGAGCAGTGCCTTGAGCACGTAGCGGTCACCGATGTTGAGCACGAGGCCCGCCAAGCCCGCGACGACTAGCGGTGTGCCAAACCGAATCAGCGGGCGAATCAGCGAAGCGCGGAACAGCCAGCGTTCCTGCTTGAGCAGCGCCCCGCTGAGCACAAACGCGCCCAGCCCCGCCGACAGCGCATACGCCTGCATGATGCCCAGCACCCCCTTTCCTGCACGCAGCAGCAGAAAGGCGCTGCCAATCAGCACCGCCAGCTCCAGCACCGTGGCGACAACGTACCACCCGGCTCGCTCGCGGGTAC
>JBCCMF010000371.1:0-4507 GCA_039026435.1 Bacteroidota bacterium
AGCAGGCCGATGGCCGTGTGCTTGAGCGCGTCATCCCCAAAGACGGTGATCGTATGGGGCAACCCTCGGTGCATCGCCATGCCGACGAGTGCAGCCGCCACTGTGCTGAAGCCTGCCAGCAGGTACGACAAGCCCGACAGGATCGAGTCGCCGACGAGTGCGGCGAAAGCATCATCCAGGTAGCCCTGTTGTACAGGGAACGACAACCCCAGCGCTATGATGAGGAACAGCGTGACAGGGCCCCACTTGACTGGGGCGGGCCGGCCAGGGGAATGCGGAATATCAGGGTGGGCTGGCGAAAGCAAGGGCGTGTACGGGCTCGGTTACCGCCGTCCACATAGCTGGTGACATGGCGTAGCGACAGCCGAGGGTACACAATCCAAGCGCACGTGATGTGCTTTATCGCGATGAACGGTCGCATCCGGTGGACAGGAGTACGACCAGCAAACGGGTAAGCTAGAATGTGGAGTTGTCGTTGGCGATCTTGCCGCCAATCATCAGGAAAATCAACCGGGTGGATACGTCAATGGGCTGGATCGCATCCCAGTGCTCGGCGAGTTGTCCGTTCTCCAGCCGAAACGTATCGGTGATGATGAAGCCCTGCGATGCATCGCCGCGCTGCTTGGCCTTCATCGTCACATGGCTGTGGACCACCACAAAGTCGCCACTGGCAAGCATGCGCTTGACATCGTAACTGTACTCGGGGAATCGCTTGGTCAACTCCTCCACGTAACCCGCCACGCCGTGAATGCCGTTGGGGATAGAACGGTTGTGCTGGCGATACACGCTCTGGCCGTACGTTTGGCGGATGTAGTCAACGTCATGCTCGTTCATCAAGTGTTGCAAGAAGTCAACCACGACCCGGGCGTTGTGCGCTTCCTCAGCCGTCCAGTGGTTCTGGTGATGGGCATCGACGTCGATGTATGGTGAGGCAATGTGTTTGGTGGCTGTCATCGTGGGTGCACCCTGAGCTGGTTGTATGGAGATGGCATTGCGATCAATTTGTATCGTACCGATCAGTACGATAATAGAGTTTGGAATGTGGGCTGTCAATATTTATCGTACCATTCAGTATAAAATTTTATGCTCCGCTACCAGACCAAATACGGACTCTATCCAAGCCATGACAACATCCGCATCTGTATAGCCTGATGAGCGAAACTAGACGCCCCCGAGGCCGGCCTAAGACCATGGACCCGGAGCGCATTGCGGAGCAGGCCATGCTGGACTACTGGCAGGACGGCATCCACACGCGCTCTGTAAACCAGTTGTGCAAGCGCCTCGGCACGTCGAAGCCAGCGTTTTACCGCGAGTTTGGTGGGGAGGATGGGCTGATGGTTGCCGCGCTGAAGCACTACCGGCAGCTACGCCTCGTCCCGCTACTCGCCATGCTTCAAGCCGATCGGCCGTTCGAATACGTGCTCCCGGAAGTCGTGGCGTGGGTGACGACTGAGCGAGACACACCCCGCGGCTGTCTGTTCACGAAGCTGCGGCTGCTCCGAGACGAACTGGGACCGGAAACTGGAGCGCAGGTGCGCGCCATCGAGGCAGAACTGGCCAAGGCGCTGGACGCATGGTGCCGCCAGGGGCTTGCACAGGGTGTCATCCAGGCAGATATCGCGCCCGCCTTTGCCGCGCAGTACATCGGCAGTCAGCTGACGATGGCGTTGGTGCAGCGAGGATTGCAGGTGCCGCCCGAGTTAGTTGAAGCGCAGGTATCGATGGCGCTTAAGGCGCTGCGATCCCACATCTGATACAAAGTTCGGCTAGGACATGAATACGAGACGATTGTAGCCTAGCTTCTGTACCGTCCGCTACCTACTGGTTCGACGCATCGGGCGATACAGGTGGCGGCGTCTGCACCTGGTTCACCACGCTCTGGTCCTTGCCGTACTCGCCCACGAAGTACGCCGCCAGGTACGCCGTGACCAGCACCGAGACGATGGCGAGGGTGATGAGGATGCCGCCCAACCACCGGGGGAGGGGTTTGATCTCGGGGAGGGGCTGACGGGGCGGCTGGTGCTGCGGCATGGTGCGGTGCGGATGGGAGTCGCGAGCAGAACGCTACACGCGCGTTGCGCGGTGCTGACTCCAGGCGTGGAGTAGAGACGTCGTGAATGCAAGGCTACGCTCCAGGTTCTGCACGGTGTTCCACTCGAACAGGCTGTGGTAGTCGTGCCCGCCGTTGAAGACGTTGGGCGTGGGGATGCCAAGCTCGGAGAGCCGTGCGCCGTCGGTGCCGCCACGGATGACGGGCGACGTCAGCGTGATGCCCATCCGCTCGGCGGCGTCCTGCGCCACGGTGATAGCGCGCGAGTCGGTTTCCTCGATGTACGCGCGCATGTTCTTGTACTGGTCCTCGATGCTGAGGCGGATGGTCGCTTTGGGATAGCGCGTCTGGAAGAGCCGGACGAGGTCGCGCAGGTAGGCTTTGCGACGCTCCAGGCCGTCCGTGCTGAAGTCGCGGAGGATCAGGTAGGCCTCGGCTCGGGTGGCGTCGCTAGCGGAGAGCGTGTGCGGGTGGATGTAGCCTTCGCGGTCTGCGGTGGTTTCCGGCGCCTCATCAGAGGGCAGCGCGGCCAGCATCTGCGCCAGGATGCGCACGGCGTTGACCATCAGCCCCTTCGCGTAGCCCGGGTGCACCATCACGCCCTCCACGGTGAGCGTAGCCCCGGCGGCGTTGAACGTCTCGTAGAACAGCGTGTCGATGTCGCTGCCGTCGAGCGTGTAGGCGATGTCGGCGCCGAACACGTCGAGGTCGAGGTGATCCACGCCGCGCCCAATCTCTTCGTCGATGGTGAAGCAGAGGCGGACGGTCGGACGTGGCGCAGCGTCGTGGCGTGCATCGGCGGCCCACTGCATCAGCACGGCCACGCCCGCCTTGTCGTCGCTGCCCAGCAGCGTAGTGCCGTCGCTGGTGATGAGGTCCTCGCCGATGTGGTTCAGCAGCGCGGGCTGGCGTGCCGGGTCGAGCGTCACCTCGGGGTTGCCAGGCAGGTGGATCACCGCGCCGTCGTAGTTCGCATGGACGACGGGCGTCACGTGGGCGCCGGGCGCGTCGGGCGAGGTATCGACGTGCGCCAGCAGGCCGATGACGGGCGTGTTGGCGAGGACCGAGGCGGGCAGCGTGCCGGGGACGGTGGCGAACACGTAGCCATAGGCGTCCATCACCGCATCCTCGTAGCCCATCGCCCGTAGCTCATCGACGAGCAGGCGGCTCAGGTCTTTCTGCTTCTCGGTAGATGGCACCGTGGCGGACGACGGATCGGCTTGCGTGTCGATCTGGACGTAGCGCAGGAAGCGTTCGGCGACGGGCGGCATCAGGCAAGAGGAGTCAACATCGACAAAAACGAGGGCCGTGCAAACCTTTTGCCCCGGGCCGCCCTCCAACAGGCAAACACCCCAATTGATGCAGACTCCCGATGATGCGCTGGTGAGCGCAGCTCAACACGGCGACACGCGCGCGTTCGGCGCGCTGGTGCGGCAGCACAACCGTGCGGTGGTGCATGTAGTGTTGAGCATCGTGGGCAGCGAGCAGGATGCGTTGGACGTAGCCCAAGAGGCGTTCATCCGCGCCTACCGCAAGTTGCATACGTTTCGGTTCGAGAGTGCCTTCGTCACGTGGGTCACCCGCATCGCCATCAACCAGGCGCTGTCGGTGCAAAAACGGCGGCGGTGGCGGCATCGATTGCGGTTGGAGCAGTGGCAGGAGGCGCAGACTGAAGACACCGCGCGATTTCTGTGGACTGCGCCAACGCCCGATCGCGGTGTGCTCGGCGACGAGTTTCGCCGCGCCTATGCCGAGGCCATGACGGCCTTGTCTGACCGCGAGCGGGCGGTGTTTATCCTAAAGCATACCCACGAGTACAAACTGCGCGAGATTGCCCAGCTGCTCGGCTGCACGGAGGGGACGGTCAAAAACTACCTCTTCCGCGCCACCCGCAAGCTGCGTAGCGCCCTCGCCGATTACCGAGACCATGCGCGAGTCTACTGAACACCACTTGATCTTGTACCTGGCCGATGAGCTCGACGCCGACGCCCGTGCCGACGCCGAGGCGCTCATCGCCGCCGACCCGGAGGCGCGGGCCTTCGTGGAGGAGCTACGGGCGTTGCAACAAGCCGCCGCGTTGCCCGAGGCCGTGGCCGACGCTCTGCCCGCCCTCGAAGCCCGCATCGCCCACACGCTGCGCACGGCGTCAGTAGCCGATCCTCCGTGGCATGCCTGGCTCTGGCCAGAAATCAATGCAGGACGTATCTGGACTACACGGCTTGCGCTGACGGTCGTGCTCCTCGCCGCCGGGTTCGTGCTGGGGCGGCAAGACCAGTCGCTGATCGTGCTGCAGGAGGGCGTTGCTCCGGAGGCACTGCTGGCGCAGGCACAGGAAGCTACGGGCAGCTACTTCGGTGGGATCTCAGGCATGCAGGTGGACCCGCTCACCGGGCAGGTCGAGGTGCGCTACCAGACCATCGCCGAGCGCGTGGTACGCGGTGTGCCCACCGATCCGGC
>JBCCMF010000372.1:0-4498 GCA_039026435.1 Bacteroidota bacterium
ATGTCTGACCGCACACGGGTTGTCGTCACTGGAATGGGCGCCGTGACGCCGCTGGGGCTCACCGTCGATACCTTCTGGGATGGAATGAAAAGCGGCGCCTCGGGCGCTGGACCCATCACCCACTTCGAACGCACGATGATCAAAACGCACTTCGCGTGCGAGCTCAAGGGCTTCGATCCCACCGACTACCTCGACCGGAAGATGGGCCGGCGCTACGACCCGTACTGCCAGTATGCGCTCGTGGCTACGCAGCAGGCCGTGGCTGACGCGGGGTTCGACACCGAGGCGATGCCGCAGGAGCAGAAGGACAACATAGCGGTCGTCTACGGCACGGGCATCGGCGGCATCACGATGATGGCACAGCAGGCCGAAGTGCTGTTTACCAAGGGCTCCTCTCGCCTGTCGCCGTTTCTCGTGCCCATGATGATCAGCAACATGGCGGCGGGCGCGATCGCGATGACCTACGGCTTCCGCGGACCCAACCACGCCATCGTGACCGCGTGTGCGACGGGTAACCACGCCATCGGCGATGCGATGCTGTTGCTGCGTGCGGGGCAAGCTGAAGTTGTCGTATGCGGCGGCAGTGAGGCGCCCATCACGGCGATCTCGCTCGGCGGGTTCAACGCCATGAAAGCCCTCTCGACGCGCAACGACGATCCCGAGCATGCGAGCCGTCCGTTTGACGTTGACCGCGACGGCTTTGTAGCCGGCGAGGGAGCGGGCACGCTCGTGCTCGAAACGCTGGAGCATGCGCAGGCACGCGGCGCGCGCATCTACGCCGAGCTGCTCGGCTTTGGCGCTTCGTCGGATGCGTACCACTTTGCGGCTCCGGATCCGACGGGCCAAGGCGTCGAGCTGGCCATGAACCGCGCCCTCAAGGACGCGCAGATCGAAAAGACCGACGTGGACTACATCAACATGCACGCCACGTCCACGCCCTTGGGCGACATCGCAGAGACGCAAGCCATCAAAAACGTGTACGGCGACCACGCCTACGACGTAAAACTGTCGGGTACCAAGAGCATGACGGGCCACCTCCTCGGGGCGGCTGGCGCCGTGGAAGGCATCGCGTCCATCCTGGCCATCCGCGACGGCATGGTGCCGCCCACGATCAACTTGTTCAACCAGGACCCGAAGTGTGATCTAAACTACACGCCCAACGAAGCCGTTGAGGCGGACGTACGCATCGCGGTGTCGAACGCGTTTGGGTTTGGCGGGCACAACACCACGGCTGTCTTCGGGCGCTTCGAGGGGTAGCAGAACACGCGGTAGAGCAACTGGCGCCGTTCTTGCCTGTCTAGCGGGTGCTGCATGTCAACAGAGACCTCTACCGTTTTGAAATACATCCTCACCTTCGTCGTGCTTGCGCTCACGTTCATCGGCTGCGGCGGTGGCACCGACGCGCCCGACGAAGCCACGGCGCTCGATGTGAAGCTGGAGTACCAGCGCTTGCCGGGCGGCGGGCGGATTCTTATCGGCACCGTCGAGAATCAGTCGGAAAAGCCGATTCGCAATGCGCAGGTTCAGGTCTCACTATTCGACGCCAACAACCGCCGCGTGGGCAGCATGAGCTTCACGGTGAAGAACCTAGAGCCGTCCACGCCCGTCCCTTTCCGCGAGCCTGTGGACTCCGACCTCGATGTGCGCGGCGCCCGCGTACGCAACATCCTCGTGCTGTAGCTGACGTAGCGAATGCTGGACAGCTAATAGGGCCATTTAGAGAAGAGACTGCGCCGTTTAAAGCTGGCATCCCGAAGCCATAGGCTGAAGCCGAGGGATGACAAAATTGACGTTCTGCTACACCGAAGCCAGTCAGAGCAGTTTCCCGAACACCGACTCGTCGTGCGCCGATCCGCCGAGGATCAGGTGGCCCATGCGGTCACGCTTGGTGGTGAGGTAGGCTTCGTTAACCTCGTTGGGTGCGATCTCGACGGGGACGCGCTCCACGATTTCGAGCCCATAGCCGTCTAGCGCCACGCGCTTGGTGGGGTTGTTGGTCATCAGGCGCAGCTTGCGCAGGCCCAGGTCGTGGAGGATCTGGCAGCCGATGCCGTAGTCGCGGTGGTCCATCTTGAAGCCAAGCGCGAGGTTGGCATCGACGGTGTCGAGCCCTTCCTCTTGCAGCTTGTAGGCGCGCAGCTTGTTGACGAGCCCGATGCCGCGCCCCTCCTGCTTCATGTAGAGCACCACGCCGCGCCCATCGGCTTCCACCTTTTGCATCGCCGCCGCCAACTGGTCGCCGCAATCGCAGCGCATCGAGCCGAAGATGTCGCCGGTGACGCATTGGCTGTGGACGCGCACCAGGACGGGCTCGTCGGGCGTCCACTCTCCTTTCACCATCGCCAGGTGCGTGTCGCCTGTGAGGATTTCCTCGTAGGCGATCATGTGGAAATGCCCGTGCGCCGTCGGCATATCGACTTCGATGACGCGTTCGACGAGCCGTTCGTGATGTAGGCGGTACGCGATCATGTCTTTGATCGTGATGATCCGCATGTCGAACCGCTTGGCGATGGCCATCAGTTCAGGCACGCGCGCCATCGTGCCGTCGTCATTCAGGATCTCGACGAGCACCCCCGACGGATGCAGCCCTGCCATCCGCGACAGATCAACCGATGCTTCAGTGTGCCCGGCGCGCCGCAGCACGCCGCCGTCCATCGCGCGGAGTGGGAAGACGTGACCGGGGCGCCCAAAGTCCTCCGGGTGCGCCGACGGGTCGGCGAGGGCACGGATGGTGGCGGCGCGGTCGGCGGCGGAGATGCCCGTGGAGGTGCCGCGACGGTAATCGACGGAGACGGTGAAGGCCGTCTCGTGCAGCGCCGTGTTCTGCCCGACCATCATGCGGAGGTCGAGCTCGACGGAGCGTTGCGCGGTGATCGGCGTGCAAATCAAGCCCCGCCCGTGCACCGCCATAAAGTTGACCTGCTCGGGCGTGATGGTTTGTGCCGCGCAGACGAAATCGCCCTCGTTCTCGCGGTCCTCGTCATCGACCACGATCACCATCTTGCCCGCACGGATGTCGGCAATGGCGTCTTCGATGCGGTCGAACGTGTAGGTAGCGTCCTGGCTCATACAGCGGTCGTCAAAGGCGATCTGACAGCTAGAATCGTGAGGGCATGAGACCAGTCGGGGCCTCCGTTCAGGCTATCAGACGGCTTCTGTTAGGTAGAATGAAGCGCGGCGGGTCGTACGGCACCGCTTCCGCTTGGTTCAACGGCGTTGCAGAACCGCTACGCTATCCACACGGCCTCCACGCTAATCGACCGATCGCTCAGAAGAGCCGTCCAAACAGGATGGTGAGTGTAGGCGTGGAGGTGAACGTCTCGGGGCCTCGCACGCTGGGCTCGAGCAGTTGCAGCCCTTCGGGCACGTACACGAACGCATAGCCGATGCGCACGCTCTGGGTCACGCTCTTGCTGCTGCCAAAGTGCGCGCCGATGGTGAGCATGCCGCTCATGCCGAGGCGTGCCGTGCCGCGTGGGATGGACGTAAACGCGTCGTAGATGCGTTCGTCCTGGTCGTAGGCGCCGTTGTCGTTGTCATCGCGGAAGTACGGGTACTGCCACGCCAGCAGCCCGCCGCCAGAGAGTTGGACAAACGGCCGGAAGTTGTCTTCGATGGCATCGGCGAAGAGGCGTTTCTGGAGCCCCAGATGAAGCGGCAGCACCACCACGTAGTTGGCCTTGTTCAGGATGATGCTGCCGCCGAACTGGCTGCGGAAGAAGCGCTGCTCGCGCTCGTCTTTGATGCTACCCAGCGTGGCTTCGGCTTGGAACGACCACGTGTGCGAGATCGATTTCTGGTAGTACAGCCCCAGCGAGAAGCCGTAGTTGTTGAGCAGCACCTGCAGGCCGCCTCCGGTACCGTAGTCCACCGCCGTCGTGTCGGAGGGGAGCGGTTGGGCCAACGCCGTGAGCGTCCATCCGCATCCGAGTCCGAGAACGAGCAGCCAGCGACGCATCATGCCGAAGTAGAGGTGGTTCGGTGATGGCGTACCGGAGGCCAGCGGGTTTGTTCAGGCGGAGGGGTTCAGGTAAGCGTATATCGCCGAGAAGTCGGCCTCGCCCAAGCCATGCTGCGCGGCGAGCTGGTACAACTCCTTCGCCGTGTTGCTCATCGGCAGCGCCACGCCCGCGTCGAAACTGGCCACGGCGGCCATGTGCAGGTCCTTCTGAATCCACTTGAGCGGGAACGCCGCCTCGTAGCTGCCCGACTCCATGTTGCTGCGCTTGAGCCCCACGAACGACGGCGTAACAGGCCCGCCGACGAGCGCGTTCAGCAGCGTCTCTTGCGAGAGGCCCAGCGCCTGCCCCAGCGCCATCCCCTCGGCAAACGCCGCCATTGAGGTCGCCAGCAGCAGGTTGACCACCAGCTTGAGCGCCATCGCGCGACCGACGGGTCCGGCATGGACGGTCTTCTTGCCCATCACGTCGAAGAGCGGTTGGCAACGCGCCACATCGTCGGCATTGCCGCCGGCGAAGAAGACCAGCGCGGCCTGCTC
>JBCCMF010000373.1:0-4477 GCA_039026435.1 Bacteroidota bacterium
GCGGTAGACCTCAGCCCCCACACGGCGGAGCTGTGGTACGCCAAGGCCGACTGTGCCTACAACGCCGGGCTCCTGGATACGGCGCTGGAATCGTATCAGCAGGTGATGGACTTGGACCCGGCCAACCGCGAGGTGTGGCTCGATTATGCCGAGACGCTCGTGGAGGTGCGGCGCTTCGAGGAGGCACTGCGCGCCTACCAGCAAGCCTTACAGCTCGGTTCTGACACGGCCAGTACCTACCTGAAGCAAGTGAAGGCGCTCTTCGCCCTCGGCCGCCGCGAGGAGGGGGTACGCTCCATCAAACGCGCCTTCCAACTCGATCCGCTCAAGAAGGCCGAGTTTCCGCACATGTACCCGGACCTCTACCGCGACCCGCAGCTGCGCCGCAACCTCGACCTCGATATCTAGCGATCATCCTACCGACCTTTCCACAAGGCAGGCTTCCTCCAGAGGCTTGCCTTTTCTGTTAACGGCGCCCTATGAGTTGGCTGATTGGATGGACAGGTGAGGCCGCTGCAGCGCCTGCGTTGCCCCGCGAGCTGCACCGCCACAGCGAGGCGCGGTGGGGCGTGGCGCAAGGCGGCCTTCGCGCCACCTGCCGATGGGGCCACCACCCTGAATCCGGTTGGGCGTGGGGCGTCGTTGGGCTGGGCATGCGGCTCGGCGACGACGGCCTCCACCCGCTGACCGATGCCGACTGGCACGCGCTGATACCACGCGCAGCTGATGCGCTGCGGGATCAGCTGCGGCGGTTGAACGGGCACTTCGTGCTGGTGCGCTGGTCCGCAGAGGAGATCCAGGCGTTTACCGATCCGCTCGGGACGCGCACGCTCTACTACGCGCAGCATCGGCAACAGCTACACCTCGCCACGCGCCTTGATACGCTGGCGCATCAGGTCGAGGCGACCACACTGAACCTGGGCGCGCTAGGGGCGCACTGGCTGACGTTCAACCAGCTCTCGTACGACGCGCTGCTCGAAGGCGTAGGGCGGCTGGGACCGGGGGGGATGCTGCGCTACGACCGTGCTACCGATCGGCTGAGCGTAGACGCTGCCCGTTGGATGCCTGACGCCGACGCGCCTGCCCATCCGCCGATGCAGGTGCTGGATCGGCTGCTGCGCGTGCACACTCCCGACGAGCGCATGCTGTCGCTGGGGCTCTCGGGCGGGCTCGACTCGCGGCTGCTCTTGTCGGTGTTGAGCGGGCGCGACGCGAACTATGCGCTGCACACCTTCGGCGACGCCTCGGACCCCGATGTGCTGCTCTCAGAGCAACTGGCGCAAGCGGTGGACGCGCCTCGGCAACACCTGGCTTATCCCGATCCTTCAGCAGAAGACGTGCTCGCCATCATCCAGCGGCACGTGGTGCAGACGTGTGCCACCATTCCGGCCACGGCCGCGCTCAAGCTGGCCGCGTATGCCCCACTCGAAGCGCAGCACCGCGTGATGATCGATGGCGGCTTCGGTGAGATTGGGCGGCGGCAGTTCCTCAACCGCCTCCGCTATCGGCAGCAGGTACGCTTCTCCGGTCAGGCGTTGCTTCCCGCCTTTACGGTACATCGCGCCGATGTCTTCGCTCCCGACGTAACCCGCACCCTACGGCAAGGCGCGGAGGCGCAGCTGGCGGAGGTGTTTGCGCAGGCACAAGCGGCTGCCGTGGATGGCTTGGCGAATCAGTTGGACCTGCTGTCAATCTGGACGCGGCTGCCCAACTTCTTCGGGCACGAGCAGGCACGGCTCGACGCCGAGGTGGTGAATTACATGCCGTTTGCCCAGCCTGCCTTTCTCAGCGCCATCCTGGCCGCGCCCGTAGGCAGGCGGCGGCACGGGCGGCTGTACAAGCGCGCCATACGGCAGCGCACTCCCGCCCTGGCTGACTTGCCGCTGGCGAAGTCGGGCACGACATATCCGTTTGGAGCCTCCACGGTGGGCGCATGGGGAATCTCAAAGGTCAAGAAGCGGTGGGGCGAGCACTACACCGACCTGCACCGCGCCATCTACCTCCAGCGGCTAGAACCGATGGTGCGCGACCTGGCATCTGAGGCCATGCGCGTCCCGCTCTATGATGCCGGGAAGGTGGAGCGGATCGTCAACGGGTTCTACAGCGGCGATGCGTCGCAGGCGGTGCCGCTGGACTGGTGGCTGGCGTTCGAGCTGTGGCGGCAGGCTATCCAAGCACCGTCACTCTGAATCAGCCAGGCGCTCGACGCCCCACATCACGCCCACGCCGACCGCGATCAGCCCTACGGCGATCCAGGTCTCGGCCACCGCCACATCGGGCAGGAACCACTGGTAGCCTTGGATGATGGGCTCGGCGCCGTCTTTCAGCACGGGCTGGCCAGCGTCATCCATCAGGTAGACCTCGCTTTTCCACGGCCAGATCACGGCCAGCGAGCCGAGGACGAAGCCTGTCATCAGGGCGATGGTGAGGTTGGGGTACGTCTTGAAGATCCATCCGAGCAGCTGCGCAAAGCCGATGAGGCCGAGCACGACGCCCACGCCGAGAGGAATGAGGATGTCGAGGTCGAAGGTGTTGATGCCGCGCAAGACGAGCAGGTAGTTGCCCATCAGGATAAGCACGAACGAGCCCGAGAGGCCCGGCAGAATCATGCTGCACACGCCTACCACGCCGCAGATGGCGACGTACCAAAACGCGCCGTTCTCGGTGGCAGGCGTGAGAAATGCGATGCTCGTCGCCACCACCGTGCCGATGACGAACGCAGCTACACCCCCCGGCGACCACTGCTCTACGGTCTTCCCCACGTAATAGACCGAGGCCAAGATCAACCCGAAGAAGAACGCCATGATGAGGACCGGGTAGGCCTCCAGCAGCCCCTCGAAGACGCGCGCCAGCGTCAGGATGCTCACCACCACCCCCACGGCCAACGCGATCAGGAAGCGCAGGTCTACGCGTTGGGCGAAGCCCTGCCAGTCGCGGCCCAGCAGCAGCTTGATGGCGCCGACATCGAAGGCCTTGAGCGCCTGGATCAGCCGGGCGTAGATGCCTGTGACGAGCGCGATGGTGCCGCCCGAGACGCCCGGGATCACGTTCGCCGCGCCCATCGCCGCGCCTTTGATAAAAACCGTAAAGTCGTGCTTCATGGCAGTGGAAGGGTGAGCCCAAACGCCTCGAAACTACAGCGCATGGCCCACCCGACACCATGCATCGGTCTTGAAAGGCTCGGGGATTTCGTCGCGGAACGCGCGGCGGACGTGCGGCATCAGTCGCGCAAGTCGAGCTTGTAGATGCGGCGGCCAGCAGCGTAGGCCACGCTGTCGCCGAGGAAGCGGAAGTGGTTGACCCAGCCATCTGTCTTCGCCTGCTCGCGCCAGTCGGGCGAGGAGATGACATAGCCTTCGGGGCGCGGTAGGAGCGCTGTACCTCGGGTCCACGTCTCGCCGCCGTCGGTGGTGACGTGATCAGTGCCACGCCCGCTCACCCAGCCCGTGTTCGCGTCGATGAAGCCGATGCCTTGCAGCGGCGCCGCGTTGGGAACGGCTCGCTCGGTCCACGACCGCCCGCCATCCGTGGTCTTGAGGACTTTTGCGCTTCCGCGTCGTGCCAAGGCATCGCCGTGCTCAACGCTCACATAGCCCGTTTCGGGCGTCGGGAAGCTGATTTTCCACGCCCACTCTCCCACGTCCGACGAGGTGAACACGCGCTCCCACGATTCGCCGCCATCTGTCGTGCGTAGCACCACAGCTCGCCCCTTCTGGTACCAGTCGCCGTCGCCACCACCTACGATGATGCCGTTCTGCGCATCGAAAAAGTGAGCATCCACAAGCGTAGTCGCCAGCGGTGCTAGGTTGGTGGTGGTCCATGTCTGGCCGCCGTCTTGTGTGCGGTAGACGTGTGCTCCTTGGTTATAGCGGCCAACCGCCACGATATGATCGGCGTCGAGAACGTGAATGCCGCATATGCCGAAGCCTCTGTTTTCGCCCAGTCGAGCCGTGATGTCGTTCCAGGACTGGCCGCCGTCTGTAGTCTCTAGCAGAAGTGTTGCACCGCCCAGCACACCGATCCATCCTCTTTGACTGTCGGCAAAACCCATGCTGCGAAGGCCTGAAACCCCGGTCTGCTGATAGCTCCATGTTCCACCGCCATCTGTGGTGCTGTAGACCTCGCCTTGGAGGTTGACAGTCCAGCCCGTATCAGGATGAACGAAGAAGATATCCTCTTGCCGCCACCCCTGAAAAGGCGACTCTTCGAGCAACTTCCAGGTGGGTGCTTGACCACTGGGGTGCAGCAAGAAGGCCCACGCAGTAACAGCAAAGATGACGGCGAAGCGCATGACTCATTCACGGGAGGGGTCGGGGAGCGGCCCGTCGGGCAGGCCTGCTTCCACCTTGGCCGCGCGGACGATGGCGGCTACGTCTTCCAGCAGCGCGGGCGCGTCGTAGATGATGCCGTCTTTGATGGTCCACCGCACGCCGCCCACGCGGGTCGGTTGGTTGGCGCCGTTGAGGCGGATGGCGCC
>JBCCMF010000374.1:0-4461 GCA_039026435.1 Bacteroidota bacterium
ACAGCCTGATCGCACCTTCCAACAGAGGCTGACCTGTGGCCCATCACGTAGCTCACACAGACACCGAGGCGCATTACCGCGCGGTCATCGATGCGCTCGCCGAGGGCGTGGTGTCGATCGACGCGCATGGCGTCATCACGCAGTGCAATGCCGCGGCTGCCACCATCCTGGGCGTGGACCAGGCCACGTTTATCGGATCACCGCTCCTGGGCGACGACTCCGGCGGGTTGTATGCCGATGGGTCTAGCATGCCGAACGCCGAGGTGCCCATGCTGCGCGTGCTGCGCACAGGCGAGGCCATCACCGAAGAGATTGTGGGGATGTTTAGGCCTTCGGGCGAGGTGCGATGGGTGGAAGTCAGCGCACGGCCTATCGTGACGGCCGAAGGGGTGCGGGGCGTCGTGGGCTCGTTCCACGATGTCACCGAGAAACGCGAACAGGCAGCGCTCTACCGGACGGTGACGGCCGCGTTGGCCGAGGGTATTCTCATCTTCGACGGACAGGGGACCATCATTGACTGTAACCAGAGCAGCGCGGAGATGCTCGGCATGGCCCAGGCAGAACTCATTGGGGCGTCGGCGTACGGTGCAGCGTGGGGCGCCATCCACGAGGACGGTACGCCCGTCCGCAAGCACGAATTCCCGGCCATGCAGACGCTGCAATCGGGCCAGCGCGTGCAGGACCGCATCGTCGGCATCCGGCGTGACGGCGGGATTGCGTGGCTGATGGTCAATGTGCGCCCGCTGTATACGGGGGTCGCCAACGTGGTGCAGGGCGCCGTCGCTTCTATCCGCGACATCACCCGCGAGCGCGCCAACGCGGCCGAGCTCGAGAGCTCGCGTGCTCAGCTCAGCGACCTCGCGCGCCGCCTCCAGGCTGCACAGGAACACGAGCGAGCCCGCCTCTCACGCGAAGTGCACGACGTCCTCGGCCAAGCGCTCACGGCACTGCGCATCGACCTGAAGTGGATTCAGGACAACGTGTACGACGCACATGCCAACTTCCAGCCGCGCGTCACTGAGGCCGTGCGGCAAGCGCAAGAGACCATCGAGACGGCCCGCCAGATCTCGCGGAAGCTACGCCCGGGCATCCTCGACCACTTCGGGCTCGTCCCCGCCCTCGACTGGCAGGCCACGCAGTTTGCCACGCGTACGGGCATCGCCTGCGCGTTTCAGGATGACACCGACTTCATGCTCGATGAGATGGAGCGGCCGCTGGCCACCGCGCTCTTCCGCATCCTGCAAGAGGCGCAGACCAACATCCTCAAGCACGCCAACGCCACGCGCGTCGATATCCGGCTCGCGCTCACCGACGACACGCTGCTGCTAACCGTGAAAGACAACGGACGCGGCATCAGAGACGCTGAAAGGCTCAAGCGCAACGCGCTGGGCCTGCTCAACATGCGCGAGCGCGTGTACCCGTGGGGCGGCGAGGTGCAGATTGCGGGCGCGCGTCATGAAGGCACGACGGTCAGCGTGCGCATCCCTCGCGACCGCATCCACGGCATTGACGATTGAACCTGACCGGGCACCTACGCTTAGTATGAGATGGCGCGCAACGCCTCGCGCGCAACCCCAGCCCCCCTCGATGTATGATCAACGTGCTCGTGGCGGACGACCACGCCATCGTCCGCAAAGGACTCATCCAAATCATCTCCACCACGCTCGACATCAAGGTGACGGCCGAGGCCGAGTCCGGCGAGGCCGTCTTTGACCACGTGCGCAGCAGCAGCTTCGACGCCGTCGTGCTCGACATGAACCTGGGCGACGTGAGCGGGCTGGAGGTGCTCAAGAGCATCAAAGCAGAGTATCCTGAACTGCCTATTCTTGTGCTGAGCATCTACCCCGAGGAGCAGTATGGCGTGCGCGTGCTGCGGGCGGGGGCCTCGGGCTACCTCAACAAAGACAGCGCACCAGAGCTGCTCGTCAAAGCCATACGGCGCGTAGCCGGTGGCCGGAACTACGTGAGCCCGGCCGTGGCCGAGCAGTTACTAGATCGCCTCGACGCCGGCGTAGAAGGCCCGCTGCACAAAAGCCTCTCCGATCGCGAGTTCCAGGTGCTACAGATGATCGCTTCGGGCAAGACGGTCACCGAGATTGCCGACATCCTGGCGCTCAGCGTCAAAACGATCAGCACCTACCGGAGCCGCTTGCTGGATAAGATGAGCCTGAAGAACAACGCCGAGCTCACACACTACGCCATTAAAAATGAGCTCGTTATGTGACGGGTGAACACGGCAGCTCCGTCATGCATTGTGATTGATGACCGCCGCTTTTTACCGCTCGCTGAATGTCTCAACATCGTAACGGGAATGTAGGTCCAGTCCTACCTCAGCTCTGGACGCTTGCTTACCGTTGAATCGCAGGGCCGAACGTATGTTACTTGCACCGACCGACCAGATGAGCGCACATCACCCATGTTTTTACCGTCCATGCCACTGCTGCTTGACCACATTCGCGTAGTCATTGCGGATGATTCGGACTTTGTGCGCTTTCGCCTGCGCGACCTGCTCCGGGAGCACGGCGCACGCGTCGTGGGCGAAGCAGACAACGCCAACACCGCCGTCGATCTGGTCAACAAGGTCGAGCCCGATGCCGTGGTGCTCGACATCGAGATGCCCGGCAACGGCATCAAGGCGCTCAAGAAGATCCGCAAGCAGCACCCTCAGACGAAGGTCATCATGCTGACCAACCACGCGGAGCCCTACTTCAAGCAGATGTGCCTCAACGCAGGCGCGGCTTTCTTTATGGATAAGTCGCTGGAGTTTGAGCGCGTGCCCGAGGCGCTAGCGGCCTGACGCTCTTCTACATAGCTCTTCCTTTACCACAGCCCCGAGCCGTCCCCGCTCGGGTTTTTTATGCGCTGGGAGTCGCGGTATGTGGCTTTTTTAGCACATCGCGCAACGTTGCCAACCTTCGGCCCGTAGCGGGCATCCAACTGCCGTTGCCCTGCTCCTCGTTGCCCCCCGCGCCACATGCTGACCAGCTACCTCAAGACCACGCTCCGCTTCTTCCGCCGCCACAAGGGCTACGCCTCCATCAACATCGCCGGATTGGCCATTGGGCTAGCGTGCAGCTTCTTTATTCTGCTGTGGATCCACGATGAGATGAGCTACGATCAGTTCCACGCGGACAAAGACCAACTGTATCGCGTGATGCGCAACGCCCACTACTCGGGCGACATCTACACGATGTCCGCCATCACGTACCCGCTGGCGCAAGTCTTACAAGACGACTACCCCGAGGTGGAGAACGCGGTCCTGATGTCGTGGCGGGAGCAGTTCTCGCTCTCGCGCGGCGACCAAACCTTCCGCGAGAACGGTAACTATGCGGGTCCTGCCTTCTTCGAGGTCTTCTCATACCCGCTGCTCGCAGGCGACGCCGCCACGGCGCTCCTGGCACCAGATAACGTAGCCCTCTCAGCCTCGGCCGCCGAGAAATACTTCGGCGCCGCGTGGCGCACCGACGGCATCATCGGGCAGCCTATCCGGCTCGGCACCCTCGGCGCTCTGCAGGACTTCACCGTGACGGCTGTCTTTGAGGACGTGCCGCCCACCTCGTCGTACCAGTTTGATGTCATCGTACCCATAGAGGTCTTCGTTGCAGGCCCGGGCAGCAGCTGGGTGCATGAATGGGGCAACAACGGCCTGCGGCTGATGGTGCGCACCGTGCCCAACGTAGACATCGACGCCCTCAACGCCAAGATCGTTGACATCATCAACACCAACATGGAGAGCGATGATAACAACCGCTCGGACCTCTTCCTCCAGCCCTACGCCGACATTCGGTTGAAGTCGGAGTACGAGAACGGCGTGCTGATGGGCGGGCGTATCAAATATTTGCAGCTCTTCGGCGTCGTGGCGCTGTTCATCCTGCTCATTGCCAGCATCAACTTCATGAACCTCGCCACCGCTCGCTCGGCGCTGCGGGCGCGGGAGATCGGCGTGCGCAAGGCCATAGGGGCCACCAAGGGCTCGCTGGTGGGCCAGTTCCTCGGCGAGTCGGTGGTGATGACGATGATGGCGTGGGTACTCGCCGTGGCGGTGGTGGCGCTGGCGTTGCCGGGCTTCAACGCGCTCACGGGCAAGAGCATCAGCCTGCTGGCGCTGCCCGTGTGGCTATGGGGACTGTTCTTCGGTCTCGCGCTGCTGACAGGCGTGCTGGCGGGCAGCTACCCGGCGCTCTACCTCTCCTCGTTCAACGTGGTGCGCGTGCTGCGCGGCCGCGTCAGCGCCAAGCGCGGCACGGTGTCGCTGCGCCAAGGCCTCGTCGTCTTCCAGTTTGCGCTCTCCATCCTGCTCATCATCGGCACGCTGACGGTCTACCGGCAGATCGACTACGTGCTCACCAAAGACCTCGGCCTCGACAAGGAAAACGTGCTGATGGTGACGCTGGAGAGCGACATCAGAGATCAGTTCGACACGTTCAAGCAAGAACTGATGCAGCGCCCCGGCATCGCGGG
>JBCCMF010000375.1:0-4458 GCA_039026435.1 Bacteroidota bacterium
CGTCATGCGTCGAGTGATGGAGACATACCCAGCCGCTTCTAAACGGTAGAAATACATTCCTGTGGGCAGGTCATCGGCCTCGAACACAACGTCGTAGACGCCCGCGTCCTGCATACCATCGACGAGCGTGCGCACGCGGCGGCCGAGCACGTCGTAGACGTTGAGTTGTACAGGCACGGTGTTGATAACCTCATAGCGAATCGTGGTTTGCTGACTGAACGGCTCGGGATAGTTCTGCCGGAGGAGATAGTAGCCGAGCGCAGTAGGCGCAAGACCTTCAGGCTCCGGTAGCGCGTTGCACACAAAGGAATTTGAAGTCATCAGATTTTCGGTGACGCTGGCGGCGATCGCTGCTGCACCGCGTAGCGCTAGGATCGATCCGAAGCGGTCTTCGCCTTGCCCCCACACAATGGCGAGGGTGAAGGTGGTTGTATCCCCAGGCGTCAGGTTGAGCGGGCCGCTGCTCATGAGAAAGCGGCGGTCGGCTGGGGTATTACCAAAACCACTGCCACCCGTGTTGACCTCACTCCAATAGCTGCCCGTGACGGGATCGCCGGGAAACATGAAGCGGGTTGGCTCGGTGCCGCCATAGCCTGTGCCACCGTGGGTCACGGGCTGGCCATCTCGCCAGATGCTACGCATGTAGTTGTAGTTATCAATTGTTCTGCTATCGGGATTACCGAGTGGGCTGCTGTCGCTGTTATAGTAGAGGGTGTTGGTGAAGGGTAAGCGTTCGTCCGACTCGTCTACACGACCATCATTGTTGTTGTCACGGCCGTCGAACGAAGTGTCCATGCCCTCAGTCAGGATGAAGCCAATGGCTGGTGGCTGGTCGCCATAGCCGTCGGTGCCAGCATCGAAGTCCAGGCCGTTGTAGTAGTAGCCCATGCGCAGAGTGGTATCCGTGGCTACAAAGTCATCAGCGGCGTTGCCGAGGTCGGCATCGGTCCACCAGCCCATGTAGAAGTCATCCAAGGCCGCTTGGCCTTTGTGAATGATGGTGAAGCGGTAGTAGGTGGTCTGGCTCACCACGCGGTCGAACTGAGAAACGCGTGTGCCTCCAAGTGGCAGGCAGCTTGCGGAAAAAGCCTGCACCTGTACTTCAAGCCCGATGGGGCGTGTCTGGGAATACTCCTTTGCATTTCCCACATCATTCATGACCCACCACACTGACTGCTCGCCATAGACTGCGGGCCGATCGCCGTCAGCTAAGCTGTAGTTGCCTGCTATGCCATCGCCATCCACGACGGGTGCGCCGAGGTGATGCGGCCAGTCACGCAGGTCGCTGCTGAGCAGGCCGTCGCGTTCGTACGCCCTAATGTCTGCCGTGCGGACCGAGTACATCCGGTCATAGTCGTCGCAATCGTCGGGCGGGTTGCCGCTGTTGTCGAGCGGGCCTGGCCAATATTCCCAGGGCCCATACGCCGTACCCGCAAAGCGGTGCGTACCGTCGGGCGCCGTGCCTGCCAGCCACAAGCCGGCGGCAAAGATGGAGTTGGCTTGGCCGTCCTTGGGCACGGTGTACGTGTTGCCACTGCCCCGCCAGAAGAAGCCGCCATTGTTATAGAGCGCCGCCCGCACGTCGCCCGCGTCCAAGTCAGCCGTGGCGGATCCGAGCCGGCACGTACCCACCTGCTGCGCCTGTACACCTTGAGTGCAGACCAGGACCATAGCAAAAAGCGCAACGGTTTTCATCGTTGGAGCACCATGCGTCGTGTGATAGAGACGTAGCCCGCCGCCTCCAAGCGGTAGAAGTACGTGCCCGTGGGCAAGTCGCTGGCCTCGAAGACGACATCGTAGACGCCGGCCTCCTGCGTGCCATCGACGAGCGTGCGCACGCGGCGGCCGAGCAGGTCGTAGACGGTGAGCTGTACAGGCACGGTGTTGATGACCTCGTAGCGGATGGTAGTCTGCCCACTGAAGGGCTCGGGGTAGTTCTGGCGCAGGACGTAGTAGCCCAGTGCGTTGGGGTCGGGCGCCTCGGCTTCGGCCGAGGGGGCGCAGCTGTAGGCGTCGTACATCATGATCACGTCTAGGGCGGACGTCGCCGTGTGCGCGCGCTGGCGGAGGAGGCGAACAGAATCAAGGCGGTCTTGGCCTTGTGCCCAGACGATGGCGAGGGTGAACGTGGTGGTATCGCCTGGGGCGAAGTCGAAGGGTCCGCTGCTGGCCAGGATGTTGCGGTCGGCAGCCGTGTTGCGCGAGCCGCTGCCATCGACGTTCTCCTCGCTCCAGAACGCCTGGGTTACAGGGTCGCCTGGAAAGGAGTAGCGGATCGGCGTGGTGCCGCCAAATCCAGTTCCCCCGAGCGTCAGTGGGGACTCGCGACCGTACATCTCTGCTGGCCATGCACTGCGCATGTAGGCGTGTTGTATGGCGGCGCCGCCGATGGTTGTGCCCATATCCCAGTTCATGATGTTCGTGAACCCGAGCGGCGCAGGAGGCTGCGATGCGTTCCGCGAGCTGAGATGGGGGCCACGCGCAAGCAGATAGCCGATAGCGGGGGGGGGTTCGCCGTAGTGTGGCGTCGTGCTCGTAGGGCGTACGCCCACCGCGTCGTCCTCTTGCCCGTTGTAGTAGTACATCATCTGCAGCGTGGTGTCACTCGCTACATAATCGTTGTCGGGGTTTCCCAGATCGCCATCGGTGTACCAGCCGATGTACGTGTCACGCAGCGGCTCGCTGCCCTTGTGGATGAGCGTGAAGTGGTAGTACGTGTTCTGGTTGATGGCTTGGTTCAGGGCCGGGACACGTGGCTCAAACGGCCAGCACGCGGCGGCGAAGGCGTGCACGCGCACCTCAACGCCAATCGGTGGGGTAGTGGACCACTCTTTGACATTGCCCGCATCGTTCATCACCCACCACACCGACTGCTCGCCATAAATTTCTGGGCGGTCTCCAGCAGCAAGGTCATAGTTGCCCCCGATCCCATCGCCATCCACAACAGGCGCGCCGAGGTGCACCGGCCAGTCGCGCAGGTCATCGGTGAGGGTGCCATCCGCCTCGTACGCGCGTACGTCGGCATCATAGACGGAGTACATGCGGTCGTAGTCGTCGCAATCATCTGGAGGATCGCCGTTGGTGTCCAGCGGACCGGGCCAGTAGGTCCACGGTCCGTAGATGGTGCCCGAAAAACGAGGTGAACCATCCTCCGCAATGCCCCCGATCCAGAGCCCATTGACAAAGATGGACTGTACTCCGCTGCCCTTGGGCACTTCATAGACGTTACCGCTGCCCCGCCAGAAGAGGCTGCCGTTGTTGTAGAGCGCCGCCCGCACGTCGCCCACATCCAAGTTAGCCGTGTCACTTCCATTCTGGCAGTCCCCGACCTGCTGTGCCTGTACACCTTGAGTGCACAGCAGCAGTGGGATAAGGAGCAAGAGAGCTTTCATCGCTGGAGTACCATACGTCGTGTGATAGAGACGTAGCCCGCTGCCTCGAGGCGGTAGAAGTAGGTGCCCGTGGGCAAGTCGCCCGCCTCGAACACGACAGCGTAGACGCCCGCGTCCTGCATGCCATCGACGAGCGTGCGCACGCGGCGCCCGAGCAGGTCGTAGACGTTAAGCTGGACCGGGACCGTGTTGATGACCTCGTAGCGTATGGTGGTCTGCTGGCTGAACGGCTCGGGGTAGTTTTGTCGCAGGAGGTAGTAGCCGAGCGCGTCGGGGTGCGGCGCGTCGGGCTCGGGCGGGCCGAGGCAGGCATAGGGGTCGGCCGTCATGAGGTCGCCCACGGCGCTCTTGGCTATGTCAGCGACGCCACGTAGGGCGACCACCGAGCTGAGGCGGTCCTCGCCCTGCGCCCAGACGACGGCGAGCACGAAGTCGGTGGTGTCGCCCGGTGCGAAGTCGAGCGGGCCGCTGCTGATGACGAAGCGACGGTCAGCACCCGTGTTACGCCCGCCATTACCATCCGTGTTTTCCTCGCTCCAATAGCTCCTGGTGACCGGATCGCCGGGGTACATGAAGGTGGTCGGTACAGCACTGGAATCGCCCGGGTTGTACCCAGTGCGACTCTCTGTAACAGGCACGCCGTCGCGCCAACGGCTGGTCATGTAGTAGTACGGCTGGATCGTTGTGCCAGTAGGGTTACCCAAAGGATTACCGTCACTGTTGTAGTAGTGGAAGTTGGTGAAGGGCAGCCGCTCACCGGGTTCATCGGCACGCCCGTTCCTGTCATTGTCGCGCTGGTCGAACGAGGCGTCTATGCCCTCGGCCAAAACGAGCCCCACGGCAGGCGGGCGATCTCCGTAGCCGTCAAGGCCCGCGTCGAAGTCAAGGTAGTTGTAGAAATACCCGAGGCGCCGGGTTGTATCCACGCCCACATAGTCGTCAGCGGCGTTACCGAGGTCGCCGTCGATCCACCAGCCCATGTAGAAGTCCCGCAGCGCGTCCTGCCCCTTGTGGATGAGCGTGTAGTGGTAAAACGTCGTCTGGCTGATGGGGCGGTCGAAGACAC
>JBCCMF010000376.1:0-4407 GCA_039026435.1 Bacteroidota bacterium
AGAACGACGGCACGGCCACCGCCGGGATGGGCCGCCGCAGCCGACCTCGGCGTTTGGAGCGGTACGTGCGCAACCGACTGCGGAACTGCCGCTGCTTCTTGCCTGGTTCGTGCTTCGCCATCCGTATCTGCTTATACCCGTTCTAAAAATTCATAGTGCAGCACACGGTCTAACTTTGTCATCCCGAGCGAAGTCGAGGGATCTCCCCCGTGTGCGTTTTGCACAACGATGAAGTGGGAGATCCCTCGGCTCCGGCCTGCGGCCTCTGCTCGGGATGACAACCTCGATCGCACAATCATCTCCCGGAGCTGGTATTAGGCTTGCGCGGGCAAGTGCCCGATGACCGTCTCGCCCGCCGTCACCATGTCGCCGATCTTGACGGTGAACTCCACCTCGGGCGGCACGGCCACATCCATCCGCGACCCAAACTTGACCAGGCCAAAACGATCACCCGCCTTCACGGCATCGCCGTTGGTGATGTGGTAGACAATGCGTCGCGCCACGGCCCCGGCGATCTGCTTGAACAGGATCGGCGTGCCGCTGGCGTGGCGGATGCCCAGCTGCGAGCGTTCGTTCTTCTCGCTCGCCTTGGGATGCCACGCCACCAGGTACTCGCCCGGCACGTACTGGTCGAACTCCACGACACCATCGGCAGGTGCGCGGTTGACGTGCACGTTCAGCGGCGAGAGGAAGATGGAGATGCGCCGCGAGGGGCCGCCCAAGTACAACGGCTCGTGCTCCTCCACGATCTCGACCACCTTGCCATCGGCGGGGGCGAGCAGCAGCGTGTCCGCAGGGGCAGGCGGGGTACGCTTGGGGTCGCGGAAGAAGTAGAGCGTGAACGCGACAGCGAGTACACCGATCACGTTGAGAATAATGCCAAGCCACGGCGGGGCGAAGGTGCTGGCGAGTAGAAGCAGGGCAGCGATGACGGCAGCGCCAGCGATGAGGGGGTACCCTTCTCGTGCAAACACAGGCAGAGGTATCGAATCGAAAAAAGAGAAACCAGGATTGTGGAGGTTCCGTTAACGCGCCGCCACGAAGCCAAGACCAACGCCGATGCCCAGCGTTTCGTTCTACACCCTCGGCTGTAAACTGAACTACGCCGAGACCAGCACCATCGCCCGCGACTTCGAGGCGCAGGGCTATGCCATCGTGCCCTTCGGCCAGCCCGCCGACGTGAGCATCATCAACACCTGCACCGTCACCGAAGAGGCCGATCGCAAGTGCAGGCAGGTCATCCGCAAGGCGTTACGCGCCAACCCGGAGGCGTTCGTGGCCGTCACGGGCTGCTACGCGCAGCTCAAGCCCGAGGAGATCTCGGGCATCCCCGGCGTCGATGTCGTATTGGGCGCACAGGAGAAGTTCGACCTGTTCAACCTCGTCACCTCGTTCAGCAAGCAGCCCGAGACGCAGATCGCCGTCTCGTGCATCGACGACGTGACGCACTACGGCCCGGCGTTCTCGGCCGGCGACCGCACGCGGGCGTTTCTCAAGGTACAGGACGGGTGCGACTACAGCTGTGCGTTCTGCACCATCCCCCTGGCCCGCGGCAAGAGCCGATCGCTGACGATCGCGAAGACGCTGCAGCACGCCCGCGAGGTCGCCGAGCGGGGCTACAAAGAAGTGGTGCTGAGCGGCGTCAACATCGGGCTGTTTGGGCAGGCGCACGGCGAGTCGCTCGTCGATCTATTGTACGAGCTGGACCAGATCGAGGGCATCGAGCGCTACCGCATCTCCTCCATCGAGCCCAACCTCCTCACGGATGCCATCATCGACTTCGTGGCGGGTTCGCAACGGTTCATGCCGCACTTCCACATCCCGCTTCAAAGCGGCGATGACTACGTGCTCGGCAAGATGCGGCGGCGCTATCGCAGGCAGGTGTATCAGCACCGCGTGGAGCGCATCAAGAGGGTGATGCCGCACGCCTGCATCGGCGTGGATGTGATTGTGGGCTTTCCGGCAGAAAACGAGGAGCGCTTCGAGAACACCTACGCATTCCTGCACGCCTTGCCCGTTTCGTACATGCACGTGTTCACCTACTCCGAGCGCGCCAACACCACGGCCGTCGTCAAGCTCAACCGGATGGGCGGCGCCGTGGTGCCCAAAGCCGAGCGTTCAGCCCGCAACCGCCGCCTGCGCATCCTTTCCGAGAAGAAGCGGACGGCGTTCTACCGCGCCCACCTCGGCGAGACGCGGCCCGTGCTGTGGGAAGAGCACAACCGAAGCGGCCGCATGCACGGCTTCAGCGATAACTACGTGAAGGTGTCCAAGCCGTACGACCCGATGGATGTCGGCACCATCGAGCCGATGCAGTTCGGCCTGCTTGGCGAGGACGGCACGGTGCATGCCGAGGAAGCGGCGTTCGTCTCGCTACTCTAGAACCGTACACCACTCACCCGCACCTGGTAGGTCATGCCGCCGCTGAGCAGATCGGGTAATACGGAGACCTGCGGCGGATCGATCTGCCACGGCCCCACCTGCACGTTCCACTGGCGACGCATGCCCGCCCGCGCCAGCGCATGCGCCAGCACCGCCCCCGTGGCAGGCATCGCCGTGAGCAGGATGCTGCGTCCGAGCCCGAAGTCGAACTCTTCGCCGAAGCCGATCATGATCTGCGAGCCGACCACGCTGCCCGCCATCGCGGCGATAAACGTAAGTCTGTTCGACTGCCGCCGCGACTGCAGTTGCACGCCGATGGCCGTGCCCAGCACCGCGCCCGTCACGTAGCCGATGCCGAGCTTGTCGGTACAGCTGTCGTCACAGTTGGCGAGCGCTTGCGACGTAAAGCCGAAGATCAGCCCCGTGCCAATGCCGATGCCCATGCCCGACCCCAACTGCGCCGCCATGTCCCCCACCGACATCTGCGCTCCGGGCTGCTGCGCGACCGCCGACCGCGGCAAGAGCAGGACGAGGACTAGCGCAAACGGGAGGATGGTACGCATGGGCGCAGGCGTCAGGTGGCTTGTATAAACGAGGCGGCAGCGCCCCAGGCGTCGCCGAATACCCATTCGTCCAGCGGCTTCCGCGTGCGCGGTGCCCGCTCGGACTCCGCCATGTTTTCCGGCAGGCTGTCGGCGCTGCCAAGATAACCGAGGGCGGTGACGTGGACAATGTCGAATCCCTCGGGGATGCCGAGCGCTTCCCGCAGCGGATCGGCGTTGAAGCCCGCCATCATGTGCAGGTGCAGCCCCATCTGGGTGGCCTGCGCGGAGAGGTTGCCCATCGCGAGGCCGATGTCGTGCCACGCGTGCGCGTTGGTCGCGTCGTTGTGCTCAAACGTAGTCCGTGCCGTGGCCACCGCCAGGACGGGAGCCGAGGGTGCCCAGGCTTGGTTGAAGCCGATGAGGTTCTCGACGATGCGGTCAAACACCGCTGTTCCACGACGCGCGACGATGAAGCGCCACGGCTGTCCGTTGAACGATGAAGCGGCCCAGCGCGCCGCCTCAAAGATAGAGCGCAGGGTGGCATCATCGGGCTCTTGTTCCTCGAAGGCACGCGGGCTCCAGCGCTCCTTGAGGACGTCGGCGATGGGATGGTCGGGCGTGGCGTGCTTGATGTGGTCTGTATCCGTAGGCATGGTAGCAGTGATCATTGGGTTAAGGTCATCGCTACCAACCGACCGCTATGCCAACCTGTTCACCTCCATCTGCATCGCTTGTGTAACCAATCCGGCTACCGGCTCAGGTACAGGTTGCGCATCTTGTACGGCCGCTTGAAGTGGTCGTCGGTGAGCTTGTCGATGAACGCGATGGCCTCGCCGGTGCTCTTCATCTCGGGGCCGAGTTCTTTCGGTACCTCGGGGAATTTGTCCCACGAGAAGACGGGCTCTTTGATCGCGTAGCCCACGAGGTCCGACTCTAGCTCGCCGCGCTCGCGGAAGTCAGCCAGCTTCTCGCCCAGGATGACCTTGGTGGCGATCTTCGGGATGGGAATGCCCGTAGCCTTGGCGACGAACGGCACCGTCCGCGAGGCGCGGGGGTTGGCTTCGATGACGTACACGATGTCGCCCACGACGACCATCTGCACGTTGATGAGCCCGCGCACGTCTAGACGCTTGGCGATGTCGGTGACGTAGCGCTCGATGGTGGCGATGACCGTGTCGGAGAGGTCGAACGGCGGCAGCACGGCCGTCGAGTCGCCGCTGTGGACGCCAGCGGGCTCGATGTGCTGCATGATGCCCGTGATCCAGGCTTCATCCCCGTCGTACACCGCGTCGGCGTCGATCTCTACGCCGCCTTCGAGGAAGAGGTCGAGCAGGATGAGGTTGTTGGGCAGCATGCGGTAGATGCGCTCCACGTACTCGCGCACCTCGTCCTTGTTGATGGCGATGCGCATGCCCTGCCCGCCCAGCACGTAGCTCGGCCGCACCAAGATTGGGTAGCCGATCTCCTCAGCCACCTCGAT
>JBCCMF010000377.1:0-4398 GCA_039026435.1 Bacteroidota bacterium
GTCACCTCATTCGTCCACCCCAAGTGGGTGCCGCAGATGGCGGATGCCGAGGCCGTGCTAGACGGCCTCCCCGACCTGCCCGACGTCGTCTACACTGGGCTGGCGCTCAACCAGCGCGGGGTGGAGCGAGCTGCACAGACATGCCTCACCCACACCGATCTCTCCATCGCGACCCACCCGCAGCACAGCCGCGACAACGCCAACATGACAGTCGAGGACGGCGTGGCGCAGGCGGAAGCGATGATTGAAGCGGCCCACCGTGCCAGCTTGCGCCCGCAGCTGGGTTTGCAAACCGTGTTCGGCTATGCTGCCCCTGGCGATGTGCCGCTGGCAGAGATCGAGGTCCTGGCACATCGCTTTGCCGATCGGGGCCTGGAATCGTTCTCGCTCGCCGATTCCACGGGCATGGCCAACCCCGTGATGATTCGCGAGCGGGTGCAGGCCGTGCAAGCCATCCTCGGCGAGGTACCGCTGGTGCTGCATCTCCACGACACACGCGGCCTGGGCATGGCCAACGTGGTGGCTGCGCTGGAATGCGGTGTCACGCGCTTCGATACGTCGCTGGGCGGGCTGGGCGGCTGCCCGTTCATCCCGGGCGCCACGGGCAATATCGCCACGGAGGATACCGCATACTTGCTCGACCAACTCGGCGTCGAGACGGGCATCGACCTCGAGGCGGTGGCCGCCGTCACACGCGGCACCGCGTCGTTTCTGGGCAGGGCGCTGCCGGGCAAACTGTACCCGCTGATCTGACACGTAAGCACATGCTTGGGAACCGAGAGGCGAAGTTCTACCCCCGCGTTCATCTTTGGCAGCAGCGTCGTACCTTGTCTGCCCCTGCTCACCCATCGCCCGTGCCATGCCGCGCCGCGCCTGCCTATTGCTCTGCCTCGCCCTCGTGGGCTGCGACTTCCTCACGCTCGATAACGAGGGCGCTGAACCCGCCTCGTACGGCCCGTTCGGCGATGCCTATTACGAGGCCCCCCTAGCTACCGACTCGCTGCAGATTGACGGTGTGGGCGACGAGGACGTGTGGGAGCGCGTGACGTGGAACCCCATCCGGCACGTATGGCTCGGTGCCACGCCATCCGCCGACGACTTCTCGGGGCGCTACAAGATGGCGTGGGACGCGAACACGCTGTACGTGCTGGCCGAAATCACGGACGACGTCATCAACGACCACTTCACCGACGGGCTCGAAAACTACTGGCGCGACGACTGCCTGGAGATCTTCATCGACGAGGACGCCTCGGGCGGTGACCACACCTACAACCACAACGCCTTCGCCTACCACATCGCGTTGGACGGCCAAGCCGTGGACCTCGACACGTTCCGCCAGCCCCGCTACTACACCGACCACATCCGCATGAAGCGCGTGCAGACGGGCAACACGTCGGTGTGGGAAGTCGCCATCACCGTGTACTCGCGCCGCTACCGCGACACGCGCGACAACAACACGACCGTGGACCTCGGCGTGGGCAAAACGATGGGCTTCGCCATTGCCTATTGCGACAACGACGGCGGCGACCAGCGCGAGCACTTCATCGGCTCGGTCTTCATCCCCGGCAACGACAAAAACGTAGCCTGGCGCGACGCCTCGGTGTTCGGCCGGGTGCAGCTTATGCCTTGAGCAGCGACCTTGCGTGCCTCGGCAGGGTATAGGGTATAGCCTTGGCACACGGTGCCCTGCGCCCTTCCTTCGCTGTCCGCTTCGCCTACTTCGATCGTACCTCATGACGCGCTTGCTCTGCCTCGCGGCTCTGCTTTGGGCCATGCCTCTCACGCTGTCGGCCCAGACCCTCACCACCGAGCAGACGCCGCCCAATGAGCGCTGGCTCCAGCTCTCCACCACGCACTTCAACGTCATCTTCCCGAAGGGCCTGGATGCCGAGGCGCAGCGTACGGCCAACACGCTGGAGCATCTGTACACGCGCGCGGCCGAGGCGTTGGAGACGCAGCCGAAGCGACTGCCCGTCATCCTGATCAACCAGAACGTGACGGCAAACGGGTTCGTCTCGCTGGTGCCACGCCGGACGGTGTGGTTCAGCACGCCTTCCTTCCCCGGCGCGTCCAGCCTCGTCGGCACGAGCGAGTGGTACAACCTGCTGGCCGTGCACGAGTACCGGCACGTGGCGCAGTTCTCGGCGCTCAACCGAGGGCTGATCCGCCTGGGCAGCTTCGTCGGCGGGGACCTGGCACGCTCTGGGCTCTCGTTCTTCTCCACGCCCATCTGGTTCCTGGAGGGCGACGCGGTGGGCGCCGAGACCATGCTCACGCGGTCGGGGCGCGGGCGCTTGCCCAGCTTCGACATGCACATCCGGGCGCTGTTGCTCGACGGCATCCGCTACCCGTACCACAAGGCGCTCCACCGCTCGTTCCGCGACTTCTACCCCTCGCACTACCAGTTGGGCTACGCCCTCACTACCCACGTCAACCGTCACCACGACGCCTCGACGTGGGCCAACGTGCTCAAGCAGACGTCGCGTATGCCCTTCTGGCCGCTGTGGTTCTCCAACCGCCTCAAGCGCGAGACGGGCTTGAACACCACAGAGACCTACGATGCTGCGATGGACGAGTTGGAGGCGCTGTGGACCGCGCAGCAGGACCGCCTAAATCTCACCGAGGCTACCATCCAGACGCCACGAGGCCATCGGAACTGGACCAACTACGTCCACCCGCACTTCGACGCCGACGGGTCTGTGGTGGCGATCAAGTCCGGGCACAGCCACGCGCCTGTGCTCGTGCGGCTCTCGCCCGACGGCCAGGACACCAAGGTCCGAGGCATCGACCGCGATGCGACCAGGGCGTTTTCTGTGGCGGCCGGTGCCGTGGCCTTCAGCCACAATGCGCCGCACCCGCGCTTCCGCTACCAAAGCAGCTCCGCAGCCACCGTGGCCCGCATCGGCGGCGGGGTCACTATGCAGACGTCGGGCGGCAACCTGTTCATCCCCGAGTTGTCGGCCGATGGGCAGCGGCTGGCGGCCGTGGCGTTCAGCCCGGCGCGCGAGACAGCCCTGGTGATCTACGATGCGGCCTCGGGCGATGAGCTGGCCCGCTTCCCGAACGACGAGTGGATCTCGGGGCTCGCGTGGATGCCGGACGGCCAGCAGCTGGCCTACGTCCACTCCGGCCTCTCCACAGGCAAGGCGCTGTCGCTGTTGGACGTGACAACAGGCGAGGTCGAAGGCCTCATCCCTTATCAACACATCGACATCACCAACCCCACCGCCACCGAGGGCTACGTGCTGTTTCAGACGCCGTACACGGGCATCGACAACATCTTCGCCATTGATGTAGCCACGAAGGCGCAGTACCAAGTCACCTCGCGGCCCGTGGGGGCGTTCATGCCCGACGTGTCGCCGGATGGGACGCAGCTCGTCTTCAGCGATTACACGGTGCTCGGCTATGACGTCGCTACGATGCCGCTGGACCCGGCCACGTGGACGCCGCTTGCGCAGGTGGAGCGCGACCCGATGGTTTACATCCAGCCCCTCATCACCGAAGAGAGCCAGGCGACGCTGGACGAGCAGAACATCCCGACGGAGACCTATGGCACACGCCCGTATCGGCAGGCCGCCAACGCCCTGCGCTTCCACAGCTGGACGGCCACCGCCGACGAGAACGAGGTCAGTGCCCAGCTCCTCTCCACCAACTTGCTCAACACCCTCTCGCTATCGATTGGCCCTACGTACAACCGTCAGCAGGAGACGTGGCAGGGCGAACTCAACCTAGCCTATGCGCGCTTCTTCCCGGTCATTACACTGGATGCGTCGTATGGCCAGCGAGCGCTCGTGCGCAACGTGGATGGCGCTCGGGAGCGGCTGGACTGGACGCAGACGAGCGTGGAGCTTGGCGCACGCGTGCCGCTGTTCTACCAGCGCGGCATCTTTACGCGGGCCGTCAGCGTGGCGAGCGAAGTGGGCTACCTACAGGTGGATGGCGTGCAGCTGTTCAACGGTGGCACCGCCTTCGTGCCGCTGCAGCACAGCTTGGCGGCATCGCGCGCGCAGGATCGCGCCCCGCGCGACCTCATCGCCCGCAACGCCCAGTCGTTCGTCGTGGCACTGCAGCATGCGCCGTTCGAGTCGGGCGACGTGGGGACGAAGACGTACGGCCGCCTCCGCCTGGGGCTGCCGGGCATCGGGCGGCATCACGGCATCGCGCTCGTTGTGGAAGCCGAGCGTAACACCGCACGGGGGCTCTTTGGCAGTGACGTCAGCATGCCGCGGGGCTATCGGTTCTTCAGCTACGACGACTACCTGCGCGGCTCAGCCAACTATGCCCTCCCGCTCGCCTACCCTGACCTCGGCTACCGCAACTGGTTCGGCATCACCCGGCTGAGCGCCAACCTCTTCTTCGACTTCGCCGCAGGTACCATCGAGTCGACCGATGCCACCA
>JBCCMF010000378.1:0-4394 GCA_039026435.1 Bacteroidota bacterium
GCAACCCCTACGTCCTCGCCGACGTGCCTGATGCCGATGTATCGTTCGTCGCGTACGACCAGACGCTCGCCTCCGTGCGCGCTGTGCTGGATGCGCTCGACGGCACGCTTACGCCGTCCGGTCAGCTGCCCATCACTGTAGAGTGAGCCAGGCCAGTTCCGAGAAGGGTTCAGCACGGGGTTTCCTTGTTGTCATCCCGAGCGGAGGCCGTAGGCCGGAGCCGAGGGATGACAAGCTGAGACGTCGTGCACGCTCCGGGCGGACCTTCTACCGGAATTATGCGGCGAGCGGCACAACTGAACTCGCCACGTGTGCGACGAAGTTCTGCAAGAGCTGCATGCCGAAGCGATGACTCTTCTCGGGATGGAACTGGGTGCCCATGATGTGGCCGTGCTGGAAGGCAGCCGTCACGTCCAGCCCGTGATGCGCTGTGGCAACGACATCCGCTGCGTCATCGCAGACGACGTGGTACGAGTGTACGAAGTAAAACCGCGCGGCGTCGAGGTTTGGGAAGAGCGCGCCGGAACGATGCACCGTCGTGGTGTTCCAGCCCATATGCGGCACTTTCAGGTCGGGGCGGTGCGCGAGTTGGAAGCGGACGGTGTCGGCGGCGACCCAGCCGAGGCCGGGCTGCGTGCCCTCCTCGCTGCCGCGTGTCATGAGCTGCATGCCCAGGCAGATGCCGAGGATGGGCTTGTGCTGCTGCGTCGCCGCGTCGTGTAAGACATCGGCGAGGCCCATCGCGTGGATGCTCTGCATGCCGTGGTCGAACGCGCCCACGCCGGGCAGAATCAGTGCGTCGGCGGTGCGGATGGCGTCGGGATCGCTCGTGATAACGGAGCTGGCGCCCACGCGCCGCAGCATGTTGCGGATGGAGGCGGTGTTACCCATGCCGTAGGCGACGATGGCGATCATGTCAGGCGGCGTCAGATGAGGTAAAGGCATCGGGCAGCGTTTCGACGACGCGGCATGGCGTGCCGAACGCTTTGCTGTTGGCCGGTACGTCGCGCAGCACCAAGCTGTTGGCGCCGATCACGCAGCCATCGCCGATGGTAACGCCCTTCGCCACGATCACGTTGGGGCCTAGGTAGACGCGGTCGCCGATGCGCGTGGGCGCGTGCTCGACTGGAGCCGAGCCGCCGCTGCGCACCCTGGCCACGCTGTCGTGGCTGTAGAGCTGCACACCCGCCGAGATGTCGCAATGGCTGCCGATGGTCAAGCCGCCGCTGCCGTCGAGGACGGTGTTGGGGCCGATCCAGGTGTGTTCGCCGACCTGCACATCGCCCAGGATGAGCACGTTATCGTAGACGCTGGTGCCTTCGCCAAAGCCGAGTTGCCGAGCCTTCTCCCAGCGGTCCACCACGTAGTCGCCCAGGGGCAACGTGCGGCGCCACTGCCCGTCGACCGCGCGCTGACGATCCTGCCACAAGCGTTTCAGCTCCGCGAGCAGGCGCTTCGCCTCGGGGTCATTCTGCGGCCATGCCTCGGTTGCCGGATGTGCGTGAACAGCCATTGGTTTGATAATCAGGCGGCCATGGAGACAAGACGCAAGGGCGGCGTGGCCGTGCGCGGCGTCTCGGCCTGCAACTTGGCGAAGTACGGGGCCGAGCGGCGGATGCCTTCGTCGAGATCGACCTTGGCCTCGAAGCCAAGCAGGCTCTTCGCCTTCTCGACTGAGGGGATGCGCAGCTCGACATCGGCATACGTCTTCGGCGTGAAGACGACGGGCGAGTCGGAGTCGAGGACGCGGACGACGGTGTTGGCGAGGCCGAAGATGGTCGTCACCGCCCGCTGGTTGCCGATGTTGAACGACTCACCCACCGCGTTGGGATGGATCATGGCGAGTACCACGCCGTCGATCATGTCATCGACGTAGCACCAGGCGCGGATCTGCGTGCCGTCGCCGTGGACCTCAATGGTTTGGTTGGCCAGCGCCCGCTTGATGAAGATGTGCAGCGCGCCCTCGCCTACCTGGCCGGGGCCGTACACGTTGAAGGGCCGCACTACCGACGCAGGCACGCCGCGATCTTGATGATACGCCATCGCCAGGTGTTCGCTGGCGAGCTTGCTCACGGCGTAGGTCCACCGCGCCTCGCCCACCTTGCCGATGACGGTGTTGTCGGTCTCGGCGGAACGGAAGGCAGTCGAGCCAAACACTTCGCTCGTCGAGAAGCTGACGATGCGTTCCAGGTTGTTGAGCCGAGAGGCCGCGTCGAACACATTCGCCGTGCCCACCATGTTGACGTTCATCGTGCGAACGGGGCTCTCGATCACGGTGTCGATGCCCGCGATGGCGGCGGCATGCACCACGATGTCGGCGCCCTGCATGGCGCGGCTCAGCTTGCTGTAATCCAGCACGTTGCCCTGAATCAGCGTCAGGTTCTTGTGGTCCTTGTACGACTTGTGCCGGAGCGAGTCGCGGGAGAGGTTGTCGTACGCGACGATGCGGTTGTCGTCAACAAGTCGGCCGATGAGGGTCGAGCCGATAAACCCGGCGCCGCCGGTGATGAAGATATTCTTGCCTTTAATCACAATGTGACCTCTGAGGAATCAGACTACAGGTACAGATGCCGCGAGGGCATGCAGATGCTGTGCCACATGGTCGTGGTCGGCGTCGGTCATCTGCGGGAAGAGCGGGATGGCGAACGAGCACTGGTCGGCGATGAAGGCGTTGGGGGCGTCTTCGGGCCGTAAACCGAACGTTTCGCGGTAATAATCGAGGGTGTGGACGGCATGCGTGCCGGGCCGCGTCCCGATACCCGCCTCGGCCAGCTTGGCCATCAGCGCGTTGCGCTCGGCGTGCAGGCGCGGCAAATTGTGCCATGCGGGCGCCTCGGGGGCGTAGAGCAGCACGTAGGATTGGTAGCTGTGCGTCCAGCCTTTGGGCAGCTGCGGGATGCGAAGCATTGGGTTGTCAACGAGCGCCGCGTCGTACGCCTTGGCCCATCGCTGCCGTCCGGCGAGGATGGCGTCGGCCTTGCCCATCTGCGCCACGCCCAGCGCCGACTGGATGTCGGTCATGCGGTAGTTGTAGCCGAGGTGGGCGTAGCGACCCATCACGTGCGGCCCCGACGGACCCTCGGCAGCCGAGCCGCCGTGGTTGCGCAAGATGCGGCACCGCTCGTCGATGCCAGTGTCGCCTGTGATGACCATGCCGCCTTCGCCCGTGGAGATCGCCTTGCGCGGGTGAAAGCTGAAGCAGCCCGCTGCGCCAAAGGTGCCCACGTGTTGCCCATCGATGGCGCTGCCAAAGCCGCACGCCGCGTCTTCGATCACCACCAGATCGTGCTCTCGGGCAATGCCGAGTAGGCGCGGCATATCGGCGGGGTAGCCGAAGAGGTGGACGGGCAGGATCGCCTTGGTGCGCGGCGTGATCAATCCCTCCACGAGGTCGGGGTCGATGTTGAACGTGTCGAGCCGGATGTCGCAGAAGACCGGCGTGGCTCCGGCGTACAGCACCGCGTTGGCCGTGGAGACCCACGTGAACGCGGGCACGATCACCTCATCGCCCGGGCCAATGCCGCACGCGTCCAGGGCCAGGTGCAGCGCCGTCGTGCACGAGGTGCAGGCCACCGCGTGCAGGGCATCGGTGAACTCGGCAAAGCGCGCCTCAAACTCGCGCGTGTACGGACCCTGAACCACCCAGCCGCTCTCGATGGGCTTGGTCACCGCCTCAGCCTCGGCGGCGTCATACCAGACTTTGGTGATCGGGACGTTCCGATACAGGATGTTCCGGTACGATGCGTCCGGCGCGGAAACTTCGGCTGGCATCAAGAGGCCTCTCAGGTCGAACTACAGGCAAATTGCGTGTGTCCGAAATAGGGCAGATGCTGTGCCAAAATTCGGGGCTTGGACGTCCGCTACGCTCACTTTCGGTTTTCGGGATAGCATCCCAGATCGGTAGTGCCTGGAGGAGAAGGGTCCGGCAGTCTACAGCCCGTTCGAAATGGGGCTTGGACGTTCCAGATTGTCATCCCGATTAGAGGCCGGAGCCGAGAGCGCGAAGTACACCGCAGGTAAATCTCCCCCGATTACCAACGGCTCAAGGAGTGAGTGGGAGATTTACGTTCCGTAAACCTTCGGTTTACTACGTGAAGCTACGCTTTCTCGGCTTCGCTCGGGATGATAAGAGGAAGCCCAGTGCTGCAGTCTGAATTAGTCAGAACGGGTATCAGCCACCGCAAAGTGCTGCAGGTACGCTGCTGGACGATGGCGCGCTCACGATTGAATGACAGATTGATTACCTTGGCGACCCGGGTGCGCTTCCGCGCTCGTTACCCTCACGATCCTTTCCTCGCCATGCGCTTACTTCTTGTCCTCCTCTTCGCGTGCATCTCTGTCGGTTCAGCGTTCGCGCAGCCGAAAAACGTGGTCTTCATCCTGTCGGATGATCA
>JBCCMF010000379.1:0-4328 GCA_039026435.1 Bacteroidota bacterium
GCCAAGCTGCTGCGGGTGCTCCAAGAGCAGGAGTTTCAGAAGATCGGCTCGTCGCAGGCGCAGCGTGTGGACGTGCGCGTGGTGGCCACAAGCAACCGCATTCTGAGCGAAGCGATCGCTGAGGGCATCTTCCGCGAGGACCTCTACCATCGCCTCTCCGTCTTCCCGCTGACCGTCCCGCCCCTGCGCGAGCGCCTCTCCGACATCCCGCTGCTGACCAAGCACTTCGTCAAGAAGTACTGCGATCTCTACGGGCTGCCGCCTAAGACCGTGGCCCAAGACCTGATGATGGAGTTCATGCGGCAGGACTGGACGGGCAACGTGCGGCAGCTGGAAAACATGATCCAGCGCGGCGTGCTCATCTCCGCCGACCGCGAGGAGATCGAGCTGGGCGACGTGATGAATGACTTCTTCTCGGATGCACAAGCCTCAGCGGCCCCGTCAGCGCGCGACGAGGCGCCGTCGAAGATGCAGACCATCGAGGACATGGAGCGCTACATGATCCTGCAGGCGCTTTCCGAGACGAACAACAACCAGCAGATGGCCGCCGAGCGCCTCGGCATCAGCGCACGCACCATCCGCAACAAGCTCAAGCGCTACCGCGAGCAGGGCCACATCTCCTGATGCCCGCCGCGCACGCATGCAGGCCGAGGCGCGCCCTCAGATCGCTTCCGCCATCTGCCCAATGACCGACGTCGTGATCTGGCGGTCGGTGTAAAACCCGGTGCGGATGCGCTCTACGATCTCGGCCTTGCGTGCCTCCGAGAGCTTCTGGCGGGGCAGGATGTTGGGCGGCGAGTCCGCATCGGCGCGGATGCTGTTATCGACAATCTTGTACAGCGGGGTCCATTCCGGTTTCTCATCGATGGGTGGCTCGGAAGAGGAGGAAGGCACATCGGGGAAGCGGGGCGCGTCGCCGATCGAGATGATCGGGCACGGCACAGCTGCCGGGGCGTTATTGGGCGGTCGTTGGTTCGGCACAGAAAACAGCGATGGGCGAAACAAACAGCGGGCCGAAGGCGGTGGTGCGTTTTCTATCGTCCGCAACCTCTAAACCTTAAGCGTCAGGCATGGCACGTCTCTCGGGCTTCGGCTTTCCATTGGCGATGGGCACGGTCCTCGGCCTCGGCGTGGGCGTCGTGGCACAGTCGTTAGGATACACGGGCTGGGTGTGGGGCGGAGTGGCTGCACTGGCGACGGTTGTCGTGGGGTCTAGGCGCCTCATCCGGCAGTACCGCGCACGCCGCCAGCCGCCGACGCCGGCCATGCACGCATGGCTCCAGCAGCACATCCGCTGGTATCGGCACTTTGGCGACGAGGAGCGCCGCCGGTACGAGGCCGCCTTCATGCAATACCTCGCCGACCATACCTTCGAGGGCGTCCGTGGCGCCGAGGTCGATCCCGAGCACACGTGGGCTGTAGCCGCCGCGGGCGCCTTGATGCTGCACGGCAGGCCGGACTGGCCGTGGCCTGCGCAACGCAGCATCGTCTTCCTACCCGATCGCTTCGACGACGGCTACTTCTCGGACGGTCACGACGCCGACTTCGACGGCATGGTGCACGCTCAAGGCTCGGTCTTGCTCTCGATTCCCTCGGTGGAGGATGCGTGGGATGATGACGAGGATGGCAGCAACGTCATCCTGCACGAACTGGCTCACGTCATAGACTTCCACGGCGGATACGCGGAGGGTGTGCCGGGGCTGATGGATCGCGGGTCGGTGCCCGCCTGGGAAGAGCTCGTGGACCGCGAGATGCGGCGTATCCGTCAGCGCGCCTCGCTGATCAGAGCCTACGGCGCCACCAACCCCGCCGAGTTCTTCGCCACCTCGGTAGAGAACTTCTTCGAGCGGCCTCGCCAACTGCGGTCGCGGCACCGGTCGCTGTTCGATGCGCTCGTAGCCCTCTTCCAGTTCGACCCGCGTCTGCCCGATCAGGTCACAGGCCCGCCTAGCGCTACAGGCTCGTCCGCCATATAGTCGCCCGAGTGCACCGCCTCGCCGATGAGGTCGAACGCCCGGTCCAGGTCGGCGCGGGTGTTCCAGACGAACGGGGCCATCCGCAGGAAGCGGCCTTTGCGGCTGTCGGTGTAAACGCGGTGCTGCTTCAAGTATGCTGAGAGCCGATCGGCGTGCGGGACCTCGAACAAGACCATCGCGCTACGGCGGTCGGGGCTGGTGGGGGAGCGCAGGGCGAGGCCCAGTTCCTGCGCCCGGTCGATGGCATACGTCGTCTTCTCCAGCACATCGGCGTGGATGCGGTCGATGCCGAGGTCGAGGAACAGCCGCAGCCCCTCGACGGCGTGGTAGAACGAGGCGACGGAGGTGGTGCCGCCTAGAAACCGCTGGCGCACGTCGGGATGGGCGCGCGGCGCGCCCTGGAAGCCGAACGGGTCGGCATCGCCAAACCATCCGGTGAGTCTGGGCGTCACGTCGAGGCCCTCCCGGAGGTAGAGGTACGCGTTGCCCGACGAGCCGCATGCCTCCTTCAGCAGCCCGCCGAAGTACACATCCGCACCCAGTGCGACGACGTTGGTCGGGATGGAGGCGGTGGCGTGGTAGCCATCGATGGCAAACAGCGCGCCCTGCGCATGGCAGCGTTCTCCCACGTGCTGCAGAAAAGTATCCGGCAGCCGCTCGCCCGTTGTGAAGCCGACGTGACTGAGGAAAACCCACGCCGTCGCCTCGTCAACTGCGGCCAGTACCGCCTCTTGATCCACAAACCCTTCCGGCGTGGCCGGGAGCACGACGAGGTCGAGGTCGAACACGTCCTGCCACCGCCGCGCCGTGTGCAGCACCGATGGAAACGCGTTTTCGGTGACGACAATCTTTCGCCTTCCCCGAAGCGGCTCGGGGGCCGAGAGCAGCGCCTGCACGATCCAGTTGACGTTGGGCTGCATGATGCACGTACCGCCTGGCGCGCTCAGCATCGGCACAATGAACTGATCGCCGAGGTAGGCAGGCAACGTCCACCAGCCGACGGCATCGCCGGAGTCGGGCTTCCAGTGGTTGGGCACATGATTCCACGCATCCACGCCGCGCTGCTGCCAGTCCGTCACGAAGTGCGCCATCATTGCGGGCACAGACTTCGGCTGGAGCCCATGCGTAAACGCGCGCAGTTCAACGGCGTCTGATTCATCGGGAAGGTGGAAGTGATCGCGCAGGTCTAGCATCGGAAGTGGAAAGTGACAATAAAGAAGAACCGAACTCCGAAAGCGCGGAGCGCGTCCAAAAAGCTAACCCCGAAACACGAAAAAAGCCTCCACGCCGAGGGGGCATGGAGGCCAAGGTACTGCCAATGGGTGGCAATCAGCCTTCGTTCAGCACGTGCACGAACTTGCGGTCGTTGCGGCCGCGCGTGAACGAGACGGTGCCGCTGGCCTTGGCGAAGAGCGTGTCGTCGCCGCCGCGGCCTACGTTCTGGCCGGGGTAAAACTTGGTGCCGCGCTGGCGCACGATGATGCCACCCGCCTTCACGAATGTGCCGCTGAAGACCTTAACGCCGAGCATGTTCGGGTTTGAGTCGCGGCCGTTCTTGGATGAGCCTACACCTTTCTTATGTGCCATGAGGAGTCCTCCCTACAGTTTAGCTTGAACTAGAGCGCCAGCGGTCAAACGCTGATGCTGTCGATACGAATTTGGGTGTACTTCTGGCGATGGCCGTTCTTGACCTTGTAGCCTTTGCGGCGCTTCTTCTTGAACACGATGACCTTGTCGGCCTTGACATGGCCCAGCACCGTGGCCCCTACGCTGGCGCCTTCTACGACGGGTGCGCCGATGTGCGTGTCGCCATTGCCGCCGATGAGCAGCACGTTGTCGAGCGTGATGGAGTCCTCTTCATTGGCTTTCAACAGCGGCACGTACAGCTTGGCGTTCTCCTGTACCTTATACTGCTTGCCAGCAATTTCTACGATGGCGTACATACGATCCTCTTCTTTGGAGCGCCGGGTTGGCTACCGACGCGAGAGCGTGTAAAAAACGGTTCAGCTTCTCAAGATAGCGCTCGGTCCTCCGCGATCCAAGATTCTGACCCATGCGCAGCCTGTCTGTACCCGGTTCCTCAACGACATTTCATCCTGGCAAGCTGCTGTGCATCGGCCGCAACTACGCCAAGCACGCCGCCGAGATGAAAAGCGCCGTCCCGAGCGAGCCGATGATCTTCCTCAAACCCGCTACCGCGCTCATCGGCAACGGGGAACGCATCGTGCTGCCGCCGCAATCCGCCGATGTCCACCACGAGGTCGAACTCGTCGTGCTCATTGGCACAGGCGGAGCACAGATCGCAGAAGCCGATGCGCTGAACCACGTCGCAGGGTATGCCGTCGGGCTCGA
>JBCCMF010000380.1:0-4323 GCA_039026435.1 Bacteroidota bacterium
CACCCACCCGGGCCGCCGCATCGATGTGACCTGGGCCTCGTCGCCGTCGCTGGATGTGGTAGCGTACGCCGTGCAGCGCACCGCGCCCGACGGCACCACGGCGTAGGTGTAGGCGAGGCCTGGCTGGGCAGTGTCGTCGCGGAGGCGCAGGCCGTCGGGCGTGAACGTGGCCGTGGTGCCGTCGGGCGCGGTGCGCTGCACGGCGTACGCTACCACATCCAGCGACGGCGACGAGGCCCAGGTCACATCGATGCGGCGGCCCTGGTGGGTGCGGGCGCGCACGTTGGTCGGCGGCTCGGGCGGCGTGAGGTTGGGGATGGTGAGCGTGGCCGTAGCCTCGGCGCTGAAGTTGCGCGTGCTGTCCTGCGCCGTCACCCAATACTGGTACGTCTGCCCCTCCTCGAAGCCCTCGCCCGTCGGACCCGCATCCGTGAACGCCGTCGTGCGGAGCGACTCCACGTTCACGCGCGATCGGTTGGCGGGGGCGCGTGGGTCGGTAGTCTTGCGCTCTACGATGAATGTCTGTAGGTCAGCCGGGATGTTCGCCATCGTCCACGAGACCTGCACGGCGCCATCGGCATAGTCCAGCGTGAGGTCTGTGGGCGCCTCGGGGGGCGCGAGGTCTTCCACGAGCGCCTGCGCTGCGCCGCTGAGCACGCTCTCGTTGCCGCTCTCATCTACGGCTGTCACCTTGTAGTACCAGGCCCGTGCGCCCGGCTGATCCGCCACGCTGACGTCTTGAAACACGGTCTGCGTGGCATCCAGTGGCGTGTCGCTGATGCGCTGGAACAGGTCGTCGTTACCCGTGCGGCGAGCGCGGTAGACGTGGTACCCGGTCACGTCGGGCTCGGGGCTGAGCAGCCACGTCACCTCGGGCACGCCGCCGTCGCCGATGTACGCGAGCACGTTCTGCACCACGCCGGGCGGCACGTTGTCTTCGACCAGATAGGCCAGCGGCGCGCTGTCTGCACCTTCCTGACCGCTGGCATCGACCGAGCGCACGGTGTACGTCTCGGTCACGCCCACGGTGGCGGCCGCGAAGTCGGCGCGGAGTTCGTCGGCGTTGTCGTTGCGCACGATGACGCGGGCGTTCAGCGGCTCCGCCTCGCCCTGGCGGTAGGCGCGGAAGTGCAGCGCGTTATCGGCGTTGGCGCCCGTCGGGGCTTGCCAGAACAGCGTCACGTTGGCGCCCGTGTGCTCAGCGCGCAGGTTGACGGGCGGCGGCGGCGCGCTCGGCGTGAGTTGTGCCGTGGCCTCCAGCGTCCGCCCCGTCGGCGTGCCTGCGTTGTTGACGAAGACGAGACGGTACGTGGCCTGCTGGCCGATGGGGGCGTTGGCATCGAGATAGCTGCCGCCCAAGGCGCGTGCGGCGCCGGGGAAGACGAGGCCGAACAGCGTCGCCTGCGTTGGGTCGGAGCGGAGGTCAATGAGGGCCCGGAACGCGTTCGTCTGTTCGAGGAGATCGAAGATGGCCGGGGCATCCTCGCCAAATAGCGCGGTGGCCTCTGCGGGCGTTTGCGCGGAGAGGACGGGCGCGTCGTTGAGCTTGACGAAGTCGCCCGCGCCGCCCTGGCGGTACACGTCGAAGCCTTGGCCGAAGTCGAGAGGGACGTCGTGGTGGAGGTAGACGGTGTTGTCCTGGCGGGGGAGGATGGTGAGGGTGCCTTGGGCGACTGCCAGCGCTGGGAGAAGCAGGCCTGCGATCAGGAAAGCACAAATACCTAAAGCCAGTCTGAATACTTCCCTTCCTACGTTCATTTTGTAGCGACAAAACGAATCAAAAGCGCTTGACTTCGCGAAACGCACGAAGGCCCGGTCCAGCGCGCATCCCGCACCCGCTGGGCGAACCGATGACGCAAGGCTCCAGCCGCGTTGCTGCCCACCGGCTGAACGCACGGGCCTTCTTTCCTCCCGCACATCCGGCGCGGAGGCGTGGTGCTCGTGTTGGAATAAACTATGAGTAGACAACGAGCGCTGGAGCCCCTCCCTTGAGGGAGGTGGGCCGCCTGTAGGCGGGTCGGAGGGTGTATGTGCTGGAGCGTGATACACCCCCAGCCCTTCGGGCAGCCCCCTGAAGGGGGCGGTTTGGTGTAAGCCAGGCTTACAAGTGGTTACTTCCTCTGAGATGGTGCACATCATGGAGGTCCCTCGGCTTTGGCCGATGGCTTCTGCTCGGGATGACAGTCTTAGTCGTATGGCGACAGATGAAAGCATGGGCAAATCCGAAAATCGAACCTCGAAAAGCAAACCCCAATCCTTGCGCTAGTTCTCAGCGACGGTGGCAGGGCAGGTGTTGTAGCGGAAGGTGAGCGGGGTCAGGGGCGTGAGTGTGCTGGTGGTGCCGCCCGCGCCGCGCAGCCGGATACTGACGTCCAGCGTCGGCAGGTCAACCTCGCCTGAGGCTTGCGAGACGCCCGCCATGGAGAAGTCGAACGAGCGACTGACGTTACGCCCAATGCTCACCAAGTCGCTGCCGTTGATCGACACACTGGCTTCCACGACGCTCACCCCGCGATCCGTCTCCGCGCCCTCGGGCTGGTAGGTGATGGACCAGTTGATACGTCCCTTGAAGATCTGGGCGGCGCAGAACGGCTGCTGGCTCATGTTGGCGTGTGTGCTCGGGTCGGGCGGAATAAGCTCGTCGGCGTAGAGCGCGTAGCCGAAGTGGTAGTAGGGGTTGAACAGCTTCGGCTTGATGTAGAGGCGTTCGATCTCGGCGTCGCTCGCGCTCTCAGCAGCTAGGCCCGAGTCGCGCACCCACTGCTTCAAGTCGTTCGCCATGCCGTAGGTGTATTCCGCTAGCGCCACTTGTACGTTGTAGAGGCTGTCCACCGCCGTGGTGTAATCGGTGTACTGACTGATGATGGCCTGCTGCTGCGTGTTGAGCGCGTCCTTGTAGTCCTCGAAGATCGTGGGGTACAGCGGCAGGATGTGGTCCAGGCCGTACCGGTGGACGTCATAGTACAGGTTCTTCGCCACCTCGCGGAAGATCGGCTCCAGGTTGGTCACGTTGGCAATCTCCGCATTGTTGGCGAGCATCTGCACTTGGAAGCGTTCCTCGCGAGCTTGCTGTTGGAGGAAGCCCCGCCGGTAGAAGATCACAGCCTGAAGGCGGTCCCGTTCGATGGGAGGCGTCCGTGGTGCGGAGAACTGCGCCGTGCGTGCGTTTTGCAGGTCGCGGTTGACGAGGGTATTGAGGTGGTTCGTGAACGCAGCGGTGCGCATGTATGAGCGGAAGTTCGTGGCACTGACCCAGTGCGTCTCTAAATCGCGGAAGCGGCTCTCGTAGAACGCGTTGACGGCGTCCATCGCATCGGCAAAGCCGCCCGTCTGTGCGGCCTGGAGCTGCGTCTTCATGGCCCAGTGCAGGTCGGCGAGCTCGCTGAGGGCGGTCTGGTAGCGTGCCAACTCCTGCATCCGTTCGTCCCGCTGCTCCGCTAGCGCGGCACGCTGCGCATCGGCCACCTCAGCATCCAGCACAAAGCCGCTGTTCTCCGATGTCCCGCTGGGCCACTGCACCTGTGTGAGTGGCGAAGGACCGGGCGTAAATTCTTCGCGAATCTCAAGAGCACGGCTGCTGTATGCCCGTGCCTTCTCGGCCAACGTGCCGAGCTTCTCTTCGGCGGTGGAGAGGTTGGTTTCGGCACGCGATAGCGCCAAGCGCAGCTCGGCCAGGCGCAGCACGTTGTAGTTCGCGCTGGTGGTGTACCTGAGGCTAAACGCGGGCGGGCGGATGCCTGCCGTGTTTTGGTAGAAGGTGTAGGACAGGCCGCTTCCGCTCTGCTGGTGCAGGTGGAAGTAGTTGAAGTCCTCGTCCCACTGGTACAACTCGCGCTGGTAGTCGGGCACTGCGCGGTCGTTGCCCCAGTCCCACCACTGGCCGGTGTTGTACTGCACATCGTTCTGGTGCCCCACGTTGACGTTGTTCCACCACTGGATCGTGTTCGGGTCGCCGTCGAAGTAGATCCGCTTGCCGATGTGGCGATAGATCTCCTGCTCGCTGGATTGGAGGCTGCTGAGCACCTCGGCGTCGTAGGCTTGCCGCTCCAACTCTTCCTGCACCGCCGCCAGTTTGGTGCGCGCCTCCACGGCCTCCTGCTTCGCGGCCTCGGCCAGGTTCAGCATCTGCCGGGCCTTGGCGCGCGCCGCCTCAATGCGGGTAGCATAGTCGCCGCCGCTGCCCAGGCCGCCATCGGCAGAGCCGTTTTCCAGAGACACCCACACCTGCCCATTCCAGCACAGCAGGTCAACACATACATCGGCGTAGGCGGTGGCGAAGAGGAGGTAGTTGCTGCGCTCGGCGATGAGGGCGCCCTTCAGGCC
>JBCCMF010000381.1:0-4314 GCA_039026435.1 Bacteroidota bacterium
CGTTTCTGGCAAGCGCGCCATGATGTGGCTAGCGTTCACCAACTCCTGCTTGCGGGCGTAGAGCTCGCGCATCAGCGGCTCAAGTACTTCGGATTCCAGCAAGTACGGGCGGGCAAGCTGCTGGCGGTAAGTTTTGATCTCCTGGTTGATGGTGGCGTCATCGCGGAGGCCCAGTGCCTCGGCAGCACGCACCTTGAGCCGGAAGTTGACGTAGCGCTCCAAAAAGTCAACATAGGCGCCCATCGAGTCATCGGCCGCCGCCTCTTCGCTGCCCACCGAGCGGATGTACTGCCGCTCGAAGTCTTCCACCGTGAACGGGTTGCCCCCAACGATGGCCAGCACGTCAGGGTTTTGCGCCAACTGCCTGTCGGCCTTGGAAGACGTGTTGCCTTGGGGGCCGCTGCATGCGGTAAGCCATAGTAATCCAAAAACGAGAGCCGGTAGAACGGTTCGCATCGATCGCGTCTAGAGAGTGAGTGGGTCTTGCGGGTCCTGCACGGCGCGCGTTGATCGTTCAGCGCCGTTTGAAAAGCTCGCCATTCACGCTCTGTGCCGAATTGGGTTCCTAGCAGTAAACGCAGCAACTTTCGCCAGTTAACAGGGTCTTAACACGGCCACTCCCAGATTGCGCACCCGGGCGCTGGGGCCCACCATACGGATGACACGGCCTATGTATCACGACGATCGTAACCTGATTGAAGCCTTCCGCACGGGCGACGAATTCGCGTTTGTCTCGCTCTACAATCGGTACAAGGAGCCCGTCTACGCCTTTTGTCTCAAGATGCTGCTCAGCCAGGACGCCGCCAAGGATGCCATGCAGGATACGTTCCTGCGCGTCTACGAGAACCGCGACCGCCTGCTGAACTCCAGCTCGTTTAGGGCATGGCTTTTTACCATCGCCCGCAACCAGTGCTTGAACCTCATGCGCCGCGAGCACCGGAAGGTGGGTTTGCCAGAATACGACAGCAATCGTCCCGAACTGCGTGCGCCCGAGCGTTCCACGGCGGCGCTCGAAAAGAGCGAGCGGGTGGCGATGGTCAACCACTTTCTGGCGCAGCTCAAGCCCGACTACCGCGAGATCATCATCCTGCGCGAGTACCAGAACCTCTCGTACGAAGAGATCGCGGCCATCACTAAGACGACGCTCAGCGCCGTGAAGTCGCGCCTGTTCAAAGCCCGCCGCAAGCTCGCCGCCTACATGGAGTCGGCGATGCGCGAGCCTGCCGCCGCCCCTGCGAAAGCGACGGCGCCCTAATCCTTCTTGCCCGATCTATCCCGTTACCGCTATGGCTACGGATGCTACCCCGCCGCCCACGCACGATGCCTACCAGGCGGCGCTCGACCTATACATCGACGGTGAGCTGCCTTTTGAGCAGCATGCCGACCTGTTCGCTCATCTGGCTACGTGCCAGGAGTGCCAGCAGGTACTCGACAGCGTGATGCGTTTCCGGCGCTACAGCCGCCAGGAACGCATCACCGTAGCGCCCGCCATCGACGCGGAGTTCTTCGAGAAGCTGGCCCACGCCAAGAAACAGCAGGACCGTGTGGACCGCCGCCAGGACCGCGAGCCGCTCTGGTCGTCGCGCCGCTCCGTACCGGTGGGTGCCGCCGCCATGCTGGGCGTGCTGCTGTTCATCGTGGGGCTCATCAACCCCTTGCCGTCGTCGGGCGAAACCGATGCGGCTTTGCTTGGCCTGGTCCGTGGCGAGCCTGAGGTCATCGAGTTCAAAGATGAGGAGCAGATGCGCAACCGGACGATCTACGTGTTCTACCCCGGTCTGGAGGTGGAGGACGAGGACGAGAGTGGACTGAACGAGCCACTCTGATTATCGGCAAGTGTGCCCCAGCGATTGTCCGCTGTGATTTTGCACAGCAATTCAAGCATCTGGGAGCGATAGCATCGTAGCTTGCGGGTTGAATCAACCTGCGTCTACATGGCTATTCTCGTACGCGTACGCTTTGCGCCAAGCCCCACCGGACTGCTCCATATCGGCGGCCTCCGCACGGCGCTCTACAACTACCTCCTGGCTCGTCAAACGGGAGGCACGTTCGTTCTCCGCATCGAAGATACCGACCAAACGCGGTACGTGGCCGAGGCCGAGGGCGACATCTTAGACTCGCTGCGATGGGTGGGGTTGTCTATCGACGAAGGCCCCGGCGTGGGCGGACCACACGAGCCCTACTACCAGTCGCAACGCAGCGACCTCTACCAAGCGTACGCGCAGCAGTTGGTGGACGCCGGGCACGCCTACTACGCGTTCGACACGCCGGATGCGCTGAGAGCCCTGCGCGAGCGCGGCGACGGCAACACGGCGTACCACACCGCAACACGTGGCCAGATGCGCAACAGCCTCTCGCTGAGTGAGGCCGAGACGGCCGACGCGTTGGCCCGCGAGCCCTACGTCGTGCGCCTCAAGGTGCCCACGGGCGAGACCATCGCGTTCGACGACGCCATCCGAGGCACCGTGTCGTTCCAAAGCGACGTGCTCGACGATCAGGTGCTGCTCAAGTCAGACGGCCTGCCGACGTACCACTTGGCGAACGTTGTGGACGACCACCACATGGGCATCACGCACGTCATCCGGGGCGAGGAGTGGCTGCCCTCCACGCCCAAGCACATCGCGCTCTACAACGCCTTCGGCTGGACGCCGCCGCAGATGGCGCACCTGCCGCTCATCCTCAGCCCGACGGGCGGCAAGCTCTCCAAGCGCAACGCCGACAAGATGGGCATCCCCGTGTCGGTGCGGCAATATCGCGAGGCCGGGTATCTGCCCGAGGCGCTGCTCAACTTCCTCGCCTTCCTGGGCTGGAACGACGGCACCGAGCGCGAGCTGTTTACGCTGGACGAGTTGGTGCAGGCCTTCAGCTTGGACCGCGTGGGCACGACAGGCGCGCAGTTTAGCATGGACAAGCTCCAGTGGTACAACCAGCAGTACCTCATGGCGCATACGCCTGCCGAGTTGGCAGCGTTGGCGCGTCCGCTGGTGGAGGCCGAGGGTTTCAGTATCACTGATGAGGCGCTGGAGCACATGGCAACCATGACGCGGGAGCGCATCGTTTTTGTGCACGACATCGTGACCAGCTACCGCTACTTCTTTGCGCCGCCGACCGCATACAACGCGAAGGGCGTCAAGAAGCGCTGGAAGGCGGACACGGGCGCGCTGTTGAACGCTTTCGGCGAGACGATGACGGCTGCGCCACCCGAGACGGCCGAGGCCGCGCATGATCTGGTGCATGGCTTCGTGGCCGAACGCGAAGTGGGCCTGGGCAAGATCATGGCCCCGCTCCGGCTGGCACTTTCCGGCGAGATGGGCGGCCCCGACCTCTTCGAGATGCTCGTGTTCTTCGGCGCAGCGGAGACCGTACATCGCATTGATCTCGCCATCGAACGCATCGAATCATGAGCTTGCTTCTCGACGAATGGGACGGCCGTTTTGCGGTGAGTCGTTTCGACCCAGATGATGACGCGTCGGTGCGGCGCCTGCTTGCCCTCGTGCGGTCAACCGAATCGTTCTGGAGCCTGACGCGCACGCCCGATGAGGTGAGCTTGATCTGCCCGGAATTCTGCGTGCCGGACGACATTGCGGCTGAGCAAGATTGGGTGCTGTTCCGCGTGCAGGGTACGCTCGACTTTGAGGCAACGGGCATCGCCGCGCGGCTGACCGCTCCACTCGCCGAAGCAGGGGTCAGTGTGCTGATTGTCGCTACGCACGACACGGATTATGCCTTGGTGAAAGCCGACCGCCGCGACGAGGCCATATGCGCCTGGGCCTCGGCTCAGGTGGATGTCAACGCCGCCACGCCGAGCTGATACAAGCGGTCAGCGGCGTCGAGTGGATCCGATGCCGAAGCAGCCAACGGTTCAAGTGCTGCTTGAACCGCGGCGGATGACCAGAACGCAGCGTCGAGCCGCTGTTGCACCAGCCGACGGGTGAGCGTCTGCGTTTGCTGCTGCCTGCGCTCCTCCAACGGCGGAGCGGGCGCTGCGAACCAGCCGTCGAGTGCGTTGGCGAGTGCTGTGATACGCTCCGGCGCATGCACCGACGCGAGAAGCACGCTCACTTCGGGACGGTTCGCACGCAACACGGAGCGTAGCTGCTGTGCCAGCTGTTGCGCCGCCACGCGTTGCCCGCCGTCGGCCTTGTTGACGGCGATGAGGTCGGCGGTTTCCATGAGGCCGCGCTTGATACCCTGCAACTGATCGCCCGTGCCGGGGACGGTGAGCAGCAGGGTCACATCCACGAGGTGCTGAATCTCGACATCGGCCTGACCCACACCCACGGTCTCGATCAGGATGCGGTCGTACCCGGCGGC
>JBCCMF010000382.1:0-4269 GCA_039026435.1 Bacteroidota bacterium
CCCACAAACCGCTGCTCGAAGCTGGACACGCCAAACGAGGTGCCCACGGCGAGCGCGGACAGGATGGCAGGGGCGTTGGGCGGCACCGTGCGCACCTTGTTGGCCACGGCGGCGAGGGAGACGCTGGAGAGGCGGTTCTCGCGCAGCACCACCATACGGTCGAAGTGGCCATCGGCGACCATAGCGGCGGCGTAGGAGCCGAGCGAGGTGGCCAAGATGCGGTCGTAGGGAGTGGGCGTACCGCCGCGCTGGACGTGGCCCAGGATAGCGGAACGCACCTCGCTCTGCACGCGCCCGCTCAGCTCGTATTCGAGGGCCTTGCAGACGCCGCCCAGGCGGACGGGATCGTGGCTGTCGGCGATGCGGCGCTCGATGGTGAGTTGGCCGCCGTCTGGCTTGGCGCCCTCGGCAATCACGATGAGCGTGAAGCGCTGGCCGCCGCTCTCGCGCTCTCGGCAGACGCGCACGATCTCGTCCAGTTCGTACTCGAACTCGGGCATCAGAATCACGTCGGCCCCGCCAGCGACGCCGCTGTAGAGCGCGATCCAGCCGGCATAGCGGCCCATCGTCTCCAGGATCATGACGCGTTGGTGGCTCTGCGCCGTCGTCTGTAGCCGGTCGATGGCCTCGGTGGCGATGGTCACGGCCGTGTCGAAGCCGAACGTGCGGTCGGTCTCCATCAGGTCGTTGTCGATGGTCTTGGGCACGCCTACGATGTTGAGCCCGATCTCCTGCAGGCGGTGCGCAATCGACATGGTGCCGTCGCCGCCGATGACCACGATGGCATCGAGACCGAGCGCTTTGTAGTTGGCGCGCACCTGCGCCGAGACGTCGGCGTCGCCGCGCTTGTAGTAGCTGAACGGATTGGCCTTGTTGCTGGAGCCGAGGATGGTGCCGCCGCGCGTGAGGATGCCGCTCACGTCGTTGTAGGCGAGGGGCTGCAGGCGGTGCTCAATCAAGCCGACGTAGCCATCTTCAAAGCCGATGACGTCGGCGCCGTGGTCGAGGATGAGGCTTTTGGTGACGGCGCGGATGACCGCGTTGAGGCCAGGGCAATCGCCGCCGCCCGTCAGGACGCCGACGCGTAAAGAACGACTCATGCCTTGCGAGGGGAGAGAGTTCGAGAGGAAGGTATGGGAGACCGAGAAGATACGGCCTCGGCGCCGCGAAAGGATTACCGTAGGAAGACGGCGTTGACAAAGAGGAGTTTACCCCCATCCCAGAAGCCGCGGAAGAGCGGGTTGTCTAGCATGTAGACGATGCCGCCGCGCCCCACGTTTTCGACGCCGAACACAAGCGTGTCGTCGAGCCGGGGCAGCGCTTCATAGCCCACGAAGCCGCTCACGTGGCTCTCCGGGCGGAGGGCGCCCACGTTCCAGCCGTCGTCGAGGAAGGCGTAGGCGCGGCTGCTGCGCTTGAGGGTGTGGTACATGTCGCCGTAGCCGAAGGCCATCGGATGCGTCGGGTCTAGCTGCACGCGGAAGACGGACCCGCCCACGCTGCCTGAGATCGATTCGCGCGTGCGGTCGGCGTAGCGTTTGAGCTTGTCGTCGGCATCCTTGGCTTCGTCGTCAGAACCCTCGGCGCGCTTGAGGCCGAAGCCCTCCTTCCCGCTGAAGAACGTGGCCGCGCCTTCGAGCGCGACGACCCGGCCGCCGCTGCGCATCCACGCTCGGAGCGTGTTCATGCGCCGCTCGGGGAGGATGCTGCCGTAGCCGCCCGTCGGCAGCACCAGCACGTCGTAGTCGTCGAGATCGACGAAGCCGAGGTCGTCGGGGTAGAGCACGGTGACGGGGTACTCCAGCTGCTGATCGAAGAAGTGCCACACCTCGCCCGACGCGTTGGAGGACACGCCTTCGCCGGACAGGATGGCGATGTTGGGGCGCTCCAAGAAGCGCACCCCACTGGAGCCAAAGTCATCGCCTTGATCCACAAAACCCGTGGTCACGGGCGTCAACGGCTGGTTGTGCTGGCGGGCCAGCTCGACCACGGTAGCGTCGAAGTCGTCCATCGCCTCGTTGCCGCGCCGCGTGATGATCATGGTGCCACGGTCGTACGTCACGCCATCCATCGTGAAGGGCCGCGTGGCGTAGCGCAGTTTGATGTCCGCTTAGAGCAGATCGGCGACCAGCTTGGCATCGGCTAGGGTCTTCCACGTGGCGAGGTACGCGTACGGCTGCGCTGCCGTGGGCGCAGGCGGCGGCACCATCGCGGCCTCCGGCATGGCCTCCATATCCACGCGGCCCTCCACGGCCATCGCCTCCAAGCCGTGGGCGTACGGGATGGCCCAGGCGGTGATGTCGTACGTGAGCGAGTCGGCTAGCTCCGTCTCAGGCTCAAACAGCACCGTCACCAACGTGCCTTTAGGCTGGTGGGCCGAGACCACCATGTCGCCCGCCTCAACCTCGACGCGGCCCTCGTCGCTCGTCATGTAGCGGAAGCCGCTCATCGACTGGCTGCGCGTTGCCTTTCCGTAGGCGATGCCGTTTTTGTCGAGCAGGTCGCGCAGGGCATGTAGCTTGTCGGCGTCGTTGCTGGCCTTGACGATGTAGGTCTGGTAGTCGCCGGGCGGGTTCTCTTGGTTCGCCGTGTAGAACGCCTCAAACTCGTCGGCCAGCCGCGCGTGGTTCTGCGCTGTCGTCTCCACCAGAGATAGACCCGCCACGTGATGATGCAGGATGCGGTCGGCCAGCGTGAGCGTGTCGCCCTCGGCGGTGATGATGCCAAGGCCAGCCCTGCTCGATCCGCCCTGCTCATACGTCATGCCGATGGCGCCGTTGTACGTAGGCCACGTGTCGCCGTAGCTGGGGTAGAGGAGGTCGAACACCTGCCGCGTGAAGTAGAGCCACCCTTCGGCGTCGAAGTAGCGCGCGTTGTTTTCGCCGACGGTCGTCTGGAACGCGCGCTGCCACGGGGTGATGACCTCGTGAAACGGCTCGGCAGCAGGCGGGAAGTAGTAGGGTGCGTTCACGCCTTGCTCGTGGAAGTCCGCGTGGACGTGCGGCAGCCAGCGGTTGTACAGGGCAAGGCGCACCTGCGACTCCTGCTGCGTCTGCCACGCCCAGTCGCGGTTCATGTCGAAGTAGTAGTGGTTGGTGCGCCCACCGGGCCACGGCTCGTTGTGCTCGCGCGCACTGGGGTCCACATTGGGGAAGCGCCCGACGGTGGAGTTGTACCAGTGCACGTAGCGCTCGCGCCCGTCGGGGTTGAGGCAGGGATCGATGATGACGACGGTGTCGTCGAGCCAGGCCTGCGTGCGGGCGTTCGAAGGATCGGCCAGCTCATAGAGCGTTTGCAGCGCGGACTCGGTGTTGACCGACTCGTTGCCGTGTACGCTGTAGCTGAGCCAGGCTATCGCCATCGGATCGAGGGATGGCTCGCCCTCTTGCACGCCTGCGCGCTTCAGGTTGTCCGTGCGGATGGTTTCGAGCTGTGCCAGATGCGCTGGCTTGGCCACGTACGTCACCATCAGCGGGCGGCCTTGGTAGGTCTCGCCGTAAGGCTCAAGCTGCACGTTGGGCGATTGCTCCGCCACATGCTGCACGTAGTCCACGACATGGTGGTAGGGCGTGAAGCGGCTGCCCAGTTCGTAGCCGAGGAAGTCGGCGGGCGATTGCAGTTGCGCCCAGGCGGGCATGGCAAGTAAGAGGCCCAGCAGCACGGCCCAGGAGTGTGTTCGCATGCGCGTCGAGAGGGAAGCCTTCCATGATTGACGTGTCGATGGAAGGTAGGGCGCGGCTGCTGGGAATGGAAGCGGTTAGCGTGCGGTATCCTCGGCGTACATCGCACGGATGCGGTCCAGGTCGCTGCTGTTGATGAGCCTGAGCCAGCTCGAACGCGTGCATTTGATCTTGCCCCGGTCCAGCATGCGCAGCAGCCAATCCATCGGGACGTTGGCGCGGCGGCTGACTTCGGGTGGCGTGAGCGGTTCTACGGGTTCGAGTACCCTGACAGGCATAAGAGTATGAGGCCAAGTAGTAGATCAACGGAAATAGCGCCGGAGTTAGGCGTGCACTATGTACAATAAATTAAGGCACTTGTTCCTAACATCGACGCTCAAGAACAGGATGGCCTTTCGGATAGCATTGTCGGTGCGCATACGTGATCCTCACGATGCCTCGTTAGTGCATGGGCTGAACCCAAGCGTGCCCGCCCCGTTCAGCGAGCTCTCCAGATGATTCCGTGCTGCCATGATTGTGCTCCGTACTGCTACCCTCGTTCTGCTCATCGCGTCGTTCGCACTCCCCACGCTGGCGCAAGACACGGCCG
>JBCCMF010000383.1:0-4195 GCA_039026435.1 Bacteroidota bacterium
ACCGAGTCGCTGTTCGATGACCTCGGCTGACCGAGCAGGGCTCGCCATTGAGGTGGCCCACCCCACTCGCACGCTCAACACCGACCACTTGCGGCTTCTCCTCCGCCTCGTCGCCGATGGCGAGCGCGTTCCGGTGCGGGATGTGTCGGCCGTCCTTACGGATCACGCGACCGTTCTCGACCTGAACCGCAGCTACCTGCAGCACGACTACCACACCGACGTGCTATCGTTTAGCCTCACGGATACCCCTGCAGACGGGTTGGACGGCGAGGTGTACGTAGACCTCGATACGGCCGCCGAGCGATGCGCAGAGTTTGGCACGTCGTACGAAGCCGAGGCGATGCGCTACGCGGTGCACGGCATGCTCCACCTTATCGGCTACGACGACACCACCGAAAGCGACCGCACTGTTATGCGTACGTTAGAGGACAAATACCTCGGCCAACTTGCAACCCTTTTGGGGGCTGCGCAATAGAAAGAACAGCGCCCTGAAAGCGCTTTTTGTTCTTCCTTACTTGTTTGCGAGGTCCTCATGGATACCCAGATCACCGCACGTGGCTTCACGGCGTCCCCCAACCTGCACGACTACGTCCAGACTCGCCTCCAGAAACTGACCCGCTTCTACGACGGCATCACGTCGGCGCGCGTGGTCCTCACCGAAGAGGGCAACGTCAAATCAGCCGAGATCACGCTCAGCGTCTACCGCGACGTCCTCTCCACTGCCTCCGACGAGGGCGAGTTCGAGACGATGATCGACACCTGCACCGACAGGCTTCGGCGCCAGCTGTTGCGCTACAAAGACAAGCTCCGGCGCACCGATAAATACGTGCACTGACCGGACGCACGGCATTTCATTCGCTTTCTGATGCCTCGGCCCTGTGCGGGTCGGGGCATCTTCGTTTGGACCAATGTGCGGGTCGCATCAACGGGCGGTTCTTTATATCTTGCGGGCCGCTTTTGCTCTCCCCAACTCGTCTCGCGTGCGGTATGATCGGCGTATTGTTTGCCACCGAAGAAGAAGCCCAACCTTTCCTGAGCCGCTTTCGGCGCGGCCGCTTCGATGGCCTCACCGACGGCGAAACGTACCAAGACGACGACTTCCTGGTGTCGATCTGCGGCACAGGTAAGATCAAGGCGACGCTGCGGACGGAGCGGCTGCTGCGACGCCACAAGCTGACGCATCTGCTGCACGTGGGCACCTGCACGGCGCTCGGCGACGATGTGCCGCTCGGGCAGGTCGTGGCCGCGCAACAGGTCTTCGAGGGCGACCGCATCGAGCTGGCCTCGCCCACCTACCCCCGCATGCCGCTCGGCACACCGTTCTCCGAGCTCCAATCGGGCACGCTCGTCACGCAGGACCACACCGTGCGCGATGCCTCGGAGCGCACCTACTGGCAGCGCATCGCCGATTACACGGACATGACGGGCTATGCCGTCGCCTTCGTCACCGCCACCTATGGCACGCCCTGCTACATCGTGAAGGTAGTCACGGGGCAACTCTTGGTGGACGACCCCAACCTCCGCAAGACGCTCGCCACGGCCTACGAGACGCTGGCGACGTTCCTCATCAAGCGGCTGGACGTGCTCCTCAAGGCGTGACGCGCATCACGCCGCGCATCAGGAAGTAGTGCCCGGGGTAGAGGCAGATATACGGGTACTCACCGGCCTCGGCGGGGGCCACGAATTGAACCTCTGTCCGCTCGCCCGGCCGGGCCGTGGGCGTAGCAGCAATGATGGCCGGATGCTCAGGGATGAAATCCGTCTCCACCGCCTGTGCTGACGCCTCGATGACGGCGTCCAGATCGGCATCGCTTTGTAGGATCACCACGTTGTGCACCATCGCCGCGGCCGTCGCCGTGTTGTTCATCACCAGCCGCACCTCCTGCCCCGCCTTCACCTCGAACGCCTCGGTGGCGTACTTGAGCTGATTCCCTGCGGGCGTGACCTCCACTTGTAACTCGCCAGGGCCACACCCGATCATCAAGAACGCCAGGAGCGCAAGCATTGCGTTTGCCCCACGTGACAGACGCGAGGCGCAAGAAAGCAAGCTCATACGATGTTCGGCGATAGGATGAAGACGCTGACGTAACCAATGGAAAGTACGGCTTTCGTGCGTGCCGCGTTCAGCCCACAGAGCAATTTCAGCGATGGCCCCGGCTACATGCCCCGCAGTACCAACAAAAGAGGCACGCCGACTGTACGCTGCCAGCGTGCCTCTGGGGTTCTGCATCAGCAGTGATGTTAGAACAACACGTTCAAGCCTGCCTGGATGTTGATGCCTGCCTGCGGGTAGAAGTGGTTGCGCGTGATTTCATCGCCTACGATGTAGCGGTAGGTGTACCCGCGCGCGCTGTATTCGGCGTCGAAGAGGTTGTTGACGAGCAGGGTGATCTGCGTGCGCCGGGCAGGCGTGTTCGGCACCGTGAAGCCGATGCGCAGGTCGCTGACGAAGAACGCGTCGATGGCGCGGTCGGGGTTGGAGGTGTTGTCGAGGAATTGCTCGCCGACGTACTTGCCGAGAAGCTGAACCTCCAGCCCCTTGGCCGCCTGCACCGTGACGCTGCCGCCCGCGATGTGGGACGGCGAGAGGGCAATGTCGGTGTCATCGAAGGTGTCTTCTACGATGTCGAAGCCGCTGGTGTAGTCGTACACCACTGAGGTGAAGTCTTCGATCTTGTTCTGGCTGAGCGTGTAGTTGGCCTGTACCTCCAGCTTCGGCGTGGGGCGGACGCCCGCCTGGAGCTCGATGCCGCGCCGGAAGCTGCTCGGCACGTTGACCTTCACCGACGAGCCCACGTCGTTCAGCTCGCCTGTGGGCACGAGTTGGTCGGTGTAGTCCATGTAGTAGAGGTTGGCAGCCACGAGGTAGTTGCGCGTGCGGCGCTCGAAGCCCAGCTCGTAGTCCACCAACCGCTCCGGCTCGGGCGCTACGAGGGCGGCGTCGAGGAAATCGGTGCGCGTCGGCTCGCGGTTGGCGACGGCCACGAGCGCGTAGGCACGGTCGTTGGGCGTCAGCTGAGCGTTGAGGCCGACCTTGGGGTTGAAGAACGTGTAGTCCTCGTCGATGGCGATGGCGCGCAGGTCGCTGTCGATGCCGTTGGTGGCGTACGTCACGTTGCGCACCTGGGCGTCGGCGAAGACGTTGAGGCGGGCGCTGATGTCGTAGTTCAGCTTGGCGAACACGTTGCCGTCGGTCTTGTCGCCCACGTTGTCGTAGTAGCGGTCGCGGATGTCGGTACCGTTGGCGAACTGCGCCCAGATGATCTCGCCGAAGTGGTCGTTGGTGTAGTCGTTGTACGCCGCGCCCGCCGTCAGCGACCAGTCCGGCCCGGTGTAGATGAGGCTGCTGACGAAGCCGTAGAAGCTGTTGTCGAGCCAGCGGCGGCGGATGAGGTCGGTGGACTCGACGGTCTCATTCCCCAGCGTTAGGTTGGGCAAGCCGTAGTCTTCGAAGTCGTCGTCGTCGCGGAACTGCTCGAAGAAGCCCTGCCCGCCCGTGTAGTGCAGCGAGGCGCTGGCCGTCAGGCGCGGCTGGAAGGCGTGCGTGAGGTGCAGCTGGTAGTGCGACTGGCGGTAGTTATCCACCTCGTTCTCGTAGAGGTAGTGGTTGTAGCGGCGGTCGCTGCTCAGCAGGTTCTGGCGCTGCGCCTCATTGAGGCCCTCGGTGTCGGCGTAGGCTTCTTTGGCCTCCACATCGCCCGTGAGCGCGGCTTCGGGCGTGCCGAACCACGACTGGTACGTCTCCTCAGCCCCGTTGAAGTGGATGAACTGCAGCGTCGTCTGATCGCCGTAGTAGCCGCCTTGAATGAAGTACGACTGCAGGTTCGAGCGCGCGCGGTCCACGTAGCCATCGCTCAGGATACGCGACAGCCGCCCGTCGAGGGCCCAGCGGCCATCCAACAGCCCAGAGCCAAACTGGAGCGTGTACTTCTGCGTGTTGAAGGCGCCGTACCCGAAGTCGGCCTCAGCATACGCCTCGGGGCGGTTGCTGTCGGTGAGCAGGTTGATGGTGGCGCCAAATGCCGCACCGCCGTTGGTGGAGGTGCCCACGCCGCGTTGGATCTGCACGTTGTCGAGCGACGAAGCGAAGTCGGGCATGTTGACCCAGAACACGCCCTGCGACTCCGAGTCGTTAAGCGGGATGCCGTTGATGGTCACGTTGATGCGCGTGATGTCGGTGCCGCGGATGCTGAGG
>JBCCMF010000384.1:0-4192 GCA_039026435.1 Bacteroidota bacterium
ACCGCAGGCGCGGGCGGCTGGCCAAGCCCCACCATCCGCGACCTCCCTGCCGACACGGCCCACGCACTCGTCGAGGCGTTAAACAAGCAGTTTCAAGCAGCCTTCGCCCCCGAAGCTCCTCGTGCAGTTGAGGTTACGCCGGATGCTGCTCCTGCTGTTGAGGAGGCGTCCGGCCAATCGGGCCCAAATGCGTCGTCTGAAAGCCACCATCTAGCTTCAGGCCATAGCCCAGCATCCGATCCAGCCCAATATGCGCGGCCCAGATCCACGCCACCGCCGCCAGCATCGGCAGACTGAGCGCCCACCCGAGCAGCCCCAGCGTGAGCGGCACCGTGTAGGTGTGCGCGCTGTTGTAGGCCCACCGCCCAGCAGGTTCGCTGATGAGATAGCCGATCATGGCTATATCTGGGACGAGGAGCAAGCCGAAGAACCACCACCACGACCAGCCCGTAGAGACAAACCCGGCGGCGGCTACGGCCAGCACGGCCAGTCCTTCCAGTCTGAGGACGTATCGGGTAGTACGCAGCGAAGTCGTCATGACGATGCTGCATTGCTGGCGCGCAGGGAGCATACGCCCAGGTAAAGCACGGCGGGGATCGTCTTGCGCATGGCTGGGCCTTGCAAGTCGATGGCCGTCCAGCCGAGCGAGAGCGACCACGCCACCGGGCCGATCCACTGCACCCACCAGGGCACGCGTCCCGCCACAAAGACGAGGATCTGCTGCGCCAAACGCGTGCCGATGAGCTTCGCGATCGTGCCGAAGATGATGGTCTTGATGAGGCCCTCCACCACGACGAGGTTAAAGGCGGTAATCAGCATCGGCAGGGCGAACACACCAGCCGAGCGCTTGACGAAGGCCGCCGCCTTGTCTTGCTCTACCCCCAGCTGCTCGAGCAGCCGCTGCTGCTCCGCGGGCGTCATCTGCGCGAACTGTTGCGTGGCGTACTCGGTGACCAAGGTTTCAAGTTGCTCGCGGTGGGTGCCCAAGCGCGGCACCTCTACCTTCAGTGCCTTCGCTACGTCTTGGACGACTTCCTCGAACGGCACGCCCGGCTCTTGCCCTGACAGGTAGCGCGCCCAGTACAACACCTCCGAGCTGCCCACGTACCGCAGCTCGCGCTCGAGCTGGCGGTTGAGCACCGCGCGTGCATCCGCCGAGTCTTGCGTTTCCAGATCTGCGAGCAGGCGGCGAAGCTTAGCCGAGTCGGTGGCATTGAACGAGCTATCGAGCAGACCGATGAGGAAGGCGTAGTCGTCGCGTTCAAGAAGCCGGAGTACGTCGTGCATGGCAAGCGATGCGCTGGGGGATCAGGGTGGTGCGCTCTACGCGCGGGGCCGTGTTCAGTTACGCAGCACGAGACTTTCGCAAAATCCGACACCTGGAGCTAGGTGTACCGCGCAGAGTCGGGATTATCCCCATACCCAGGCGTTGTGCAAACAGTTATCGTGTGTTTTTACGCTGACCACGACGTCTACTTTCTCTTTTCGCTGCTTTACAAAGCGTCGGCATTAAAATTGCCACCATGTCCGTCCATACTGCAGTACATCTTCCCTGATTCGCTCTCCCATGCTTACACGCCACTTGACCTACCTTGTCCTTGGTCTGACGCTCCTGTTTTCAGCACTGGGCTTACTCCTCCCGCTATTTGCTGGTCCGGCGCTGCTTCCCGTCACGGCCTTCTCCATCCTGCTCTGTCTAGGTAGCGTTTACCAGAGCGAGAACGGTGGCTTTGTGAAGTCACGCCAGATGCATCGCGCCACCGAGCCACCGCGTCAGTTTTCGCAGCCGCAGGTGATGCTCCTCATGCTCCTCGTCATCGCGCAGATCTGCGTCGTGTTGTACTTTCTGACGGAATTATAGGCAGGCCATACCAGCCGCGCCGCTTCGTACGTTCTGTTTCCCCCGTGCTGCCACGAAACCGGGCCTCCTGAGCCGGGGTACATCGCCCCTGCCAGGTAACAAACGGATCGTACATCCATGAGCGACGAAACGCTTCACCTCGTCGAACGGCTGCGCCGGCGGCTGCACGCGACCATCCGCCGCATCACGCTAGCGCAAGTGCTGGCCGGGCTGCTGCTCTGCCTGGGCATCCTCGCCGGGCTCTGGTTGATCGCCACCGCAGCCGAGGCACGCCTGTGGATGGGCACGGCCCCACGCACCCTTATCTTCTGGTCTGCAGCAGCACTGACTGCCGGCCTACTAGGCTACTTTTTCCTCACCCCGCTGTTGCGGCTGATCGGCTTGCTCCCGCGCCCTGCCGATGAGGACGTCGCCAAGCAGATTGGCACGCACTACCCCGAGGTGTCGGATCGGCTCGTCAATATCCTGGACCTGACCTCGGGCCGCGCCTCGGGCGCCGCGTCGCCGCTGGTGGACCGCGCGGTGTCGCAGCTGGGGCGCGAGGTGTCGCCGGTCCCGTTTGAGGAGATCGAACAGTTTGATGACGCCAAGCGCGTCGGGCGCCTCGCCATCATGCCGATGCTGGGGCTTGCCGCCTTCTGGATGGTCGCGCCTGTGACCTTCCTGGATGCCTCGAAGCGGCTGCTCTCGCCGGCCAGCACGTTCCAGCCGCCTGCCCCCTTTGCCCTCACCGTCTCGCCAGGCGACGTAGAGCTGGTGCGCGGCGAGAGCCTGACCATCGCCGTGGAAGCGCGCGGCGCGACCCTGCCGAACGAGCTGACGCTCCGCCTCAACCAGTCCGGCGAGGACCTGGTGGAGGAAGTGCGCCTGACGGCCGACTCGCTCGGCGTGTTCACGCACACGCTCGTCAACGTGCGCAGCGACCTGCGCTATGCCGCCACGGCCGATCCGGTGGAAACGGCGTGGTACGGTGTGGATGTGACGGAGCGGCCGATTGTGCGCGGCGTGCAGGTCAGCCTCACCTTCCCTAGCTACACCGGCATCCCGCCGCAGCGGCTCGACCCCAACGTGGGCGATGTGACTGCGCTGCGCGGCACCCGCGTGGACATCGAAGTAGGCGTGGGCGGCGAGGCCGTGGAGGAGGCGTTGCTGGTCTTCGACGGCGACCGCGAGGAGGCCTTGGCCCTGGAGGGCATGACGGCCTCCGGCACGTTCCGCGTGCTGCAGGCGGGGCGCTACCAGATCGCGCTCGAAAACGCACAGGGCCTGCGCAACGGCGACCCCATCCCCTACACCATCACGCCCATCGCCGACGCCGCGCCCACCATCGTCCTGCTGGCACCCGAAGACAACGCCATCCTCAACGACGACCTAGCTACTGGCCTGCGGCTGCGCATGACCGACGACTTCGGCTTCGCTCGCCTGCGCCTTCACTACCGCCTGACCGAGTCGCAATTCGGCAACCCTTCCGACGCCTTCTCTACGCTGGACCTCCCCATCGCTGCACCCCGCACACTCGACCAGGAAGTACTTAAGACGTGGCAGCTCGCCGGGGAGTCCGGCCTCGACCTCGTCCCCGGCGATGTAGTGGAATATTACGTGCAGGTGTGGGACAATGACCAGGTGAGCGGCCTCAAGTCGGCGCGCACGGCTACGCAACGCCTCCGCCTGCCCTCGCTGGCCGAGCAGTACGAACAGCTCGACGAGCAGCAGGACGAGACGCAAGAGGAACTGACAGACCTGCAAGACGAGGCACAACAGATCCGCGATGACTTCGAGGAGCTGCGCGACGAACTCCGGCAGAAGCAAGAAGCCGACTGGGAAGATGAGCGGCTCATCGAGCAGCTGAAAGAGCGCCAGCAGACGATGGAGGAACGCGTCGATAACCTCTCGAATCAGGTGGAGGAGATGCGGCAACAGATGGAGGAGAACAGCCTGGTCTCGGAAGAGACGCTCGACATGTACGAGGACCTCCAGCGCACGATGGAGGAGATCAACTCGCCCGAGTTGCAGGAAGCCCTGCAGCAACTGCAAGACGCCATGCAGAACCTCGACCTCCAGCAGATGCAGGAGTCTATCCAGCAGTTCGAGTTCAACGAGCAGCAGTACCAGAAGCGGCTAGACAACGCCCTGCAACTCTTCAAGCAACTCCGTACGCAGCAGGACTTGGAAGAGCTCTCGCGCCGCGCCGAGGATCTGGCCGAGCAGGAGGAGCGTCTCGCCGAGAAGACCCAAGAGCGCATGGACGATGCGCAAGAGGATGCCGAGACGCCAGCCGAAAACGACGAGCAGGCCGGGGACGAGCAGACGGACCGTGACCAGCAAGACGCT
>JBCCMF010000385.1:0-4152 GCA_039026435.1 Bacteroidota bacterium
CACATCGCCGCGGAAGATGTCGAGCGAGCCCGTGTTCTGGTAGTCCCCGTCCACCACCTGTACGTCCATGCCGAGGGCGCCTTGTGAGTTGGCTGTAGTGTCGCGCACGAAATAGTGCACGCGGCTGGGGAAGCCGGCATCGCGGGGGCTGGAGAGGCCCGACTTGAAGGGGTCGGCAAGGACGACGACCGTGATGGTCACTTCGGTGCCATCGAGCGGACGCGTGATGAGCGCTTCAATCTCATCGCCCGGGGTTTCAGCCGTAGACTGCTGGAGTGTGCTGAGCGCTTCGTCGCTGATTTCGTGGATCTGGCGCACCGTGAGGTCAGTGCGTTGCGCCCAGGTGGGCTGCACCACGAGGAGTCCCGCCAGTAGCAGGAGCATGGTAGCCAATCGGTTCATAACAGATTCGGTTGGGTTGTGGAGATTAAGCCGCGGGGGCCTGCGGCGTTAGGGGGTTTACTTGATGATCACAAACTTGCCTTGCTGCACATCGCCAGAGTCGAGGTTTCTAACGGAGAACAGGTACAGGCCTGTGGAGACGTTGAGGTTGTTCTGCGAGAGGATGTCCCAGGCGAATTCGCCGCCCGAGAGCACGCGGTTCTCGGCGCTGAAGTCGTCGAACCAGCGGATGTCGCTGCTCATGCCGCTGTCGTGCTCCAGCGTGGTCACGATCTCGCCAGCGAGGGTGTAGATGCGGATTTCGGCGCGCTCGGGCAAGTTGTAGAAGTTGAGCTTGCGCGTGCGGTTGGTACCGCCGTCCCACGCCGCACCAAGGCGGTACGGGTTGGGATAGACGCCCACGGTCTGGTCGCCGTTCTCGGCGGGCGGCGTACCGGGGAAGACGCGGACGGCGTTGGCGGTGCGCGACGACTCGAACGAGTCGAGGCCCGCATCTACATCGCCCTCGTCGAAGGCGGTGACGGTGAACGCGTACTGCCAGCCCGCCAGCAGGTCGTCGGTCTCGAAGCTGTACCAGTATTCGGTGTCGTCGCCGGGGAAGGTGACGGGTTGGTCAAGACGGATGGCATCGAGGCCGTTGTTGAAGCCCGTGCGGTTGCCGGGGCGGTCATACTGGGCGATGAGCGTGGCCTGGCCCAGGATGTCGCCGCTGCGGTCGTCGCCGGGGTTGCTGCGGTAGATGCGGTAGCCCTCAAAGTCGCGCTCGCCCGTCACCGGGTCCACCGATTCCTCGGCGCTGCGGTCCCAGTAGAGCGTGACGGCGCTGCTGGGGCGGGAGCCGCTGCTGGCGCGGCTGAACTCCACGCGCGTCTGTGGCGACCGCGGGGGTTCGGGGATGAGGTAGCGGTCAAGCACGCCGTTCTGGTTGACGTCTTCGCCGAGGTCGAGCACACCGTTCTGGTTGTTGTCCTCGCCCGAGTACGTGCGCTGCGCCCACTCGATGTTGTTAGCCAGCAGGCGGCGGCTCTCGCCCGTGTCGATGGGCTTGCCGGCCTGGCCCTGGAACTCCTCCGGCTTGAGCGCGGCCACGAGGGCGAACGTCACCGTGAGTGTGTCGCCGGGCAGCACGCTGGAGAACGGCCCGATGGGCGTCAGGCCAATCCAGTTGCCCGCCGCGCTGATGCCGTCCGTCTGGAGGCGACCGCGCCACGCCTCAAAGGCGTCTTGGAAAGCCATCTCGCTCTCGAACGTGGCCGGGTCGGGAAACGGCGTGGCCATGCGGCGATAGCGGTCCTGGTCGTTGGTAGGCCTCGCCAGCTCGTCGGCCTCACCCGTGAACACCCACCAGCGCGGGGCGACCTGCGGCGGCGCGTAGCCATCGCGGACATACTCGTCGGCCACATCGGGGTGGAAGTAGCGCTTCTGCCCGGTGCGGGGGTCACGCCACTCGGCCCCGAGAATCGTCACCGAGCCGTAGGTGTTGATCGTCTCCTCGGCCCCACCCGCGTTGAACGCATACGACGTCTCCAGACTATCGATGAAGCCGATGCCGTTCTTGTTGAAGAACGCGCCACCCGCGTCGTTGGTCGTGTTCACGTTGCGGATGACCAAGTCATGCCACATGCCCACGAAGACGCTGTCCCACGGCGCATCGCTGATGTTAACGATGTCGTAGTTGAAGATGGCGAAGTACTCGGTGAACGGGAAATTCCACGCGTACACCGACTGCGTCACGCTCATGCCCAAGCGGCCTTCCACATCGGGCATCGGGATCGACGTGCCCGGCAGCACCCGCGCTGTATCGACGAACGCGGTGATGTAGTCCTGGTGGCTCACCGCCTGCCGCGTGAACACCGCCGACTCCAGGAGCGACGACCGCTGCGAGATCCCGCTCACCGGCGCCAGTTCGTAGCCCGTGCCGCCGGGTCGGTACCCACTGGCCACCGTGATCGCGCCCGTGCGGACCGTCTCGGTCCCATCGCTGCGCGTGGCGCCGATCCAGATGCCGGACTCGAAGAGGTGCTCCACGCCCGAGTTGAGCGGGTACTCGAACGACGGGTTGCCCGTGGGCGTGTTGCGCACGTTGGCACGGCCGATGAAGCCCGAGTTGGTCACGGTGATGCCCACGTTGCCAACATTCACCACGGCCTCCTCGAACGCCTGGGCATACGCCAGCGCCGGGGAAACGAACAACAGCAAAAGAAGAGCGCTACGCGTCATACGCCTACTGGGTGGGGCCAAGCCCCGTCGGAAAAAGGCAGAACGGGATGAAGTGCGCCGAAACATACGCGCCGAGACGGCCTGAAAGATTCTTTGGGAGATTAAGTAATCGGAAAGATGATGCTCTTTTTCGAAGGTTCGGTCAAGGAAGGCCGTGCGAAATGAACAGAGTTGTTACGAGAGGGCATCATTAATTGCCCTTTCCCGACTTGAGGCCCACAACTCAGCTGCGCGATGCGTTCAATCGCGCAGGTAGGCCAAGGCATCAGGCGTAAACGCCCTAGGTGTAAGCGCAAAGGTGGCGTATAAGGAGGCGTTATCACAGGTGTTGCCTTCCACAAGCATCTCGAACTGATCGGGGGAGATGGGCAACAGGCCAAACTTGCCTGCCGCCTGCACCGCAGGCCGTACGAGCCAGATCGGCGATGGGATCTTGGGCTTTGCCGCCAGCCCGAGCGCTTTGGTGATGATATCGAGCACGACCACGTACGGGATCTGCTCTTGCCCGGCCACGCAGAAGCGCTGGCCGCTCGCCTCGGGGGTGGTCAAGGCTTGCACGAACGCATCGGCGACCTCTTCCACGGAGATCGGCTGCATGAGGTACTGCCCGTCGCCGAAGATAGGCAGGACGGGGAAGGGCTTGATGAGCGTGTCGGCGAGTTGCGAGGCGAACTCGGGGTTGTCGGGGCCGGGGTCGCCGAAGAGCACGGAGGGGGCGAAGACGGTGGTGTGCGTGAACGCAGCATCGCGCACGTACTCCTCGGCCTTCCACTTGCTGGTCTGGTACGCCGAGACGCCGTTGGGCCGCGCGCCGTTGGCGCTCATGTGCACGAACCGCTCGATCTCGGCATCCTTCGCCGCATCCACCACGTGCACCGTGCCTTGGTAGTGGATCGCCTCAAACGTGACGCCCTTCGACGGCTGCTCCTCGATGATACCGACGAGGTGGATCACAGCATCGCAGCCGCGCATCGTGCCGAGGACGGACTTTGGCACCGTGATATCGCCTTTGACGACCTCGACGCCATCGGGCAAGCGGGCCGTGCTGGGATTGCGGACGAGGCAGCGCACCGTGTGGCCATCGGCCAGCAGGCGCTTGAGGACGTAGGAGCCGACGAAGCCGGTGGCGCCAGTGAGGTAGACGTGCATGCAAGGTGTGGAGGCAAGTGAGGGCGTGCGGCTACAAAGATCGCACGCGCCGAAGGTTCAGCCCACGCTCGGCACGCGCTCGTACGTCAAAAAGTCGTAACTCGGGTCGCGTAGCGCATCACGAGAGTACAGCCGACACCTCGGTCCCCACAAACCGCTGCTCGAAGCTGGACACGCCAAACGAGGTGCCCACAGCCAGCGCGGACAGGATGGCAGGGGCGTTGGGCGGTACCGTCCGCACCTTGTTGGCCACGGCGGAGAGGGAGACGCTGGAGAGGCGGTTCTCGCGCAGCACCACCATGCGGTCGAAGTGGCCATCGGCGACCATAGCCGCGGCGTAGGAGCCGAGCGAGGTGGCCAAGATGCGGTCGTAGGGAGTGG
>JBCCMF010000386.1:0-4135 GCA_039026435.1 Bacteroidota bacterium
GCGCGAGCACGATGCCGACATGACGGCGCTTATGGTGCTCGGGCTACTCATGGACATGAACGCCATCGCCTTCTCCCCCTTTGGCCAGCACCGCTCCACCGACGAGCTGGCAGACATGCTGCTGGACATGCTGTTTGCAGGCATCGGCGCAGGCCAGAACTAGGTGATAAGCGAGCTAGGGCCCGCACGATTTTACCAGATCGGCAAGAACTAAGATATTTAACTACCGTACGGTCGGTAGATTTTATCGTCTCAAACCAAAGCCCGTTGGCATGTCCCCTTCCAGCGCTCCATCAAGCCCCGGCAGCACCTGTGCGCAATTCCCACTGGACGACCACCGTGGGTATCCTTCGCCGCTCACGAGCGCTACCTCACGCCTCCGCCGTATAGTCGGGCACGTCGCTACCCTCGCTCTGTTGAGCTTCTTCCTTGTCGATGCTGTTGCGGCGCAGGAACGTGGGGTGATCCGTGGCCGCGTCGTCGATGCGGTCACGCAGGAGGCGCTGCCCGGCGCCAACGTGATCATCCCCAACGCCGACGGCACGCCGCTGACGGGCGCCGCGACCACGCTCGAAGGCACGTTTGAGATCACGGGGCTGACACCGGGCACCTACAGCTTGCGGGCCTCGCTCCTCGGCTATCAAGCATCGACGAAGACGGACATCGTGGTGCAAACCAGCCGCCCCACGTTTGTCCTGTTTGAACTGGAGGAGGCGGTGCTGGAAGGCGGTGAGATCGTGGTCGAGGCGGGCTTCTTTGCCGAGTCTGCCGATGCCCCGACGTCGGTACAGGTGTTGGGCGCCGAAGAGATTCGCCGCACACCGGGTGGACAAAACGACATCTCGCGCACGCTCCTGGCGTTGCCGGGCGTGGGCGGCGGCATCGACATCCGAAACGACCTGCTGGTGCGTGGCGGGGGCCCGAGCGAGAACGCCTACATCGTGGACGGCATCGAAATCCCACAGATCAACCACTTTGCCACGCAGGGTGCAGCGGGCGGTCCGCTGGGGTTGCTCAACGTCGATTTCATCCGCGAGACCGAGTTTTACACAGGCGGCTTCCCGGTGCGCTATGGCGATGCGGCGTCCTCCGTGCTGGTCATCAACAACCGACCCGGGTCGCCAGGGATTGCTTCGGGCGACTTTACCCTCGGCGCCACCGATACGGCCCTGTCGCTTGACGGCGGGCCGAGTGAGTCGTTCAACTGGCTGTTCTCCGTGCGGCGCTCGTACCTCCAGTTCCTGTTCGAACTACTTGAGTTGCCCATCCGCCCCGCCTACTGGGACACGCAAACCCGGCTCGAATACAACCCCACCATCCGCGACCGGATCGTCGGCTTTGGCGTGGGCGCCATCGATGACTTCGACATCGTCGAGCCGTCCGACCCCAACGACTTCGAGCAGGCCGACATCGCCAACGGCGTCCTGGACAACGACCAGCGCAGTTACACCGTGGGCGTGTCGTGGCGGCGGCTGATCGACGGCGGCTTCTTCACGCTGGCCCTCAGCCGCTCCTATCAGGACTTCGCCTTCGCCGACATCGACCGCGGCGGTGTGGCCGTGCTGCAGAACAACTCGACCGAGGTCAACACACGCCTGCGCCTAGACGGCGACAAGCGGCTGAGTCGGCTGTTGACCCTTGGCTTTGGCGGCGGCATTACGCGGGGCACCATCGAGACGGCGTTCTTCCAAGTTGCCACGCCAGCGACGAACTTCACCGCAGACCTGCGCTTCCAGACCGATGCGGGTCTCTGGCTGCCGTTTGGTTATGGGCAGCTCACGAAGCGGAGTTTGGATGGCCGCCTGACGAGCACCCTCGGGCTTCGATTGGACGCCAACACCTTCCTGGACAACCCGTGGTCGGTGTCGCCACGGCTGAGCACGTCCTATGCCATCAACAACCGCCTGAGTGTGAATGCCGCGGCGGGTCTGTTCACGCAGTCGCCTGAATACCTCTCGCTGGGCGTCCGCGATGAACAAGGCGGCTTTGCGAACGCCGGGCTGTCGTGGATTGACGTGTATCAGCTGGTCGGTGGCGTGGCGTTCACCCCGATGCCGAGCCTGCGCATCACCGTGGAGGGCTACTACAAGTTCTACGAGAACTATCCGATTTCCGCATCCGACCCCCGTGTGTCGCTCGCTAACCTGGGCGGCGACTTTGGGTTTGTCGGAGCCGAGCCGCTGCTGCCCGATGGGCAAGGCCGGACGTATGGCCTTGAGGTGTTTGCGCAACGCAAGCTGACGAGTCGGTTCTACGGCTTGGCTGCCTATACGCTGGGGTGGAGCGAGTTCTCCGCCGCCGGCGGGCGCTTCCGCCCCTCTGGATGGGACGTGCGGCACAGCGGATCGTTCACGGGCGGCTACCGACTCGGCGGTTGGGAGATCGGCGCCAAAATTCAGGTCCAGTCGGGACGGCCGTACACGCCGTTCGACCTGGAAGCCTCGGCGATTGAGTATGCCCGCACGGGGCGCGCCGTGCTGGACCGCGACCGCCTCAACGCGCTGCGCACACCCTACTACGCCCGCGTGGATCTACGTGTGGACCGGCGGTTCGACCTTGGCCCGGTGAACGGGGTGGCGTACCTGGACATCCAAAACCTCTTCAACCGCGAGAACCTGTTCGGCTTCGAGTACACGCAAGATCCAGCGGAGCCAGATTTCCTTCGCGACCAGAACAACGTAGGCCTCCTGCCCAATCTCGGGTTCAGCATCGAGTTCTGAGCGGCGCGCTATGCCAGGATGCTGCGCGCATCGCACGCTTCCTTCGTCTCCTACGCGGAGGTAGCGCCTGACTAGGCAGGCCTCCGTTGAGGAGCTAGATCGGCAGGGACTCATTCGAGTCGCCTGCGAAGAGGAGGTCTGCGCGCACATGGATCGCTTCGCCAGCAGCAAGGTGTTGCTTGAGCCCGTTGGAGGCTTCTCCTGCGGAGAACACCACATACGTGACGACTGAAGGATCCACATCGGCGTCACGAGCAACCTGCTGCCCGCGCTGCTTGAGCCGCACGACGTCGCGCTCGTCTACGGCGCCCCATTTACACTCACCTACTAGCAGCTGGCCTTCGCTCCCTAGCGCCACTACGTCTACTTCGGCCGAACCATCGGAGGTCCACCACGCTCCCACCTGCACAGGCCGAAACGGCAGCAGGGCTGACCGGCCGCGCGCTACAAATTGGCGACACGCCGCTTCGAACACGCCGCCCATGTAGTCGTCTAGTCTTGGCGCAATCATCGCGTCCCATAGCTGTCGCGGAGCTACCAATGCAGGCAGGCCCCTTCCGCGGATGTCTGCGATGAAGCGATGCCAGAAGACGAGGTAAGGGTCGGCAACTTGATAGAGCGTGCGTTTGGGGCTTGGTCTGGGATACGCCGTCAGCGGTGCTATGCGGCACACGACGCCCATCTCCAGCAGCCATTCGAGCGGGCGGCTGAGCGCGCTCGTCTGCTTCCCCACCCGGCTGGCGATACGACTCCACGTCTGTTCACCATTGGCAATCGCATCGATGATCGAGTAGTGGACACTGGCATCGGGCAAAAAGGCGTCGAAGGCATGAATAGCCTCGTCATAGAGGCGTCCGCTGCTGTCAAGCATCAGCGCGCCAATGTTCTCCGCTAAACTGCTTGCGGGATCAATCAGCGATACGTGGCCGGGTAGCCCACCAATCATGCCGTAGAGCCGCAGGCGGTCTTTGGCTGACCACTCAGGTACAACCTGGGCTGCATCCGCGTAGTCAAACGGCAGCAGATCGATGCGACCAGTACGGCGACCGTATAGGGGTTGATCGCCGCCCTCAAGGCGCCGCATAGCCGTGATATGGCTGCCGCTGAGGATCAGCTTTATGGCCGTGCCGGAGAGGGCGTGATCCCACCATTTTTGCAAGATAGAGGGCAGCGCTGGTGCGCTGTCAGCCAGGTAGGGAAACTCATCGAGGGCCAGTACAAATGGCTCTGCTTGGACACGCTGGGCGACGTAAGCCAAGAGATCATCCCAGTGCGAGAAGGCCGTGTGTCTAAGTGCAGCGTCATCGAAATGCGCGGCCAGTGCGAGCGTAAGGGCACGCAGTTGCTCGCGCTCGGTCATGCGGGTGGCTTGATAGTAGAACCCTCCGGTAGCCTGTGCGAAGCGGGTAAGAAGC
>JBCCMF010000387.1:0-4114 GCA_039026435.1 Bacteroidota bacterium
ACGCGATGGCCAGCTGGCTCGGCGTGGATACGCTCGGCTACCTGACGGTGGATGGCCTCATGCGCGCCGTCCGGGCGGCCAACCCCAACGGCCTCGGGTATTGCAATGCCTGCTTCAGCAACAAGTACCCGGTCCCGGTCGACCACGGCGTGCTGAAGGACGAGAACGACTGATTGCAGCCAGCTTGCTATGGTAAAGAATGCTCACTTTGTGCGTCAGGCGGTGGACGATTACATCGCGCGCACGCCCGTTGACTACCAGCAGAACCTCCGGCTATATGAGGCGCTCTACATGGAGGCAAAGAACCTGGGCGTTCTGCCAGCCAAACTCTCTGTGGAGGCTATCGCAGCGAAAACTGACCGCGTCCGGCTGTTTGCCCAGGTCACCCTTCCTAGCGATTCGCCGGATCAGTCGTTGTAGTATGGGTTGCGCTCGGGCTGCTCCTCGCCGAGGTAGATGGCGCGGTAGCGGACGTAGTTGAGCGCCGATTGCTTCACGAAAGCCACCTCTTCGCCCGTCAGCTCGCGCACGACACGGGCCGGTGCGCCGAGGACCAACGAGCGCGGCGGAATCACGGTGCGCCCCGTGACAAGCGCTTTTGCCCCTACGATGCTGTCGTGGCCGATCACGGCGTGGTCCATCACTAAGGCACTCATCCCGATGAGCACGCGGTCTTCGATGGTGCAGCCATGCAGGACCGCGCTGTGGCCCACCGTCACATCGTCGCCGATGGTGGTAGGCGCGGTGCCATGCGTCACATGTACCATGCAGAGGTCTTGGATGTTGGTCCGTGCCCCGATGCGGATCCGGTGCACATCGCCGCGTACGACGGCGTTGAACCAGAGGCTGGACTGCGCGCCGAGCGTGACGTCGCCGATGAGCGTGGCGTTCTCGGCAATGAATACGCTCGCATCGAACTGCGGGTGCTTTCCGATGAAGGGCTGGATGGGCATGGCAGTGGCCGTTGGTGATGCGGTTGTCGCTATACGCTGGCAGGCTTGAACCAATCCCCAAAGCTCTCGTAGGTGCTGCGAATACTGCGCCCTTGCTACCGATGCCGCGATGAATTACGACGATGCCCTCTCCACCTTCCACGAATGGACCAAAACGGATAGCCTGCGCCGCCATGCGTATGCCGTTGAGGCCGCGATGGGGCACTATGCCAAGCACTTCGGCGAGGATGAAACCGCATGGCGCATCACGGGGCTGCTCCACGATATGGATTACGAACAGCATCAGACGCTGGACGAACATCCGTACGTGGGCGTGGCGCAGCTGCGCGAGCAGGGGTACCCCGAACCCATCCTCGATGCCATCATGGGGCACGCGCCACACACCGGAACGCCGCGTACCACGCTGATGGCGAAGGCGCTCTTCGCCGTGGACGAGCTGGCAGGCTTCATCACCGCCGTCGCCTACGTCCGGCCGACGCGGCTAGCGGGCATGAAGCCGAAGTCGGTCAAGAAAAAGCTGAAGGTCAAAACCTTTGCCGCTGCCGTCAACCGAGACGACATCCGCGAAGGCGCCGCCGACCTGGGCATCGACCTCACCGAGCACATCGCCCACGTGATTGCTGGCATGCAAGCCGACGCCGAGCGCCTGGGCCTGACCGCTCCCTGACCTGCCGACATTACCTTCTCTCTATGCCCACTGAACCTACCGTCCAAGAAGAGCCCATGCAGGCGCAAACGCTGCCGGAGGCACGGCAGCTCACCCGCGCGCGCGCCCGCGATCTGCGCAGCTTGGTCACCCGCTACGTGTCGCGCCACCTGCCTGCGCCGTCGCCCAGGGCCAACGCTGCCGAGGCGCCGCCGCGCCTTGTGGGTGGGCACGCGCAACTGCTCCCGCTCCTTCGCCTCATCCCCGTTGCGTTGGGCGTGCTCTTTGTCGTGTCGTTCTGGTGGGACTTCAACGGCATCGCCCTCTCGCCCTTTGGCTATGCGCTCAACCTCGAAGGCTTGCTGCGCATCCTCTCCGTCAGCGGCATGATCGGCTTCCTGACCAACTGGCTGGCCATCACGATGCTCTTCAACCCGCAGGAGGAGCGGCCCATCTTTGGGCAAGGCCTGATCCCGGCGCAGCGCGAGCGCGTGATCTATCGCCTGGCGACGGCGGTCTCGGAAGAGCTCATCAACGAAGACATCATCAAGGCGAAGATCGAGGAGAGCAATGTCATCCCCCGCTACCGAGAGATGGCGCTGGACGTGACGCGCGGCGTACTTGAAGACCCGGAGTTTCGCGCCGACCTGAAGGGACTGACGGCGGATTATGTCGATCAGGTGCTGGCCTCCGAGGTGGTGCGGCGCAAGATTGCGTCGGTCATCACGGAGAAGCTGGAGGCATACGCGGGCAAAGGCATCGGCGGGCTCGCGCTGAAGGCCTACCGCTTCCTCAACGAGGACGACTTCCAGCGTCGTTTGGATGAGGCCGTGCAGGAGCTGCCGCAGTCGCTCGACGTCGTGCTGGACCAGATGGACACGCTGCTCGACACCATCCCCGAGAAGATCGAGGCGCGGTCGCAGGACATCGAGTCGTGGGCGACCAAGGTGGTGCTGGGCTTCGTGGAAAACCTCGACGTGTACTCGATGGTGATGCAGAACATGCAGCAGTACGACGAGGGGCAGCTGGAGCAACTCCTCAAGCGCACGACCAACGAGCAGCTCAACTACATCAAGTACCTCGGCGGCATCCTGGGGGCGCTGGGTGGGCTCGTCATCTGGGACGCGCCGTTTGCCCTCGTCACCCTCGGCAGCTTCGGCACCGTGCTGTGGGGCGTAGACGAACTGCTGTACCGCGCGAAGACGGAGCCGCAGCCTGCGTCACCGCCTCAGCTAGAGGAAGAGACGACCGCTTGAGGCTTGCGCTTAGACGGCGGCAGCGAGGGTGGCGCACCCGACTTGCGCTTGCGTGTGGGGGTGGGCAATTTCGCGGCGCTGGCAGCGGGCAGGCCGCGGCCAGCGGGCGCCCCGTCGCCGCCCACAGCGATGCGCGTGGGCGCCGTGACGGCGTCTTCCTCCGAGAAGTTGAGCAAGACCTCCAGCACGTCGGCCTTGGCGGGCTTGTTGATGACCTGCTGGCGGAGGCGGCTGGCACCGCGGAAGCCCTTGAAGTAGCCGCCGTACATGCGCCGCATCTCGAGCACGCCCTTGCGCTCGCCCAGCCACTCGCACTTGAGCGTCAGGTGCTCGGCCACGACGCGCACGCGCTCATCCCACGACGGCGGAGGCGGCGCCGCGCCCGTCTCGCGGTAGATCTTGGCCTGCTGGAAGATCCACGGGTTGCCGATGGCGCCGCGCCCGATCATCACCGCGTCTACGCCCGTCTCGGCAAACATGCGCTCGATCTTCTCCGGCGAGGTCGCGTCGCCGTTGCCGATGAGCGGGATGGTGATGCCGGCTTCTTCCTTGATGCGCCGGAGCCACGGCCAGCGCGCTTCGCCCTTGTACATCTGCTTGCGCGTGCGCGCGTGCACCGCCAGTGCCTGCACGCCCACGGCTTCGACCATGCGGGCCACTTCGAGGATACGGATGCTGGTGTCGTTCCAGCCGAGGCGCGTCTTCACCGTCACAGGCCGCGTTGCCTCGCCGATGACCGCCTCGGTGATCGCCTCCATCTTCGGCAAGTTGCGCAGGATGCCCGCGCCACCGTCTTTGCACACCACCTTCTTGACCGGGCAGCCGAAGTTGATGTCGATCACGTCAGGCTCCACGGCATCCACGATACGGGCGGCTTCGCGAACCTGCTCGATCTCGCCGCCGAAGATCTGAATACCCACGGGGCGCTCTTGCTCGTAGATGTCGAGCTTCATGTGCGAGCCCTGTGCGTCGTGCACTAGCCCACCGGACGAGATAAACTCGGTGTAGAGCATGTCGGCGCCGTAGCGCTTGCACAGCAGCCGAAACGGTGGATCGCTCACGTCCTCCATCGGCGCTAAGAACAGCGGCTTCTCGCCAAAATCAATCGATCCGATTCGCATGCGTCTTTCTGCCTGAGTACATTTTGCTCCGCTAAGAGCCTATCCGAAGACCTGCTGCACGCCCCGAGCTTGAGCGAGCAGATCGTGAGCAAGGCGCTCGAAGCAGCCGTAGCGGTGGCTACGGCGATGCAGAGGAAC
>JBCCMF010000388.1:0-4113 GCA_039026435.1 Bacteroidota bacterium
ACGATCAGCGCAATCAGCACCAGCCCCGCGACGAACGCCGGCCATCTGGTAACCGCCAGCATCGCGCTGCCCGCGGCAAAGAGGACTACGGTGATGGTCCACGCCGCTTGCAGCGACACCTGCCCGGACGGTAGCGGTCTACTGGGCCGCTCGCGGCGGTCGATCTCCAGGTCCAGAACGTCGTTGAGCACCATGCCTGCCGTGTAGAAGCACACCATCGCGCCTGCGACGAGGGCGGCGTGGGCATCGAGCGCAGCATAGCCCGCCAGCGCAAGGCCTACCAGCGCGTTTGACGCCACCGTAGGGCTGTTGGAGATGCGGGCGAGATCGAGGTAGGGCTTGAGCCTCATCGGAGCGCGGCCTGTGCCTGATGCACCCACTCGAACTCGCGGCGGATGGACTCGCCGAGCGGTCGCTGGAGCGCTGGCGGCAGCACGCCCCACGTGTAGGTCTCAATCTCCAGGTGGTTCGTGAACGGCTGCTGCGCGAACAGGCGCAGCGTCTCGACGATGCCGTCTTGCGTGGACCCCAGGGCGCCGTAGCGTTCGAGGAAGATGGGTACGTGGAAGTGGATGCGCCACTGCGTGGCCTCGGGCGCGAAGATGTGCGGCAGTGCGTGGTCGAGGTCGCGGTAGGACGTCAGCGTGCCATCGCGGTTTTGCTGGATGACTTGGTGGAGGTAGGTAGACTCGACGAACGGGTCCAGGGCTGCCTGAACGGTGTGGCGCGCCTCGCGATCGCTGGGAAGATCGACGCGTAGGGCCGAGCTGATCTGGACCTTGCCCACCTTGAGGCCGACGGCTTGGTAGCGCGCCAGCACCTCGGCGGGGTCTTCGTACATGACCGCCACGTGGCAGGTGTCCCAGCAGACGCGGATGTGCTCCAGCAGCAGCGCCGTCGCCTCGTCCTCATCCAGCCCTAGCTCGGCCGCCAGCAGCACGCCGCCCACGGGCATCAGCCACTCCTCCACGTACTCCACCAGCTCGGCGCTCGTCTCCAGCACCCCGTCCGGCTCGGGCTCGATGTCCACATGGATCAGCTTGCCTGTAGCCTGATGGATGCGCGCCAGCTCGGCCACGACGTCCACCATGTGGTGCGTCATCAGTGTCCAGTCGGTGTCATCCACGGCGCCCTCAAACCACGGCTTGTAGGAGAGGGGATTGGTCGATATCCCACCGTCCATCCCATCGGGAAGGAGTACCGCCAGCGCCTGGGCGAGGCGGATGGTGTAGTCCACGCGCTCTGGGTCGCGCCAGTCGGGGGCGTGCACTTGGTCTTTGACGGGCTCGTTGTGAAACGGTCCATACGGGAAACCATTCATCGTGAACACCATCAGCCCAGCCTCATCCAAATACCGCTTGAAGTCAGCCAAGTGATCGGCTTCGAGCAGCTCGGCGCTTTCCTGCCCCGACAAGCGCAGGCCGATGCCGAAGGGCGCATCGGGCGCGAGGGCGGCCTTGAGTGGTGGCGCGTAGCGCTGGATCGTGGCCAGCACATCGGCCCAACCATTCGAGGGATGGATGTTGGTGCAGTAGGTGAGGGGCATGAACGCGGGGCCAAGTGACACGGGCCTCCCCCAACGTCGGCGGGCGCCCAGAGTTTGCGACCGTGCGCGCTCCTTCAGAGGCGGCCCCTCACGACAGGTACCGTGCGATGTAGAGGTTCATAAAGAACGCCGACGTAACCAGCCAGAACACGAAGAACAGCCCCAGCATCATGACCTTCCGGCCGAGTGGCGTGCCAGGCTCCGGGGCGGGTGGCATGGCATTCAGCTTGTACGAGAGATCGGTCGCTGACGCCGTGTCGGTGCGGTTCAGGTAGGTCAGTGGCTGCGCACCCGGTGTGTGCGGGGATACAGGCACGGGCTGCACGGCAGCGGTGGCGCGCCAAGGGGTCCACGAGGTGAGGGGCGTACGCATAGTGTTACCGGCATAGGTGAGTTGAGCAAGACGCTCCGGCTCGTGGCCGGATGGGTCTCTTGTCGCCTCGGCAAGCCGCGTACCTGCGCCACACAGCGACCCCTCGTTTTCGACGAATGCCTGTGCCTGCCTGACCAAAACGAGGCGTCGGTGCGCCCTGCGTACCCAGAGTCTCACGCTGAGGCGCACCGTCTCAGCCTGTGGGCGTCTTGAGGGGGCTAAGGAGCGGGCTGATGGTCGCGTGGCTCGCCGACATGATCCCAACGGCTCGCGCCGACGGCTCTGCATCGAGGATCGCGGGGGCGCGGCTCACTTGCACCTGCCGACTCAATGGCGGTGAAGCGGTCTTCGAAGACGAAAGGCTCGGGCACTGGATCGGGTGCGTATTCGCTGGGCCACTTGAGAAACGCGAGCATAGCTGAAAGCGGTGTGACAGGCAGAGATTGGCTGACCTCTGTGTCGGCGCCTCATGGCATCCACTCAAGCTGTCCTTGTGCAAAAGCATGATAGCCCGGCATGCGGCCGGGGGAATCCCCCACAATGCTGCACGAGCCTTGAAGCGCGTGGCTGCTCACGGGGTTAGGCCTGGACCACACGCGGCAGCGTCACCGTGAAGGTGGTGCCCAGGTCAGGGGCGCTCTCCACCTGAATCTGCCCGCCGAGCAGGTCCACGAGGCGCCTTGTGATAGCGAGCCCCAGGCCGCATACTTCATGCAAGCGGTCGTGGCCGATAGAGGCTTGCTCGAACGGCTCGAACAGTTTGGGTACGAACGTAGCAGGGATGCCACAGCCTGTATCGGTTAACTGCACCTCGGCAGTATCGCCCTGAGCCCGTACGCTCACTCCGATCCCGCCCGTCTCGGTGAACTTGATGGCGTTGCTGAGCAGGTTATGCAAGATCCGATGTACGGCGCTCGCATCGCCCTCGCACAGCAGCGTGTCCAGGCCGCGCAGGTCGAGGGTTAATCCTTTCCGACGGATGCGCTCGCCGAACAGACGCGTGCTCTTACGCACGACATCGGCCAAGTCGTACGACGTGACGTAGACCGAGCGGTTGCCGCTCTCGATCTGCGCGTAAGCCAGCACGGAATCGAGCGTGTCGTGCAAGCGTTCGCCGCCCATGCGCACCATGTCCACAAGCTCTTGCTGCTCCGCCCCCACCTCGTCGTGCAGAAGGTCGGCGTAGCCGATGATGGCGGTGATGGGCGTGCGCAACTCGTGGCTCATGTTGCCGAGGATGGCCGTCTTGAGCTTGGCGAGCCGCTCGGCATAGACATGGTGGCTGTCGGTGACGTCGGTGATGAGGCCGGTGATCTCGTCGGAGGCGGTGCGTGAGGCGCGGATCTCGAGCCACTTTAGTTCGCCCTCGGGCGTGTGGATCTGTACCATGCAGCGCGGTGCTGGCGCGTAGCTCGTCGAGCACCGCCCGGTTGCCATCGACCACTACCTCGTTGAAGCGCTGCCCAAGCGCTTGCGCCTGCGGTACGCCTGCGGTATGCCTGTAATCGATGCCCAGGCGCCGTTTACGTAGGTGAGCACGCCCGCAGCATCGGTTTTGAAGACCGCGTCGCGGATGCCTTCGACGACAGAGCGGTACTGCTCCTTGCGCGCTTCCAACTCGTCCTTGAGGATGCGCTGCCGCTTGAGTTCGAGGCGCAGCTCGGCCTCGGTCATGACCATATCGGCCAAGTCTTTCAGCACGTGCTGCTCTTCCGGCGTCCACTGCCGGGGAGTGGACTGGATCTCACAGAGCGAGCCGAGAGCGTGCTCGTCTTGCGTCTTGAGCGGCATCCCGAGGTAGGCGACCACATCGAGGTCTTCTATCGCCCGGTTGTCTTTGACGAGCGGATGCGTGCGGGCGTCTTCGATGACCAGCGCGTCGCCGCTGTGCACCACGTGCTGGCAGAAGGAATGGGAGAGGGGTGTCTGCCGGAGCAGGTCCCACGGACTGGGGAGCCCTTGCTGGCTCTTGAAAAACTGCCGGTCTTCGGTGACTAAGGATACGAGGGCCACCGGGACGCCGAGCAACCGACTGGCGAGCCGCGTGATTCGGTCGAACGCCTCCTCGGGAGCGGAGTATAGCAAATATTTGTTATGCAGCTGCTTCAGCCGCTCGGGACTGCGTAACGCGCTGTGTAGAGACCGCATGCGTGAACTGAAGACGTTCATACAACGACGACGAATGCGGGCGATG
>JBCCMF010000389.1:0-4010 GCA_039026435.1 Bacteroidota bacterium
AGTACATCGAGGAGCCATTGGCCGATGTGGCGCGGCTGCCGGAGTTCGCAGCGACCAGCGGGCTGCCCGTCGCGCTGGACGAGTCCGTGTTGGAGATGACGCCTGCCCAGCTGCAGGATCACGCCTATGCCACTGCCGTCGTGCTCAAGGCTACGTTTGGCGGCGGCTGGACCTGGGCCGAGGCGTGGCACCAGGCCGCGTCGGCGCGGCACATGAAGGTGGTCGTGAGTGCTGCGTTTGAGAGCGGCGTGGGCCTGCAGCACCTCGTGGCGATGGCCGCGCAGTGCTCCGGCGGTGCGCCTGTGGGCCTCGACACGTACCGCTGGCTCGCCGCCGATGTGCTCCATCCCCGCCTCGACCTGACGCATCCAACGCTGAACGTGGCCGATGTCCTGCGCCGCACCGCCGTCGATGAAACCTTGCTGACGCGAATCGCATGATGCTCCCCGATCCCATCCACCATCAGGCACAGACGACGCCGGAGGCGCCAGCCTTGCGCCAAGGGGAGCGCGTGTGGACGTACGCGACCCTCGATGCGGCCGTGGAGGGCGTGGCGCAGTGGGCCGATGCTGCGCTGCCACCAGGCGCGCGCGTGGCGTGCTACCAACCGAACGGCGCGTCGCTGATCGCATGGCTGCTGGGGCTGATCCGCGCCGGATGTACCGCCGTGCCGCTCACCACGCGCATCTCGCCATCGCAGGTCCCCGCGTATCTGGAGCGTGTCGGTGCTGCCGCCTGTGTCACCGATGCCGATCTCGACGACCCGCGTATCGCCCCCGCTGACATGCCCAGCCCAGCCCAGCCCACACAGCCGCGGACGTGGCACGCAGCCGCCCCGGCTACGATTATCTTCTCCTCGGGCAGCACGGGCGAGCCGAAGGCAATCGTCCACAGCGCCGGGAATCACTACTATAGCGCGCTCGGCTCGGCAACCAACATTCCCGTCGAGCCCAGTCACACGTGGGGGCTGACGTTGCCGCTCTACCACGTGGGCGGGCTGGCCATCCTGTTTCGTTGCTTCTGGGGCGGGGCGACGGTAGGGCTGCCGGATGCCGCGGACGACCTCGACGCGAGCGTGCGCAGCAAGGCGTCGTGGACGCACCTCTCGCTCGTCCCCACCCAACTCATCCGTCTCCTACGTGCCGGGCTGCACGGGCCGCTCCAACGCTACGCCGCCATCCTGCTCGGCGGCAGCGCGATGCCCAGCGGCATGCTGCGCGAGGCGCACGCCCACGGGCTGCCCATCCACACGAGCTACGGCATGACGGAGATGGCATCTCAGATAGCCACCACACCGCCCGGCGCCAACCTCGATACGCTCCACACCGCAGGCCACGTGCTGCCCCACCGCGACCTCCGCATCGCCGACTCGGGCGAGGTGCAGGTGCGCGGCGAGACGCTGTGCCTCGGGCGATGGGCGGACAGCGCCATCGTGCCTCTCACCAACACCGAGGGTTGGTACGCCACCCGCGATGTGGGCGAGATCGACGCCGCCGGGCGGCTGCGTGTCATCGGGCGGCTGGATCGGCAGTTCATCTCGGGGGGCGAGAACATCCAGCCCGAGCAGATTGAGCGCGCCATGCTTCAGCACGCTGGCGTCCACGAGGTCATCGTCGTGCCCGTGCCCGACGCCGAGTTCGGCCAGCGCCCCTTCGCCTTCGCCCGCGCCGACGCGCCGCTCAGCCTGACCGCCTGGCGCCGCTTCCTCGACGGGCGATTGCCCCGCTTCATGCATCCGGTAGCCGTAGCCCCCTGGCCCGACGAGGCACCCAGCACCAGCCTCAAGTGGAAACGCGACGCCTTCCAAACCCGCGCCCAGGCTCTGCACCGACCAGGCAGCACGAACTGAGTCATCTCTCTCACAGCGACCTCGCACGACAATAAACCCTAACCCGAGCACCGCGAGCCGTCACCGTCGATCTCGCGGCCAGGTGCGCGCCGGGAAGAGCGGATGAGCACGTTCAGCTAGCGAGCACAGGCACCACACCTCGCATCATTGCCAACCATCCAGCTCGCTAGGTGCGGCCCCGTGCGTGTGGACATCCGCTGAGCGTTTCCGAGATCGACAGCGTTTTTGGTTCGTTTTGTCGCCACAAAATGAACGTCCAGCCCAACGAAGCTACCAGTGTCCTTGCCAGCACGGCGATACCAAAGCCACCACGCGCCCTCCCTGGTCAATCACCACTAGCACGGCACCACACGCGTCCGTATCATCCGCATGCCGCTGCCTGCGCTTCATCCGTCCCGTCCCATGCCTCGATGCAAAACCAAGTTCGCCAGCTACGACCAGACGCGCCTCTGGACGCATCTCGCCCAGTACCCCGCTAATGACTCCGACCACAAGGTAGCTCTAGACCAACTCCGCGCTAACGTGCGCCAGGTGGTGCAGCAAGCCAAACACATCGGCGACCTCGTGGTGCGCCACATGCCGCAGTACACGCTGCACAACAAGCGCCACTTCCTCAACATGCTCGGCATCATGGACGCGCTGTTGCCCGAGGAGACGCTGCGCCAACTCACGCCGTTGGAGGAGGCGCTGTGCATCCTGGCGGCATACACGCACGACCTCGGCATGGCGCTGACTGCGGACGAGTACGACAAGCTGCACGACACCAGCACGCCCGAGGGCCAGCAGTACGCCCGCCACCCCGACGGCTTCGGCGAGGAGCTGCGCCAGATCGAGCGGCTGCAGGCCGCCGGCGACCGCACGCGGGTGGACGCGCTGGAGGGCTACATCCTCAGCGACTACATCCGCCGGTGATGCAAGCTCATCCGCCAGTGATGCTGCGCAATTGTCGTCTTGTATTGCCCCCGATCGGCGTATTTCAGCGCTGGTACAACAGACACCTTCTCCTTGCTAGGGGAGAGTTGGAGTGGGGTAGGTCAGGTGTGCTGCTACTCGTTTTTCCACCTCACCCTGTCCCTCTCCTCCTTAGGAGAGGGGACCCTGTGGGAACCAGTTTGGCAGGCTGTACACGGTGGAGCATAGGGCAAACGTGGACGCTTCAGCTGAATGGCGCTACTTCAGCGAGATGGGCGGATTGAGGAAGCAGGTGGGAGCGGGGTAGTCGGGGCTGGTGAGGTAAAGTAGGTAGACGGACTGCCCGTCGGTGTTGGCGAAGAGGCCGCCCAGAGCGGTGGGCATCAGGCAGGCGGTGATGCCGTTGGGCAGCCGCGCCGCCAGGCCTCGGCTGTCGTCGGCGAGGATGCGGGCGTTGCGGGTTTGCAAGGCCGTGCGTACGAGGGCTCGCGCCTGCTCGAACGCGCCCTCCACCGCTACGGTGCAGTTAGCGCGCACGGCATCCGAGGTGCCCGAGCCTGGGATGTACATGCAGCGCTTGGCGTTGAGCGCGCCCAAGACAGGGAAGACGGGATGCGGGAGCTGTCTCCGCTGCCACATCCGGTAGGTGTCGGCAGAGGCGTTGAAGTGGGCATCGAGCCCGCTGGTGAAGGCCCGGTTGCTGACGCTGGCGTTCCCCGGTGACACAGGCGTAGGCGTTGCGGGCGCCGTTGTCGTCGGCTTGGGCTGGAGTATGCGATCCAGCGGAGACAAGGTCGTCCCCGCCGGAAGCTGCGCCGCCGTGGTGTTCGTTTGGGCCAGGCCACGGAGGATGGGGCTCTGCTCTAGGAGCGCGGTGAAGCGCTTGGCGCTGTTGTAGGCGTCATTGGTCTGCTGCGCGAACCCGGCGTAGTGCAGCCCGACCACGTAGAAGCGGCCGTTCTCCTGGTTGTCGGAGAAGATGAGCGCGCCGGAGCTGCCGCCCTTCGTGTCGCAGCGGTGCCGCAGCTCGCTGCCGTAGACGGCGCGGATAGAGTCGCTGAGGCGGCAGCCCTGCCGCGTGATGCGCTGCGTCAGGCCCGCCGGGTGGTGGATCAGGAACAGCTCTTCCTGCGGCAGCGGGTCGCGCACGTAGAGCGGCACCGTGCCGTACGTAGCCGAGGGGTTGCCCTGCACGCTCAGGATGGCATAGTCGAGGTCGCGGTTGGCCTCCACCGGGCTGATGTTGACG
>JBCCMF010000390.1:0-3994 GCA_039026435.1 Bacteroidota bacterium
CGGTTGCGTTCGGGTATGAGCGCGTTCGAGGCCAAGTGCGGCATAGTGCGCGATGCGATCCGGGCGTTTCTGGCCGATCCGAGTTGGGCTAACCTTGCATCTGCGTAACTCCTATGTCCAATCCAACGAAGTCAGCGACCTATCCGCTAGCACGATGTCAAGGAAAACACAACGGCCCCCATGATGCAACAAGACGCAGATCACATACCGAGTCAATGCGGTTTTCCACCTCACCCTGGCCCTCTCCTCTTCAGGAGAGGGGACGTTGGGGCGTGATGACTGCGCCATACGATGTATGAGGGTGGACCAAGGAAGGGAGGGGGTACCTCCTCGGGCAGGAGGCATTAGCGCGTCGTCTGGCCAGACGACGCTACGGGCCGTGCACACCAATTTCGCAGCGCAGGCGGTGGGCGCGTGTGGGCGGCGCATCGTATACTCTGGCGCACTGTTAACCCAACCGTTATGCCATGCGCGGCCACAACTTCTCCGCCGGTCCCGGCACCCTGCCCACCGCCGTCATGGAGGCGGTGCGCGACGAGCTGCTCGAATATCCCAACACCGGCGCCTCCATCATCGAGATCAGCCACCGCTCGCCGCAGTACACCGCCGTCGCCGCCTCCGCACGTGCGCTGCTGCGCAAGCTGCTGGGTCTGGGCGAGGAGTGGCACATCCTCTTCCTCCAGGGCGGGGCCTCCACGCAGTTCTACCAGGTCGCCCACAACTTCCTACCCTCCGACGGTGTGGCTACCTACGTCAACACGGGCAACTGGTCGACGAAGGCCATCGCCGAGGCCCGGCGCTACGGCGGCGTGCAGGTGGCGGCCAGCAGCGAGGACGCGCAGTTCAGCTACATCCCCAGCGAAGCCAGCTGGGACGTAGCCGAGGGCAGCGTCTACCTCCACTACACGTCCAACAACACCATCTTCGGCACGCAGTACCGCAGCGAGCCCACGGTGTCGATGCCGCTCGTCTGCGACGCCTCCAGCGACTTCCTCAGCCGCCCGCTCGACCTCGACCGCTACGGGCTCATCTACGCCGGAGCGCAGAAGAACATCGGCCCGGCGGGCGCCACGGTGGTGCTCGTGCGCGACGACTTCCTCCAGACGCGCCGCCCCGATCTGCCCACCATGATGGACTACGGCACGCACGCCGCCAAGCTGTTCAACACGCCGCCTGTCTTCGCCGTCTACATGGTCGAGAAGGTGCTGCGGTGGCTCGATGATCTGGGCGGCATCCCCGCCATCCAAGCCGTCAACCAGCAGAAAGCCGACCTACTCTACGGCCGCATCGACCGCACCGACTTCTACAGCAGCACCGCCCGCGCCGATTCGCGCTCGCTGATGAACGTCACGTTCCGCCTGCCGTCGCCCGAGCTGGATGCCCAGTTCATCGCCGAAGCCAAGGCCAACGACCTGCTCAACCTCAAGGGGTACCGCACGGTGGGCGGCATCCGCGCCTCCATCTACAACGCGTGCCCGCTGGCGGCCGTCGAAGCGCTTGTCAGCTTCATGGACGACTTCGAGGCCGCAAACGGGTGAAGCGGTGGCTGGGCATAGCGCTCGTGCTCGCCGGATGCGCGGCCCCCAACGCCGCCGTCACGCCGCCTGTCGATGCGCCGACCTTGACCGATGGCGCTTCCCTGCTGGTCGTGTTGGATGAGCCCGAGGAGTCGGTCGTCTGGCCCGTCGTCGATGCGCCGCTGCTCTTCCTCTCGGTGCCCGTAGCCGATGCCGACGACGCTATCGTCACCATCGCGCTGATCGTAGAGGACGAGGCCGAGACGCTCTTCATCGACGCCAACAACGACAACGACCTCAACACCGACGGCCTCCCCGACTTCTTCCCGCGCCTCGACACGACGTTCGACTTCGAGGTGGAGACCGCCGAGGGTCCGCAACGCCTCCGCCTGCAACGCGCCGACGCACTAGCGCCCGCCGTCGGCCGTTCAAGCTACATCCTCACGCAACCCTAATCCGCGATGCGCTACCTCTTGCTGCCCATGGCATTCTTCTTGGTCGGCTGTGGCACCACACCGCCCGCCGATGCGCAAGATTACGACCAGCGCTTCGATGCCATCCAACTGCTCGCAGACGTCAAGCTCCTGGCCGACGACGCCTGGACCGGGCGCCGCGCAGGCACCGAGGGCAACGCCAAGGCGCGTGCCTTTCTGCTAGAGCGCTACAGTGACCTCAGCTTGACGCCGTTCGGCGATTCCTACGCCATGCCGTTCACCTTCACGCCGCGCGGCGGCGGCGATGATATCGAAGGCATCAACGTCGTCGGCTACGTGGAAGGCACCGCCACCCCCGAAACGTTCATCGTCATCACGGCCCACTTCGACCACCTCGGTGAGCGCGACGGGCAGATCTATAACGGCGCCGACGACAACGCGTCGGGCACCGCTGCACTGCTAGCGATGGCATCGTACTTCGTCGACAACCCGCCTGCACACTCGCTTGTCTTCGCCGCGCTGGATGCTGAGGAGATGGGCTTGCAAGGCGCGCGCTACTTCGTGGCTAACCCGCCGATGGCGCAGGAGCAGATCGCGCTCAACGTCAACATGGACATGGTCAGCCGCAGCCCGGTGAACGAGCTGTACGCCGTGGGCACCTACTACGCGCCCTACCTCAAGCCGTACCTGGAGGCGGTGGGGGAGGACGCGCTGATCGAGTTGGTGTTTGGTCACGATAGCCCCGAGTGGACGGGCAGCGACAACTGGACGATGGCGTCGGACCACGGACCGTTTCATGTACAAGGCATCCCGTTCATCTACTTCGGCGTGGAAGATCATCCCGGGTACCATCAGCCGAACGACGACTACGCCGAGATCACGCCGGGCTTCTACATCAACGCCGTCGATGCCATGCTGAGTGCCGTCCAATCGTTCGATGCCAACCTCTCCGACATCCAAGTGGCCCGCCGCGCCGCCGCCAGCGAATAACCATGATCACCGTCGCCGAGTTGTGCATCTACCCCATTAAGTCGACCTACCGCATCGCGCTGGACGAGGCCGAGGTGGAGCCGCGTGGCCTGCGATGGGACCGCCGCTGGATGCTCATCGACGAGAACAGCCGCTTCATCTCGCAGCGCAAAGTGGCTTCGCTGACACAACTCCGCTCCACACTCACGCCCGACGGCCTCGCCCTGCACACACCTGCTGGGGACCATCTCACCGTCCCCGTCCCTGCCGAGGAAAGCGCCCGCGAGCGCGTCACCGTCTGGGGCGATGACGTGGAGGCCGTCAGCTACCCCGATGCGGTCAACGACTGGTTTAGCTGCGTGCTGGAGCGCCCTGTGCGCCTCGTCTACATGGACGCCGCCGCCACGCGCCCCATCGATCTCGACTACCGCGCCGCGCCAAACGAAGAAGTCAGCTTCGCCGATGGCTACCCGCTGCTCGTCACCACCACCGCCTCGCTCCGCGACTTGAACGCCCGCCTTGGCAGCAGCGTCCCGATGAACCGCTTTCGTCCCAACCTCGTCCTCACTGGCGATCTCGCGCCGTTCGAGGAGGACCGCTGGCACATGCTAGAGATCGGCGAGGTGCGCTTCCGCGCCGTGAAGCCGTGCGGTCGTTGTGTCGTCATCACCACCGACCAGGACACGGGCGAGCGCCACAAGGAGCCGCTGAAAACGCTCGCCGCCTACCGCCGCTTCGGCGGCAAGATCAACTTCGGCCACAACCTCGTCCCCGAGACTACGGGCACCATCCGCGTCGCCGATGCCGTGCGAGTGACGTATCAGCCGTGAGGGCTCGCCGTTTGCCCTTGCTTACGCAGAGTGCAGATTGCAACCCAATTTTCACGACTGCGTCCCACTCCATCCAAGGCTCACTTGACCTGCCAGGGACCCCCTATGACGGACTGGAGAACACGTATCACCTTTAACCCGAACCAATGCGGTGGGCGCCCCTGCATTCGTGGCATGCGTATCCGCGTCACGGATGTCCTTGACCTGCTTGCAGCCGGATTGACGCAGCAAGCGATACTCGAAG
>JBCCMF010000391.1:0-3982 GCA_039026435.1 Bacteroidota bacterium
GCTAGGCTCCGGCACGGGCTCGTTCGCGTTCGCCTTTCAGGAGTGGGGACCCTACGACTTTGTGGCCATCGATGCCTCGCCGCAGATGACCGAGGTGGCGCGGCGCAAGGCCGAGATGTACAACGCAAACGTACAGTTTGAGGTGGCCGACTTCACCAACTTCCGCCTCGAACACCCCGTCGACTTCGCCGTGCTGCTCTACGACGGCCTCAACTACTTGCTGCTGGAAGAACAAGTGCGGGACCTCTTCCGCTGCGTACACGCCGCGCTCAAGCCGGGCAGCCTCTTCCTGTTCGACCAGTGTACGCCTGCCAACTCCATCAACAACGCCGACTTTTTCGGCGATGAGGGCGAGGCCGAGGGCGTGACGTACGTTCGCAAGAGCCACTACGACGTGGAGACGATGCTGCACACCACGGCTTTCGACATCACCGTCGGCGACGCGGTGTTCAGCGAGACGCACGTGGAGCGTGCCTACACCCTCGGCGAGATGAAAGCGCTCATCGACGACAGCCCGTTCCGCCTGGTGGCGCACTACGACGGCTTCTCGCAAGACCCCGCCGACGACGAGGCCGAGCGCATCCACTGGCTACTGCGCGCATGACGCACCCGCCTGCGGCGCGTATATTCCAGCGTTTCCCCTCCACCAACCCGATGGGCTGACCCGTGGCGTTTTCCTACAGCCTCCGCGAGGGCCTCGCTGGCTTCAAGCGCGCACGCTTCGCCGCCGTAGCCTCGACGAGCGCGATGGTGGTGGCGCTCGTGCTCATCGGCCTGTTCACGTACCTGACGTACGAGGCGCAGCAAGTGGTCGACTGGATCCGGCAGCGTGTGGGCGAAGTGGAGGTTTACCTGGAGGATGTGGAAGAGCCGCTGCAGCAGACCGTGTACCAGCGGATCGAGGTACACCCGGGCGTGGAGGAGGCCGACTTCATCTCCCGCGACGAGGCGGCGGAGATCTTCCAGCGCGAGTTCGGTGGCGGCGAGAGCGAGGCGTTCATCGACAGCGACGTGTCGTTCCTTCCGGCCTCGGTCAAGGTGCGCGTGAGCCGCGCCTACGCCAACCCCGACAGCCTCCAGGGCATGGCCGACACCTTCGCCACCTGGAGCCGCGTGGACGAGGTCGTCTTCAACGCGCCCATCCTGGCGCGCGTGCAGGAGAACTTGCAGCTGCTGCGGCTCATCGGCGCGGCCGTGGGCCTGATTGTCTTGCTGGCCGCATTGTTCCTTGTTGGTAATACCATACGCCTGACCATCTATGCGCGGCGTCTGCTGATCCGCACGATGAAACTTGTGGGGGCCACGAACGCGTTCATCCGCCGCCCCTTCGTTATCGAGGGCGTGCTGCAAGGCATCGTGGCGGGCGTACTCGCAGGCGGGGCGCTGCTCGGGTTGTACTACCTGATGGCAGCCTACCTCCCGCAACTCACGCTCTCGGCCGAGTGGGAGCCGTACCTATTCCTCGGCACCGCCGTGGTGCTTGGCGCTATCCTCGGCTGGGTCAGCTCGTACCTGGCCGCTCGCCGGTTCATCCGCCGCGTGGCTTTGCATTAAGGCCCGCGCGGCGGCTGGCTAGCTGGACGCAGTTTTCCATTTCCACCATTCGACGTCGTACCCGTGAAGCGCGGACAAGAACTCGAACTCACCCTGGAGAAATTCGCCGACCGTGGCAAGAGCCTGGCGCGGCTCGACGGGTACGTCGTGTTCGTAGGCGGCGCCATGCCCGGCGACACAGTGCGCGTGCGCATCCGCAAGCGGAAGAAGAAGTTCGCCGAGGCCCAACTGCTCGATGTGCTCAAGCCCAGCCCGCTCCGCATCGATCCCACATGCGACTACTTCGGCACCTGCGGCGGCTGTAAGTGGCAGCATGTGCAGTACCAGGCGCAGCTCGATGCTAAGCGGCAGTCGGTAGAGGACGCGCTGCGCTTCAACGGCGGCTTCTCGGACGTGACCGCGCTGCCCACCATCGGCGCCGAGCCGACGTTCTTCTACCGCAATAAGATGGAGTTCTCGTTCAGCACCAAGCGCTGGCTGATGGATCACGAGATCGAGGGCGGCGAGATCAAGGACAAGGCGTTCGCGCTCGGCCTCCACGTCAACTTTATGAAGGTGGTCGATCTCAAGATGTGCCACCTCCAGTCCGAGTGGAGTGCGCGGCTCGTCAACGCGTTTCGCGTGCTGGCGCGCACGCACGACTGGGCGCCGTGGGACGTGAAGCAGCATGTCGGCTACCTGCGCCACCTCGTGGTGCGGCGCGGCGAGTTCACGGGCGAGCGCATGGTCAACCTCGTCACCTACGGCTACGACGAAGAGCGCATCGCCCTCGTCGCCGACTTCTTGCGCGAGCAGTTTCCCGAGGTCACCACGTTCGTCAACACCATCAACACGTCGTGGGCGCAGACGGCCTTCGGCGAGGAAGTGCGCACCATCTACGGCCCCGGCGTCATCCACGACACCATCGGCCCGTACCGCTTCGAGATCGCCTCCAACGCGTTCTTCCAGACGAACACGCGCCAAGCCGAGGTGCTCTACAACGTAGCCCGTGACTTCGCCGAGCTGCGTCCTACCGACGTGCTCTACGACCTGTACTGCGGCGCAGGCACCATCTCGATCTTCGTCAGCGGACACGTTAAGCGCGTGGTTGGGGTGGAGCTGGTGGAGGAGGCCGTGGTCAACGCCCGCCGCAACGCGGTAGCCAACGGCGTGGACAACTGCACCTTCTTGGCGGGCGACCTGATGCGGCTCTTCACGCCCGAGTTCGTGCGCGAGCACGGCCGCCCCGATGTGCTCATCGTCGATCCGCCGCGTGCCGGGATGCACCCGAAGGTCGTCAAGCAGATCGCGGCGCTGCGTCCCGAGCGGTTCGTGTACGTCAGCTGCAACCCGCAGACGCAAGCCCGCGACCTGGCCGACCTCCGCGACATGTACGACATCGAAGCCGCGCAGCCCGTCGACCTCTTCCCGCATACCTACCACATCGAGACCGTGGCCAAGATGCGGCTGCGGAACCCGTAGCCCGGCCATCGGATACGCTCGGTGCTAATCGCCTGACTGGCCGCCCGCATGGAACTCACCCTCGACCTCTCGCCCGTCGTCCAACTCACCGACGATGAACTCTTCGCCCTCTGCGCCGCCAATCCGCTGATGCATATTGAGCGCGAAAGCAACGGAAACCTCGTCATCATGGCACCAGCAGGCGGCGCGACCAGCTCGCGCAATCTCAACATCCTCCTAGAACTTGGAAACTGGAATCGACTGCACAACGGCGGCGTGGTGACCGGACCCGACGGCGGCTTCCGTCTGCCCAGCGGTGCCATGCGCGCACCCGACGCCGCCTGGACCGGACGGTTGCGCTGGGAAGCACTATCCGACGATGACCGTGAGAAATTTCCTCCGCTCTGCCCAGACTTCGTGGTCGAATTGCGTTCTCGATCAGACCGCCGAGGTATGTTGGATGCCAAGATGAAGGAGTGGATGGCCAATGGCTGCCGCCTCGCGTGGCTCATCGACCCGTTCGAGAACGAGGTCGTCGTCTACTGCGCCGATGGCAGCAGCGAGCGCCTCGGATTCGATGTGACGCTGAATGGCGAAGACGTGCTGCCCGGCTTTGAACTCGACGTGCGGATGCTGCGCTGATGGACGGATCGCAATCGAAAACCGCCTTTGTGACGGGCGGGACGGGCTTCGTCGGCAGCCACTTGGTGGAGGCGCTGCAGGCGCGTGGCTACGGCGAGATCCGATGCCTCGTGCGCAAGAACCTGCGCTGGCTGGACGGGCTCGATGTGACGCCTGTCCATGTAAGCCTGGACGATGTCGATGGGCTGAAAGCGGCGGTCGAGGGCGTCGATTACGTCTACCACGTGGCGGGTGATGAGCACACGCTTCACGGCTGGGTTGACCTCGGCAACGGCGGCCAGCACGTTCAGCGTACCGCGCACGTTCGCTTGCTCCAGCGTCGCCCAGTCCTTCGCCCGCGTCACAC
>JBCCMF010000392.1:0-3970 GCA_039026435.1 Bacteroidota bacterium
ATGAGTCAAACCTATAACTCTGTCATCCCGAGCGTAAGTCGAGAGCGCGAAGTACACCGAAGGTAAATCTCCCACCTCGAGGTTTTGCAGAACACCATCGGAGGAGATCCCTCGGCTCCGCTCGGGATGACATTATTAAAGCGCTTCAATGGTGTTCTGCAAAACCTCGAGGTGGGAGATTTACCTTCGGTGTGCTTCGCGCTCTCGACTTACGCTCGGGATGACAGAGTTATAGGTTTGACTCATTCGTTAAAACGTAAAAGACATCTAGACATGGAACGACGCACCTTCATCAAACACGCGGGCCTGTGGACGGCAGGCGCTGCCCTCTGGACCACAGGCTGCGCCGACAGCAGCGACAGCCAGGCCGACGCCGCACCGCAAGCTAGCGCCAGCGCAGCAGCGGCTCCGCTCTTTCAGATTTCCCTGGCCGAGTGGTCGTTGCACAAGAGCGTGCGCGGCTGCGTCGGCTCAGATGGGCCGTTCACCAACCTCGACTTCCCGCGCGTGGCCCGCGAGCAGTTCGGCATCGACGCCGTCGAGTACGTCAACGGCTGCTTCTTTGACAAGGGCAACGACATGCCCTACCTGCAGGAGCTGAAGAACATCTGCGACAACGAAGGCGTGACGAGCCTGCTCATCATGTGCGATCGCGAAGGGCAACTCGGCGACCCCGACGATGCCAGGCGCACCCAAGCTGTGGAAAACCATCACAAATGGGTGGAGGCCGCCAAGTTCTTGGGCTGCCACTCAATCCGCGTCAACGCCGGTTCCGATAGCAGCCTCAGCTTCGAGGAGCAGCAGCGCCTCGCCGCCGACGGGCTGCGCCGCCTCTGTGAGTTCGGCGACGAGCACGACATCGAGGTCATCGTGGAGAACCACGGCGGCCTATCGAGCAACGGCGCGTGGCTGGCGGGCGTCATGGCGATGGTCGATCACCCCCGCGTGGGCACCCTGCCCGACTTCGGCAACTTCCGCATCCAAGGCGACGAGTGGTACGACCGCTACACAGGCGTCGGAGAGCTGATGCCGTACGCCAAGGCCGTGAGCGCCAAGAGCAACGACTTCGACGACGACGGCAACTGCATCGAGACCGACTATGACCGCATGATGCGGATTGTCTTGGATGCGGGCTACCGCGGCTACGTCGGCATCGAATACGAGGGGCAGAACCTCAGCGAGGCCGACGGCATTCTGGCCACCAAAGCGCTGCTCGACCGCCTCCGCGACGAGCTGGCGGATGAGTATTCGTGAGTCTCAGGTCGGCAGGTCCCAAATCTCGGGGCTGCCGATGTAGAATGAAACAGCATCACCTGACACCAATCCTGAAAATGTTTGTGCTTCTCAGGTTGTCATCCCGAGCGCAGCCGAGGGATCTCCCCCTTGCGCCTCGTGCAAAACATACAAGGGGGAGATCCCTCGACTCTGGCCTACGGCCTCCGCTCGGGATGACAATAGTGAGCGATGCGCTGGACGCCGAACGTTCAGAGCAGCTGTGAGTCCTTTTGATTTAGACCTTAGACTTATGCGCGTTCTGTACGCTTTCCTCGTTGTAAGCCTGTCGCTAACCCTTGCGGCCTGCTCCGGCTCGGCCGAAGTCCAAACCCCGATAGAGCCCGCTGAAACGACAGCGGTAGCGTTGTGCGGCAGCGGTCCGTGCGAATCCGCTCCGCCGCGCTTCGACGTGCTGCTGTATACCAACGCCAACGGATACGTCCACGAGAGCATCGCGCCGGGCGTGGCGATGATCGAGGCGTTGGGTGAGGCGCATGGCTTCACGGTGACCACCACCGATGACTCCACGATGTTCACGGCGACGACATTGGCCGAGTACGAGGCCGTGGTCTTCCTCCAAACCACGGGCGACATGCTGGGCGATGCCGAGCAGGCTGCGTTCGAGCAGTACATCCAGGGCGGCGGTGGCTACGCGGGCATCCACGCAGCGGCGGCCTCGGAGTACGACTGGGAATGGTACGGCGAACTGGTGGGCGCGCAGTTCAAAGACCACCCGAAGCAGCAAGACGCCACGGTGCTCGTCCTCGACCAGCACCACCCGTCCACCGCGCACCTGCCGCACCGCTGGACCCGCTACGACGAGTGGTTCAACTACCGCTGGAATCCGCGCGGTAAGGTACATGTGCTGATGGTGCTCGACACGCAGAGCTACGAGGGCAGCACGATGGGCACCGACCACCCCATTGCGTGGACGCACGAGTACGACGGTGGACGCGCCTGGTACACGGGCCTCGGCCACACCAGCGAGAGCTATGCTGAGCCCCTCTTCGAGCAACATGTGCTCAAGGGCATCCAGTGGGCCGCAGGCGCCATCGAAGCCGACGCCAGCGCCACGCGCAGCGACCACTTCGAGCGTGTCGTCCTCACCGACAACGTCGTCGATCCCATCGAAATCGCCATCGCCAACGACGGGCGCGTGTTCTACAACGAGCGCTACGGCGCCGTCAAGGTGTGGGAGCCCGACACGAACGAAGGGCGACAGATCGGCTACATCCCGGTCAACATGACCATCGAAGACGGCATGATGGGCCTGACGCTCGACCCCAACTTCGACGACAACCCGTGGGTCTACCTCTACTACGCCCCCGCCGACATGGGCGACCAGCGCCTCAGCCGCTTCACCTACACCGACGGCATGCTCGATCTGAGCAGCGAGGTCATCATGTTGGAGGTGCCCGTGCAGCGCGAGGGCTGCTGCCACACGGGCGGCTCGCTCGCCTTCGGCCCCGATGGCAGCCTCTTCCTCTCCACCGGCGACAACACGGTCATGTTCAAGCCCTACGCGGGCGCGCCGATGGACAACCGACCCGAATACGCCTTTAACGACGCCCGCCGCTCCTCCAGCAACACCGCCGACCTGCGCGGCAAGGTGCTCCGCATCATCCCCCAGGCCGACGGTACCTACACCATCCCCGACGACAACCTCTTCCCCGACGGGCAGGACGGGCGTCCCGAGGTCTACGCGATGGGCATGCGCAATCCCTACCGCATCAGCGTGGACCAAGAGACGGGCTACCTCTACTGGGGCGACGTCGGCTACGGCACGCCGCCGGATCCTGAGCGCGGACCGTGGGGCTGGGAGGAGTTCAACCAAGCACGCGAAGCGGGCTACTTCGGCTGGCCGATGTTCGCGGGGCCCAACGAGCCCTACCGCAGCTACGACTACGTCACCAACACATCCGGGCCGTACTTCGACCCCGACGCGCCCATCAACGACTCGCCCAACAACACGGGCGCCCGCGAGCTACCGCCCGCGCAGTCGGCGTTTATCTGGTACACCTACGGCATGTCCGAGGAATTCCCCGAGCTGGGCGCGGGCGGCATGTCGGCGATGGGCGGGCCCGTGTACCGCTACAACGCCGAGACGGTGGGTGAGCGCGGCTTCCCGGCCTACTACGACGGCACGTTCATCATCTACGAGTGGATGCGCAACTGGATCATGGGCGCCCACCTGGACGACAACGGCGACCTCGTCAAGATCGCGCCCTTTCTGGAGGAGATGATGTTCTCGCGGCCGATGGACATCGAGTTTGGCCCCGATGGGCGGCTCTACATCGCCGAGTGGGGCGATGCATTCTGGGGCAGCAACGGCAACGCCCGCATCGTCCGCATCGACTACCACGGCACCGACCAGCGCGCGCCCGACGCAGCGATCGAGGTGAACACGGCCACAGGCGGCGTCCCCCTGAACGTCACCTTCGAGGCGCATTCAGAAACGCCGGGTACGACCTACGCCTGGGACTTCGACGGCGACGGCGTCACCGACGCTGAGGGCGCGAGTGTATCGCATCAGTACCGAGATAGCGGCATCCACACCGCCACCCTCACGGCGACGGGTGCTAATGGCCTCACGCATACGGTAGCACGAACGGTGGCGGTCGGGAATACGCCGGCCGCGTTAGAATTCGTATGGCCACCCGAGGGGGCGATCTTCGACTACGATCAGCCTATCCCG
>JBCCMF010000393.1:0-3956 GCA_039026435.1 Bacteroidota bacterium
GTGCGGGCATAGGTCGTCGGGTCTGATGGTTGCACACCAGAGCTACGGCCTATCGCTTTATTCTGCAACTACACCTCCTAACTGCACGGAGTATTGGTTAGAGTAGAATCAGCCTCGGCTGATAGCCAAGACTGGGCCAAGCCACAATGTGCAGCACGTTGAGCATTGCGTGAGCCCTGGGTGTTCGCATCTGTTACAGTTCTGTATGGTAGCGGACAAACAGAGGCGCGGTAGGCCACAGCACGCATCGCAAAGCAAAAGCCGCCGCCTCCACAGGGGAAGCGACGGCTCGCGGTCACGTCAAGCGTGTGTGCTGTCGGCTCAGGCTTCGTTGAGTTTGGCCTGGGCAGCGGCTAGACGGGCAATTGGCACGCGGAAGGGCGAGCAGGAGACGTAGTCCATGCCCACCTTGTAACAGAACTCGACCGAGCTCGGGTCGCCGCCGTGCTCGCCGCAGATACCCACCTTGAGGTCGGGGCGCGTCTGGCGGCCACGGCTGGTGCCCATCTCCACGAGCTGACCCACGCCGCGCTGGTCGAGCGACTGGAACGGGTCGTCCAGCAGGATCTTCGCGTCGATGTAGTGCGGCAGGAAGACGCCCGCGTCGTCGCGGCTGTAGCCGAAGGTCATCTGCGTGAGGTCGTTCGTCCCAAAGGAGAAGAATTCAGCTTCGGCAGCGATCTCGTTGGCCGTCAGCGCGGCACGCGGGATCTCGATCATCGTGCCGATCAGGAAGTCCACCGAGGTGCCTTTCTCTTCGAACACCTTGTCGGCGACGGACTGGATGATGGTCTTCTGGTTCTTGAACTCCGCCAGCGTACCGATGAGCGGCACCATGATCTCGGGATGGACCTCCACGCCGTCGGCCGATACTTCCACAGCGGCTTCCAGGATGGCGCGGGCCTGCATCTCGGTGATGGCGGGGAACGTGATGCCCAGGCGGCAGCCGCGATGCCCCAGCATCGGGTTGAACTCGTGCAGCGCCTCGACCTTGGCGTCCACCACGTCTACGCTCACGCTCATCTGCTTGGCCATCTCCGCTTTGCCTTCCGCGTCGTGCGGCAGGAACTCGTGGAGCGGCGGGTCGAGCAGGCGCACGGTGACGGGCTTGCCATCCATCGCGCGGAAGAGGCCAGCAAAGTCCTCCTTCTGGTAGGGCAGCAGCTCGTCGATGGCAGCGCGGCGGTCGGCGTCGTTCTCGGCGAGGATCATCTTGCGGACGCTGATGATGCGGTCGCCTTCGAAGAACATGTGCTCGGTGCGGCACAGGCCGATGCCTTCGGCGCCGAACTCGACGGCCTTCTTGGCGTCGGCGGGCGAGTCGGCGTTGGTGCGCACCTTGATCGGGCGGAACTCGTCGACCCAGCTCATGAACGTGCCAAAGTCGCCGCTCAACTCGGGCGCCACGAGATCGACCGAGCCGAGGATGACTTCGCCGGTGGAGCCGTTGATGGAGATGTAGTCGCCTTCGCGGACGGTGGTGCCGCCCACGGCGAAGCTCTTGTCGGCGTAGTTGATGACCACGTCGCCGCAGCCGGCTACGCACGGCTTGCCCCAGCCACGCGCCACCACGGCGGCGTGCGAGGTCATGCCGCCGCGCGACGTCAGGATGCCTTCGGCCGCGTCCATGCCGCCCACGTCTTCGGGGCTGGTTTCGATGCGCACGAGCATCACCTTCTCGCCGTTGGCTTTGGCCTCCTCGGCTTCGTCGGCGGTGAAGACCACCTTGCCGACGGCGGCGCCCGGCGAGGCGGGCAGACCCGTGGCGATCACGCTGTCTTTGTAGGTGGTCTCGTCCTCAAAGCGCGGGTGCAGCAGCTGGTCGAGGTGACCCGGCTCCACGAGGTCGCGCACGGCGGCGTCTTTCTCGACGAGGCCCTCGTTCACCATGTCCACGGCGATCTTAACAGCGGCTGCGCCCGTGCGCTTGCCGTTACGCGTCTGCAGGATGAAGAGCTTGCCTTCCTGGATCGTAAACTCGATGTCCTGGACGTTCTTGTAGTGCTTCTCCAGCGTGTTCGTGATCTCGATGATCTCGTCGTACGACTTGGGCATCACCTCCGTCATCTCGTCGATGGGGCGCGGCGTGCGGATACCCGCCACCACGTCTTCGCCCTGCGCGTCGATCAGGAACTCGCCGTACAGCTTGTTGTCGCCGTCCGACGGGTTGCGTGTGAAGAGCACGCCAGTGCCCGACGTCTCGCCCATGTTGCCGAAGACCATCGCCTGTACGTTAACCGCCGTGCCGATCAGGCCCTGGATCTTGTTGATCGTGCGGTACTTGCGGGCGCGCTCGCTGTCCCACGAGTCGAAGACGGCGTTGATGGCGTAGTTGAGCTGCTCGCGCGGGTCCTCGGGGAAGAGGTGGCCCGTGCCTTCCTTGTAGATGGCCTTGTAGCGGGCGACCAGCTCTTTGAGGTCATCGGCGGAGAGGTCCACGTCGCTCTCCACGCCGCGCTCCTGCTTCAGCTCCTCGATGGCGTGCTCAAACTTGTGGTGGCTCACGCCCATGACCACGTCGCCGAACATGTCGATGAAGCGGCGATAGGCGTCGTAGGCGAAGCGCTCGTTGCCGGTCTTCTTGGCCAGCGCCTCGACCACGTCGTCGTTGATGCCGAGGTTGAGGACCGTGTCCATCATGCCGGGCATCGAGACGGCGGCACCCGAGCGCACCGAGACGAGCAGCGGGTTGTCCTTGTCGCCGAAGGTGGAGCCGAGGAGCCCTTCGAGGTGCGCGACGGCGCCGTCAACCTGGCCGTCGAGGCCGTTGGGCCAGGTGTTGTCGTTTTCGACGTAGAGCTTACAGGCTTCGGTGCTGATCGTGAATCCGGGAGGAACGGGCAGGCCGATGGCGCTCATTTCGGCAAGGTTGGCCCCTTTGCCGCCGAGAAGCGCTTTCATCTCTTTCTTGCCTTCCGCTGTGCCGCCACCGAACGTGTAGACGTATTTGGTGTCGCTCATAGAGTGCGAAGTGATAGGTAAATGAGACTAAAACGAGAGGAGTGGTCGCGCGGTGGTCATGAAAAAAACGAGCCCGCACGTCATTAACGTATCCAAAATAGGAGGCCTGGATTTGCCGAGCTAACGCGCCGAGGCGCAATCGTATAAAGACGCCGGGAAATCGGCGTTACACGGCTGTGGCAAAGTCGAGAACGGCGTCGGCGAAGGCGTTAGGCGCCGCTGCGTGGACCCAATGCCCCGCCGCATCGATGGTGAAGAGCTGTGCTTCGGGGAAGAGATACGTGATGAGGTCCATGTCGTCATCAGCGACGTACGTGGACTGCCCGCCGCGCACGAACAGGGTGGGACCGTCATAGGTCTGGCCAAGATCGGGCGCCGCATTGATGTTCGGGTACGCCGCCCAGAGGCCGTGCAAGTTCATCAGCCAGCCGTAGCCGCCCTGGCCGTCCGACTTCAAGTTCTTGAGGAGGAACTGCCGTTCGCCCACGTCGGGAACGCTTGCCGCGAGGGCGGCGTCGGCGTCAGCGCGGGAGCGGATGGCGGTGAGGTCGAGCGCGAGCAGCGCCTCGAACAGCCGGTGGTGGCGCGGGTCGTAGCGTTTCGGCGCGATATCGACAACGATGAGTTGGTCTACACGCTCGGGGTAGGCCAGCGCAAAGAACATCGCCGTCTTGCCGCCCATCGAGTGACCCAGCAGCGTGCAGGTGTCGATGTCTTGCGCGTCAAGGTAGTCGAGCAGGTCGTCGGCTAGGGTGGGGTAGTCGAAGGTTTCGTCGTGCGGCGAGCGGCCGTGGTTGCGCTGGTCGACCGCGTAGACGGTGAAATGTGCATTGAAACGCGACCGGCTCAGCGTATGCCAGTTACCGCTGGCGCCCAGCAGCCCGTGCAATATGACGAGCGGTGGCCCATTGGCACCCAGAGACGTATGGTCGTAGCGCTTGTGGTGGAGTTGCATCAGGAGGGGCGGGGTTTCTCCTTGTACTGCACGCCGTCAA
>JBCCMF010000394.1:0-3947 GCA_039026435.1 Bacteroidota bacterium
CCCAGCTCTTGATTGGTACTCTGCAGCGTGTTGAGCGCCCCCATCGATTGGAGGTTGGTGTTCACGCGCGAGAGGTCTCCGAATGCCATGTTTACTACCTCTGGCTTCAGTTAGGACGGATGAGGTGCGCATGGGGTGCGGCATCCGTCATGGTGTGGAAAAAAGGCGCGACCTTAGCGATCGCGCGATGTACTGCTTATCCGATGAGCGAGAGGATCGACTGGGCGCCCTGGTTGGCCTGCGCCGTGGCGGCGGTGCCCGTCTGCTGCAGGATCTGCAGCTTCACGATCTCCATCTGCTCCTTGGCGAAGTCCGCGTCCGAGATACGGCTTCGTGCCGCCTCGTAGTTGTTCATCGACGTCGTCAGGTTCTCCTGCTTGAACGTCAGCCGCTTCTGGCTATCGCCCAGCGAGGAGAGGCGCGACGAGATGCCGTCGATGGCGGCGTCGATGGTCGTCAACGTCGCGTTGGCCGAAGCCGAGGAGGCTACGTCGAAGTCGCCGGTCTCTACGCTCAGCGCCGCCGCGTCGGTCGTGATGATCGCCACGTTGAAGGTGTCGCCGCTCTCAGCATTCACCTGGAAGCTGAAGGTGTTGGTGGCGCCGCCGAACAGGTTGGTGCCGTTGAACGTCGTATCGCCGAAGATGTCGGTGATCTCCGTTGCGAGCGCGTCCAGCTCGTTCTTGATCGCAGCGCGCTCGTCGGTGCCCAGCGTGTCGTTGGCCGCCTGCACCGTCTTCTCCTTCATCGTCTGAAGAATATCCATCACGGTCGTCAGGCCGCCCTCGGCTACGGTGAGCATGCTCTTGGCATCGCCTACGTTCGACAAGGCTTGCGCTTGGCCGCGCACGCGCGCTTCGAGCTTCTTCGAGATCGTGTAGCCGGCCGAGTCGTCCTCGGCGCGGTTGATCCGGCTGCCCGTGGCGAGCCGCATCTGGCGCATCCCCAACTCGTTGTTGGTGCCTTGCAGCTGGCGCAGTGCCCCCATCGACTGGAGGTTGGTGTTTACGCGGGAAAGGTCTCCGAATGCCATTGTGTTACTACCTCATTGGCTTCAGGTGAGCCAGAAGCGTCAGGATGGGAGTCCCACTTCTGGTGTGTTGTGGAAAAACGGGTGCGCATTACGCGCGCTGGCGTGGTCTGTGGTTGGTGAGCAGCGCGAAGTCGCCAGCCTCCGGCCCTGCGGGTGTTAGGTTGCGTTATCCCCCGATCAGCTGTAGGATGCCTTGGGGGGCCTGGTTGGCTTGCGCAAGCGAGGCGGTGCCGGTCTGCTGCAGGATCTGCAGCTTCACGATCTCCATCTGCTCCTTGGCAAAGTCCGCGTCTGCGATACGGCTTCGTGCCGCCTCGTAGTTGTTCATCGACGTGGCCAGGTTCTCCTGCTTGAACGTCAGCCGCTTCTGGTTATCGCCGATGCTCGACATCAGCGCTGAGATGTCGTCAATGGCATCGTCTACAAAGTCGATGGTGTTGGCCGCGCTCGTAGCGGCGGAAACGTTGATCGAAGCCGTGCTGACGCCCAGTGCGGTTGCGGACTGGGTGCCGAGCGTCACGGCGAAGGTGTCCCCGCTCTCAGCATTGACCTGAAACGAGAGGGCGGTGCTGGTAAAGAGGGCGGTGCCGTTGAACGTCGTGTCGCCGATGACGGAGTCGATCTCAGCCGAGAGTGCTTCCATCTCATTCTCGATGGCCGTGCGCTCGTCGGTGCCCATCGTGTCGTTCGATGCCTGCACCGCTTTTTCCTTCATGGTTTGCAGCATATCCATGACGGTGCTCAGGCTGCCTTCGGCTACCGTAAGCAGGCTTTTAGCGTCCCCAATGTTGGAGAGCGCCTGGGCTTGGCCGCGCACACGCGCTTCCAGCTTTTTAGAAATGGTGTACCCAGCCGTGTCGTCTTCGGCACGGTTAATACGTGTACCCGTGGACAGGCGCAGCTGGCGCATGCCCAACTCGTTGTTGGTACGTTGAAGTTTGTCGAGCGCCCCGAGGGCTTGCAGATTCGTGTTAATCCGCGAGAGATCACCGATGGATGACATGGCTCTGGCTTAGGTTTGGCTATGTGGGTACTGGCAGTTTGGCGCTGCTGATATCGTCCACTTGGCCTTCGGCTTAAGCGCTCAGCGTTGACTTTTTTCGGTGTAAGCTGTTTTGTTTTATGGCTTTCAGGCCTGATAGGTATATCTCCCCAAGCCTGTGTCGGGGCTTTCCCGCCAAGCACTGGCAGGGCAAACCCTAGCGGTGGGTTTCACTCGGGATGTGTAGATACCGCGACGCCCGGGCGGCGTGGTCGAGAGGCTGGATCAGCACCTCAACGCGGCCACCCGGGCGGGGTAGATTACGCTCAGTAAGGGGACACTCCGGCGTCGGAGCTAGCGCGTGGCCATCATGCGACGGTCGGTGCGAAGTGACGCGTAGGCTTCGTCGAGCGCGTCACGGAGGGCCCACGCGCGGTCGTTAGCGCTGTGCGTACGGCCCATCTGTCGCAAGCCGCGCTCTAGGACGCGCATCGTCTGGCGCGGCAGGTCGTCACCGCCAAGCGCCAGCAAGGCACGGGCGGTGACTTCGTAGACCGCGGCGCACGCGTCGGCATCGCCGCGGTTGAAGAGGGGCACGCCGCGCTCGATGGCGCGGTCAATCAGGTCAAGCGCCGCTGCCGCCATCGGCGTAGGCGAGGCGTTGCCCATGGGCATGAGCACGGCGTCGATAACGTGGATGATGCCGTTGGAGGCGCGCACATCGGCCTGGATAACGTTGGCGCCGTTGATGCGCAAGCCAAAGGGCACGCGGCCGCCGTTCACGGTGCGGGCACTATTCTGCTGCAGCAGGTCGCGGGCGCGGATGCGGCCCGGCACCACATGGTAGGTGAGTAAGGCCCTGAGTTCGCTTCTGTTCTCGGGGCGCAGCAGGCGCTGCACGGTGCCCGCGGGCAGCCGCTCGAAGGCCTTGTCGGTGGGTGCAAATACGGTGAGCGGACCATCGCCTTTCAGGGTGGCCACGAGGCCAGCAGCCTCGGCGGCCGCAAGCAAGGTCTGGAACTGCCCGGCGTCTTGCGCCACCTCCACGATATCGTCGCGGTGCGGCGCCGCGTCGTCGGGGGTGGCGGTGAGGGTGGTCGCGCTGAAGAGCAGCACGGCGAAAGTGAGGAGATAGCGCATGGCGTGTTCGGGACTGAGTGAAACAGGACAGCACCAGGCTACGCTGACGTATTGGAGGCGGCTAACCGTGTGCGACAAGCGGCGGCCTGCTGCGGTGAGCGGCCTCGCGTGATCCATGACACGCGCCAAACGCCCTCATTTCCCTTCACGCTTGCAACGTTCGTGCGTCTTGCTCGCTCGGAGCGGGTGATGTTCCTCGTGTGCCCGATCCTTCGGAGCATGCTCTCCAGCGCGGCACGTCGCCATACAGCGTGGCCATCGTTCGGCTAGCCTGCTAGGTACGGATCGGTGCCAAGCAGTTTGTACACTCGGGCGCTAGACGGCCGGATGCGAGCCGTAGTACAGCGTCGCTGCGCTAGTTGCGGCGGAGCCAGAGGTCGTCGCGCCAGGACTCAGGCAAGACGGCGGTGGGCATGCCGTGGTACTCGTACACCTGCTGGAACGACATGCGGCGCGCGTGGCGCTGGTCTTCGCGGATCTCGCGTACGCCTACGGGCATGCTGTGCCCCGCCTCGGTCGCCTGCTGGCGCAGGAAGGCGGCATCGTACTCGTAGGGAAGCGACTCTTCAGGCTTGAGGATCCGGTAAGCGGTAACCAGCACCCATGTAAGCATCATAAAGAGGATGGGAACGGCGACCATAGCGAGTATGGAATAGGCTGTGTTCACAACGTGGTGGGGTCTTCTTTAGGTCGAAGAGGGACCTGCGGCAAAAGTACTGTATAGCGTCCAGTGTTACGAGGGGGCAGGACGATATTTTTTCCATCGTGAGGCAATATGTCCGTGCGCATCCG
>JBCCMF010000395.1:0-3940 GCA_039026435.1 Bacteroidota bacterium
CCCGGCTTCGTGGAGGGGCACCGCACCATCCAACTCGCGGGCGGCACGCTCGTCTACGTGCCCGTCGATGCCGATGGGCTACAAACCGACGTGATCGAATCGCTCTGCGCCGAGCGGCCGATCCGGGCGGTGTACGTCATCTCGCACCACCACTACCCCACGACGGTCTCACTGAGTGCGGCGCGACGGATGCAGCTGCTGGACCTGGCCGATCGGCACGGCTTCGCCATCGTGGAGGACGATTACGACTACGACTTCCACTACGCCAGCAGCCCGCTCCTGCCCGTGGCCAGCTCCGATCCGCACGGCGCCGTGGCGTACGTGGGGTCGTTCAGCAAGACGCTGGCGCCCAGCCTGCGACTCGGCTACATCGTGGCGCCCCAGGCGCTGATCGAGCAGGTGGCGCTACGCAGCCGCTACACCGACAGCTTCGGCAACACGGCGATGGAGCGCGCTGTCGCCATGCTCTTCACCAGCGGCGACCTGCGGCGGCACCTCAAGAAAGCGCTTGCCACCTACCGCGCCCGCCGCAACGCGTTCTGCGAACGTCTGCAGACAGACCTCGGGCACGCGCTCGACTTCTCCGTGCCCGAGGGCGGCCTCGCCGTGTGGGCACGCTTGAAGCCGCCGTTCACCCTCGACGCCCTCCGCGCCAGTACTGCCGAACGCGGCCTGCACGTACCCACCTCTGACGCGTTCAGCTCCGTGCCTCAAGACGCGATCCGCCTCGGCTTTGCCTCGCGCACTCGTGAGGAGACCCAAGCCATGCTGGACCTCTTCGTCGCCAGCTTTGAGAGGATACGTTGACACCGAGTGTTGTATGCGTCTTGTCTTGGATCTGACCGCGCAAACGGCGATCTTCTGCGCCACCGCCCATGTGCTTTTCGCTCGCATGCCATGACCGAGACGTTCGACTTCATAGCGCCGTTGATGATGCACACCACGGGCCTGCGGATGTACTACCTGCCATTGCCCATCGACATCGGCGATGCGTTTTCGGAGGCGAAGGTGCGGCGGATTGTAGGAACGGTCAGCGGAGCGCCTATCCGGCGGGCGCTGCACGGGCGGCGCGATGCCGAGCGGACGATCACGCTGAGCAAGGCGTTCGTGCGAAAGCAGAAGCTCACCCTCGGCGACCTCGTGCCCATCACCCTCGCCGCCGACCCCGAGCCGGACTTTGTGGACATCCCCGAGGAGTTCGACGCTGCCCTCAAAGGCGATCCCGACGCCGCAGCGCGCTTTGCCACGTTCACGCCCGGCAAGCAGCGCTCGCTCGTCACCTACATCCACAACGGCAAACGCACCCAGACGCGGGTGAAGCGGGCGCTGGAGACGGCTTACAAGCTGCGCACCTACACCCTCCGCAGCGACCTGGAGCAGCAGGAGGCGTGAAGGCAACAACGGCGATAGCGCTGCTGATGCTCGCTTGCGCCAGTCTGGCACACGCGCAGCCCTGGGCCGATACGACGCAGGCGCGGCTCACGTATGGCCTCGATGTGGCCGCCGGGGGCAGCTACATCGAAGGGCTCGACGGCCAGCGCATCCGCTACCAGCTGGTGGCGCTGATGCCCGTGGTGCGCTACGGCGACTGGTCGGGCGGGCTGCAGATCAACCTGCGCTTCCGCCGCTTCACCCTCCGCGATCAAGACTTCGACCAAGCGCGCGACTACCTCTCATGGCTGCGCTTCGCGCAATACCGTCAGAAGGACGACGAGGGGTGGCACGCTCGGGTGGGCGCGCTCGACGAGGTGGAGCTGGGCTACGGCCAGCAGGTGGATGCCTACACCAACACGGCCAGCCTCGACGATCCCCAAACGGGCACCGTCATCGACTACCGCCGCCGCTGGCTCAGCGTAGAGACGCTGAACGCGCAGATCCTGGCGCCCAGCGTCATGGCCGTCCGCTTCGCGTACCAACCGCTCGACCGCGCCTACGCCACGCCACGCATCGCCTTCGACAAGCTGGTCATTGGCTTCAACGCCGCAACGGACCAGCGCGACGAGAGTGGCTTCATCAACGCCGCGAACCCTGGGCAGCCCTTCTTCATCGACAGACCACCGACCGACACGGGCGATCTGCCGCCGATCCTCGGCACCGATGACGGGGCGCTGTGGGTGGTCGGTATGGATGTGGGCGTGCCGTTTAAGCTAGATCGTATTATCCAGAGCATCGGCTTTGCCAGCCTCAACATGATGCCGGGCTACGGCGCGGGCGGCAGTGTGGGCCTCCGGGGCACCCGGCCGACGAAGCGCTTTGGCCGCCTGCGCATGCAGGCCGAGGTGCTTTTGCTCGGCAGCGAATACCTGCCCAGCTACTTCGGTGCACTCTACGAAGCCGACCGCCTGCGTATCCTCGAACTCGACCTGGATTCGGGCGAGACGTTGGAGGCGGTGACGTCCAAACGCAACCTCCTCACCGCTGAGGGCGCGTTTCGGCTGGGCTCGCGCACCTCGGTCAACTACCGCTACAAAGAGAAGGTGCGGTTCGACCTGAGCTACGAGCGACTGTGGAACCGGCGCAACAGCGGCTGGCTGCACGCCGACCTGCGCCTGCAGTCGCCCGAGTGGCCGTTCGTGCTGCGCCTCGCCTACGACAAGCGCAACGTGGGCTACCTCAGCAGCGAGATCGGCGGTGGGACGAGCCTGCTGCGCGCCGAAGGGGCCTACCAGTTCTGGGAGTACCTGATGCTGGGCCTCACGGTGAAGCAGAGCTTCGAGCCTGCCGTGCGTAACGCCGTGTTCGTGGGCCAAGCCAAACGCCTCCGCGTTGAGCCCAAGATCGTGTTCGTGCTGCGCCCGTGACGGCAAACAGTGTCATACGACACCAGTCCACGCCTGCATCAGGATGCCGCCAGCAACGGCCACGTTGAGCGATTCGGTGCCTTGGCGCGTGGCGACGCCGGGGATGACGATGGCCTCGGAGAGCACCGTGCGGACGGCTGCGCTCACGCCATGTGCCTCGCTGCCCATCACCATCACCGAGGGCGAGGCGGGTGCCCACGTGCCGACAGACGTGCCATCGAGATCGGCGCCATAGCTTGGGCGGCCTAGTGTACGCAACGCGTCGGCGAGGTCTTGGGTGCGGACGAGGCGCACGTCCCACAAGCTGCCCATCGCCGAGCGGACGACTTTGGGGTTGTAGACGTCGGCGGTGCCGGGGGCGGTGAGGATGGCGCCCACGCCGAACCACGCCGCCGTACGGATGAGCGTGCCCACGTTGCCGGGGTCTTGGACGCCGTCCAGCGCCAGCACACGCGGCACATCGCGCAGATCAGCCACCGATGCGTCCTGCATCTCGACGACGGCCAACACGCCCTGTGCCGTCTGCACATCGGAGAGCTTGGCAAAGTCGAGGGCGCGCAGCGGGTGTACCGGGGCATCGACCCGAGACAGCACGGCCGCCACGCGCTCGGATTGGGCCGCGGCTTCCGTCACGGCCACCTCGACGAGCGGCGCCTGGGCGAGGACGGCCGCTTCGACAGCACGCACGCCTTCCACGACGAACTGCTTGGAGCGCTCGCGATACTTTTTCTGTGCGAGGGCGGCAATCGCTTTGCGTCGGCGTTGGGTCACGGGTGGCGGGAGGGCAGTGGATAGGGGCCGCACTAACGCCAGGCGATAGGGCAAGTCTCCCACGGCACCTTGCCTGCGGCAGGAGCAATATCGAAACCTCGTCGAATCTGGGTAAGTGACTGTCCTGTGACGTGCGAGGGCGGATCTTGCCGTAAGAGGCACAGTTGCAGGCGCCATCACGCGAAAAAGCGCTTCTTTCGGCCTTATCCGCGTCTGTGCCATCCGATGCTTGGCGGCGTCATGCCGCGCGCTGGGCATCGCTCCTCCACTCGTCTGACCTCCTTTTTCCGTTCCCGATGCCGTTCAAACGCAACGTATACGAGCGCGCCTTCTATAAAGAACCTGCGCCTATTCTCGACCACGACAAC
>JBCCMF010000396.1:0-3930 GCA_039026435.1 Bacteroidota bacterium
CGCTCATGTGGCTCAGAAACGCCAGGTCGCTGAGGCTTAGCTTGACGAGGCGATGCCGCTCCACGACGTCGATCATGTGGTGGTGGGGCTCGCGGATGGGGGCGAGCGCTTGGTATACCGCCGCAGGGCCGTCACGCTCGGCCAAGTAGATTACCAGCACGCGGAGTTTGGCCTCAAGCATCCGCGCCAGGGCGGCGTCTGGCATCGCTAGGGCAAACAAGGTGTCGAGGCTATCGACGACGCCACGGATGTACGGGTCGTAGTCGAACGCGTAGCTCGACTGGTCGCGCTGGTTGGGCACGGGCAGGTCGACGTCGGCAAGCAGTCTGCTGGCGGTCTCCGCCGAGAAGAACAGCAGTAGGCTTTCGTACTGGCCTTGGCCTGCGGCGGTGTATTCGGTCATCAGACACCGCCCCGCCTTCATCGCCACGAACTGATCGGGGGCGACCGTGAGGTGTTCGCCGCCCACAAACTCTTTCTCCCCGTGCCGCAGAAAACTGATGACGTTGTGGGTGAGCACGATACGGTTTCTGATCACGTCGCTACTGATGCGATAGCGATAGAGCTGGACCTCGGAGGCGTGATGACGCAGCGGCAAGTCATCGGGCAGCGTAGTGTGGTCCATCGGCAGGCAGGAGCAAAGGCGGTGCTAGCGAGAAGCCAGCAGCTAGGATCGGTCTACCACGGCCAGCGTGCAGCGCGAGACGCAGACGAGCCGGTCACGGTCGTCGTAGAGCTTGACGTCCCACACCTGTGTCGTCCGCCCGCGATGCAGCGGGGTGCCTACGCCGCGGACGACGCCGTCGCGCACCGAGCGGACGTGGTTGGCGTTGATCTCTAGGCCGAACGCCGCCTTGCCCGGGCCGCAGTTGAGCGTGCCGCCCACGCTGGCGATGCTCTCGGCCAGCACCACGCTGGCGCCGCCGTGCAGCACGCCGAACGGCTGATGGTGGCGCGGCGTCACCGGCATCGTAGCCACCACCTCGTCGGCGTCGAGCTTCGCGAACACAATGCCGAGGGTTTCGACGAGCCCGCGGTGCAGGATGTCGGCGGGGAAGTCCGGGTGGGCGTCAGGAGTCATCGCGGCGTCGGGCTTCGTCTTCGGCTTCCAGGGCGAGGGCGGCGGTCACCAGCGTGTGGCGGAGCGGATGCAGGTCCTCGCGCTGCGTGATGTAGTGGCCCATCGCGTCTTCCAGGCTGGACTCGCGCGTGACCACCGTACGGCGCTGCCGCTCCACCAGCGTCACCGAGCGCTCGATGCTGGCGATGGTGGCACACGGCTTCAGCGCCTCGCGGATGCGGCTGAGGTCCACCTGGCCTACCTGCCCCTCGTGAATCGTGTAGCGCACCCGAACCACAGCGTCCGCGATGTCGTGCGCGGCGATGGCATCCAGGATCGTGGTGGTGGGATCGGCGCTGGCCTCGGCGTCAGCGTAGACGGCGACGAACGGGCGCGCGGGCGTGGGCACGAACGTATAGCGCGTCTGCTTCTCGGCACCCGACGTGTCGATCTCAACAATGACGAAGCCCTTCGTCTCCTCCCACTCTTTGAACGTGATGCGCTCGATGCTGCTGCTGTAGACCACGGGCGGCGCCTTGCCTGCGTTCAGGTCTTGGTGCCGGTGGATGTGCCCCAGGGCCACATAGTCGATGCCCGGCTGTGCCAGTTGCGACACCGTGAACTTCGGCTCGTGCGCGATCAGGCTCGTCCGTTCAGAGCCCGAGAGCTCGGCGCCCTGCGCGCTCAGGTGGCAGGCCAGCACGGCGGGCAGCGCGGGGTCGAGTTCCGGCACGGCGCGCTCCAGAAACTGCGTGTACGTCGTCTCAATGAAGGTGCGTACCTCCAGCGGCGTCATCTTGCGGAAGTCCTCCTTCGCCAGCAGCATGCTGCGGATGGGCCACGGCAGCGCCAGGAATTGCAGCGGCCCGCTCTTGGTCTGGATGATCTGCTTGTCGGGCTTCCGAAACAGGTGCACCTCACCCGTGACGTAGCTGAAGATGTCGAGCGCGGACGCCTTGCCGTAGGACACCGGGTGGTCGTGGTTGCCCACCACCATCGCAATCGGGATGCCCGCGTCGGCGATGGGCTTGAGGCACTCGGCGAAGGTGCGCTGCTGCGTGGGCGTGGGGTCGGCGGTGCGGTAGGCGTCGCCCGCGAAGAGGAACAGGTCGATGTCTTCCTCCAGCGCGCGCTGCACCATAAACTGGAACGACCGCTTGAAGTCGAGCAGCCGCGTGTTCAGGCCCGTCTTCGGGTCCACGCGCCCGTACGCATTACTGCCCAGGTGGATGTCGGCCGTGTGGAGGATCTTCAAGAGGTTGAGGTAGCAGTTAGCGGGATGTATTCCGATGGGCTCCGGTGACAAAGCAGGCACCCCGAAGAGCCCGAAGGGCGTCCGAGAACCGAACCGCCAACACCGAATCACCAGCCGATGCGGCGGCCACCTTGGTTGGTGTCGTCCGAGCGGCCGGGGTCGGCGAGGGGTGGCAGCGTCTGGTCGATGCCGATGTCGAGCCCCTCCGGCATGGGGTAGCGGTCTTTGTCTAGGCCCAGGTCGGGGTTCTTGACGGCCTGGCGCATGAAGTCGCCCACGAGGAAGAGGGCGGAGTGCGCGCCCTGGCCCCACCAGTCGGTGGCGAAGGTGACGCGCTGGTCGTCGAAGCCCACCCAGGCGCCCATGACGAGGTTGGGGTGCATCATCATGAACCAGCAGTCGGCGCTGTTCTGCGTGGTGCCCGTCTTGCCTGCCAGGTCATAGTCGCGCAGGCCGTACACGTTGTTGATGCGCCGCCCGGTGCCGCGTTGGATGACGTCGCGCATCATGTCGTAGACGATGGCGGCCGTTTCCTCGGAGAGGGCTTCGGTGGGCGCCGCCGTGTTCTCGTACAACACGTTGCCAAAGCGGTCTTCGATGCGCGTGATGGACACGGGCGGGTTGTACAGCCCGCGGTTGGCAATGGTGCCGTAGGCAGAGGCCAGTTCGAGGAGCGTCACATCGCTGGTGCCCAGGCCCAGGGAGAGCACTTCTTGCAGCGGACTCTGGATGCCCATGCGCCGCGCGTAAAACGCCGACTCCTTCGGCCCGACTTCGCTAATCAGGTGTGCGGTGATCGTGTTCTTCGACTCCGCCAGCCCGTCGCGGATGCTCATCAGCTGCCCTGTGCTCTCGCCGGAGTTGCGCGGCCGCCACTCGGTGCCCACGGCGTCGTAAAACGTGGTCACGCTGTCGGGGTACATCGTCATGGGCGAGTAGCCGTTGGCGATGGCGGCGGTGTAGACGAAGGGCTTGAACGTAGAGCCCGGCTGGCGCTTGGCCTGCTCCACGTGGTCGTACCAGCCGTCGGTGAGGTTGCGGCCGCCTACCCACGCTTTCACGTAGCCCGTTTGCGGATCGACGGCCACGAAGCCAGCCTCCAATCGCGTCTTCACGGTCTTGAGCGAGTCCATGAACGCCTCATTGGCCCGCAGCTGCGCGATGGCGGCCTGCTTCGTCAGCCCTTGGCGGCGCACGGACTGGTACCGCGCCGTCTCGTCGATCATGTCGTTCACGCTGGTGGTGCGTTCGCGCCAGTACGTAGAGAACGGCTCGTAATCGGTCCGCGCCTTGTACCACTCCACGTTGGTGCTGCGGTTGGCCGCTGGGTTGCTGCGGCTCCACTGGTAATCGACCACCGTCTGCAGGTCATCCATGTTACGGATGACGGCTTGCTTGGCCAGCTTCTGCATCTCCGAGTCGAGCGTCGTGTAGATGCGGAGGCCGTCGCCGTAGAAGTCGAAGCCCAGGTCGTCGGCCAGCTGTCCGCCCACTTGCTTCACGTACTCGGCGAAGTGCGGTGCAATGCTCGACGCGGTCGAAGTCAGTTGGGGATCGACGACGATGTCAAGCTCCTTCTGCTCGTCGTAGTAGGCGCGGTCTAGATAGTCGCGCC
>JBCCMF010000397.1:0-3929 GCA_039026435.1 Bacteroidota bacterium
ATGGGCGTCTCGCTCTGCTGACAGGCTTGCGCGTACGTTTGCAAGGTGCGCTGCAGCTGACGGGCTAGGGCATGCGGGCGCTGTTGCATGTGCGGCGTGAGCAAGCGGAGGCCCTCCTCAGCAATAGGCACCGCCTCAGCGCCGCGATCTACCATTACGAGCAGATGCGCATACAGTCCAACACTGTTCGCCAGATCAGAACCGTACCGAGCTGCATTCGACGCGGACAACGCTCGGTAGAGATCACGAGCCTCCTCCGTCGCCAACAACGCATCACCGTATCGACCCGCATTCGAGTACCGAACCCCCAGGTTGTTGAGCGCAGCCGCCAGGTCAGAACCGTACCGATCTCGATTCGACGCGGACAACGCTCGGTAGAGCTTCACCGCCTCCTCCGTCGCCAACAATGCATCACCGTATCGACCTACCTCAGAATAGTGAGCTCCCAGGTTGTTGAGCGACATCGCCAGATCAGAACCGTACCGATCTCGATTCGACGCGGACAACGCTCGGTAGAGCTTCACCGCCTCCTCCGTCGCCAACAATGCATCACCGTATCGACCCGCATTCGAGTAATGCACCGACAGGTTGTTGAGCGACATCGCCAGATCAGAACCGTACCGATCTCGATTCGACGCGTACAACGAGCGGCGCAACGTCACCGCCTCCTCCGTCGCCAACAACGCATCACCGTATCGACCTAACTCCGAATAGCGAGATCCCAGGTTGTTGAGCGACATCGCCAGATCAGAACCGTACCGATCTCGATTCGACGCGTACAATGCTTGGTAGATATCACGCGCTTCCTCCGTCACCTCCAACGCATCGCTGTAACGTCCTTCATCTGCGTACCGGAGACCCAGGTTACTCAGGTAACCCGCAAGGTCGCCACCATGCGCTTCTGGATCGTCGGCGTAGCGCACTCGCTGAATGTTGACGATTTCCTCTGTCGCTGATAACGCTGCTGCATTGTCTCCCGCATGGGCAAGACGTAGGCTTAGGCTGTTCAAATAGCTTACCGCATCTTCTCCATTGGGTACTGTGCCCCCCGCTCGCACGGCTTCAACTTCTGGCTTGGCGCAGTCGCCCATGAGCGTGCCAAACGCGCCCGTCTCTGTAGGAATGATGTCGAACAGGGCTGCACGGACGTCGCGGCGGTCGAGCATTGTTCGATCTTCCTCCGGCTCGTTGGAGAACTTGTTGCCACGCAACAATCCGCCCAGCCATGCCGAGGCCTCAGTAGGGTACAGCGTGTATCCGGCGCGGTAGAGCACGGTGGCGGCGCTGGCGTACGCGGCAGCATCGCGGGTCGGCGCGAAGGCGGAGGTCAGGAGGCGCGGCGTCTTACGTAGTGCGGCTTCTACCAACGCCTCGCCGAGGGCATCGGGGCGCACGGCATCTACGCTGTGCGGCACCTCGGGCGGCGGCGGGTACAGGTCGCGCAGCAGGTCAGCCAAGTCGGCATGGTGCACGGTAGGCACGGCGGCGCTCAGGCCGCTCTCGTCCATCAGCGCCTCCAGCGTGGGGGCTTGCGCCAGCGTGGCTTGGTCGGAGCGGGCGGCCATCGCCAGCGTCGCCAACGCCAGCACGCCGCGCAAGGCGGGGTGCTTGCTGCCGGGCAGATTGCGGCCGAGGTCATCCAGGCAGCGCGCCAGGTGGGCGGTCTCTCGGTCCACAAGCGCGGTCAGCAAGTCGGCCTTGTCGGTGGCGGGATGGCCGGAGAACGACTGGAGCGCGGCGGCGATGAGGTAGAGCGGTAGCCCAAAGTGAGGCTGGTCGTCGAAGAAGGCATCGTCCAAGTAGAGGTCGGGCACATCGGCCTCCAAGGCCTCAGCCAGGGCTTTCTGGATGTGCACGAAGAACGCCCGCCGTTGGCCTGGGGGCAGGCGTAGCTCGTCGCCTTGCACGTCCAGCAGGGCATCGGGCTCGGGCGCGGTGGTTGGCTTGGGAATGAGGGTGAGGATGTCGCGCAGGGCCTCGTCGGTGTGTTCGCGGCGGTTCAGGGCTTGGCGGAGCACGGCTACGCTGCGGGTGAGCAGGACCACGCGGCGCGGGCGTAGGGCGTCGTCGTTCCACCATGCATCCAGCAGGCGGGCCGTCACGAGCGGGCGGTCCTCGGCGTAGTCCACGATGGCGAGGAGCGGCGGCGCCTCGGCCTGGGTGGCGCGGCGTTCCATGCGCTCTTGGAAGGCGCCAAAGTCCACAGAGCGGTCGCTATGGGTGGAGAGGTCGCGGGCGAGGAAGCCGCCCTTCCAGCCGTCGGCCTGCGCCCGGGTCCAGGCTTCGAGCATGAAGCGCGTCTTGCCTAGGCCGCCCGCGCCTTCAATCACGCGCACGCTGAACGGCTCGTCAGCGGTGAGCCACGCTGTGAAGTCGGCAAAGCGCGTGTCGCCATTGGGCGTCCAGTAGGGCACGACCTCGTTGCGAGCGTCGAGCAGCTGCCGGGGCGAGGCGCCGTGGCGGGTGCGGCGGCGCTGTCGCCGGGCGAGGTCGTCGCGGGGGTCGTAGAAGTCGTTGCCGTCCAACACCTCCAGCAGCACGGCCTTGAGCTGCTCCGCCGTGACGCCCTCGGGGCGCTCGGCCTGCTCCAGGCGAAGCAGCGTCGCGTCCACGTTCTGCTGCCAGGCGCGCACCTCCAGCCGGAACGCTCGCGCCAGCTTGTGCAAGGTGTCTGGCATCTCGGCATAGCTCTCGAAGAAGGCTTCGAGGATGGCCTCGGTCTCGCGGGGATGGCGCACGTGGTATTTCGGGCGGCGCTGAAGCAGCGCCTCGGCCATCTGCGTGGGGTCTTCGCCGTGCTTGACGAAGTCGGGCAGGCCGCCGAAGTGCGTGAGCAGGTAGCAGGCGTCGTCCTTGGGCAGCGTGTCGCGCAGGCCCTTGGCTAGCAGGCAGCGCTCCATGCGGGCGCGCAGCTTGTCGTGCTCTTGCGCGAACGTGCGGTTGGGCCACACGGCCTTGATCACCTCGACGACGCCCACGCCTACGGCAAACGCCACGCCGCTGTGGCTCAGGACGGTCATCATGCCCACCTTGGTGACCTCGGCGGCCACCGCCTTGGTCACGTCGGATGCTCCTAGCTTCATGGTCGTGCGTGGGTTGCGCTGCGTTGCCGGGAGTAAGATCCTGCGAAGGCGTGTCAGGTGCAAGCCGGGCGAGTGCCTTTGCGGGCGTTGTCCGGGCAGACGACGCTACGGGCGTGGCGGTAGGCCTCGTGCGGGCGCACCGCCGTGCGCCCCTACGGCGGGGTGCCATCCCTCACGAAGAAGCGGCTTGCCCACCGAATGCCGAACGCATGTGAGCCGCTAGCGTCGATCTCGTGCCCGGAGCGCGGTGGGAAGAGCGGACGGGCAGCGTTCAGCTAGCGAGCAACAGCACACCAGCGCGAAGTACCCGCCAACCTGGCGGCTCGCTAGGTGCGGATGTGCGCGCAGGGAAGTCCGCTGAGCGTTTCGAGATCGACAAGCGTTTTTGGTTCGTTCTTGCGCTCCAAAAATGAACGTCCAGGCAACCGAAGGCACCGACGCTTACCCTAGCAAATCCTCAGCCAACAAGGTGCCCGTCTCACCACCCGCGGGCCGGGCATTCGTGCATTCTGGCACCTCCTCAAGAAAAAGTTGACGCATGCCGTAACTTCCCCATCACAACATACGTCGTAGTGCGACATAACTCGATTTACGACGCACATCGCACTGCGACCTATGATCCCCAAGGCGCTCGTCTCCGCTTCCATCAAGCCGTTCATCCTCTCCATTGTCTCTGAGGGCGAGACGTACGGCTACGAAATCATCCAGCGCGTCAAATACCTGACCGACGGCCAGATGACGTGGACCACCCGCACGCTCTACCCGGTCTTGCACAGCCTCCAAAACGACGGCCTGCTGGAGAGCAGTTGGCGCGACGTGGGCAGCGGGCCACGCCGTAAATACTAC